>CAJWCD010000145.1:0-7600 GCA_913020725.1 uncultured Pseudomonadota bacterium
AAAGAGTGAAGCACGGATTCACAGGCAAGCATTTTTGGGCGCAGGGGTATTTTGCTAGCACTGTTGGCCTGGATGAGGAAATGATCCGTGAGTATGTGCATCATCAGGAAGAATCTGACGATGAAGGTCAGTCAGGTCTCTTCCCCAATAGACCTTATCGCAAATAAGTGCGTGAGTCGGCGCGGAATTTTTCCGTTTGGGCTTCGGCTCGGACGCGGATTGAAACCCTCAGTATGTTGACGGCCCGTGCATCGTAGAGGGTTTCGTCCGGGCTTCAGCTCGGACGCGGATTGAAACATCGTCTGCCGTGGCCTCCTGTGGGTTCAGGGTCTCAAATTGAGTTGTCCTCCGCAGCGGCAGCAGAGTATCATGGACTGGAACGGAAGCGGCAAGAGGGACACGTTAACAACTTGAAAGCAATTCTTGCTAGAGTCTCAAAGCGGCATCTTACGACTCACGCTTATGCTGAGGGCTTCGCGGAGTCGATCTATGCGAGACTCCCCCAATACCTGATTGGGGTGCGGGGATTACTGGAAAACATGTAGAAATAGGAAGAGGCGAACATGCCAGCACAACTCACCTGCGGAGAAACCCTGATTCAGTTGCTGGAGCAGTACGGGGTGGACACGGTTTTCGGAATTCCGGGGGTTCACACGTTGGACCTCTACCGAGGCTTGGGGCACAGCCGTATCCAACATGTGCAGGCTCGCAACGAGCAGGGAGCCGGATTCATGGCAGATGGCTACGCCCGCGTTAGTGGCAAACCGGGCGTGTGCGTGTTGATTTCCGGACCGGGTGTGACCAACGCTGCGACGCCGCTGGGACAATCCTTCGCGGATTCGATTCCGGTACTGCTGATTTCCAGCACAACCGCGAGCCACACCTTCGGCAAGGGCTGGGGATGCTTGCACGAAATCAAGGATCAGCAGGCCGTCACCCAACCCCTCACGGCAATGAGCGTGACCGCGCTGTCTCCGGATGAGTTGCCGGAGTTGCTCGGACAGGCGTTTTCGATTTTTGCTGCGGAGCGTCCGCGTCCCGTTCACATCGCCATCCCCATCGATGTGCTTGCCCAAAAAACCACGGGTCACTGGTCGCCCCGCACGATCCCGTCTCGCCCACGGGCCAATCCGGAGGATGTGCAGGCCGCTGCGGATTTGCTGCGCATGGCAAAGCGTCCGTTGCTTATCGTAGGCGGCGGTGCGGTGGAGGCGCAGGCCGAACTCACCGGACTTGCGGAACGGCTCAACGCCGTCGTTGTCACCACCTGTGCGGGCAAGGGGGTGGTTCCCGAATCCTACCCGCTGGGCCTTGGCGGCGGACTCGTGCGTCCGGAAGTGCAACAGTTCCTGCCTTCAGCAGATGTGGTGTTGGCTGTCGGTACCGAACTCTCTGAAACCGACAGTTTCGTGGACCGCATGAAAATCGCGGGCACGCTGATCCGCATTGACCTCGACCGGAGCAAGCTCAACGATCTCTATCCGGCAGACCTCGGCATTGTCGCAGACGCCAAACCGACCATCGCCAGCCTGCTGGAATGTTTGGGCGATGAAACCGGAACCGCCGAGGATCAATCCGCAGTCTTGGCAAAACTTCAGGTGGACATCCACACCAACCTGACCGACAGCGAAAAGCAGCACACCCGGCTTTTGGAAACACTGCGCGCCGCCGTTCCAGAAAACACTATTTTTTCAGGAGACATCTGCCAGTTGGTGTACACCGGATGCTTTGCCATGCCCGTCGAGCAACCTCGGCTTTGGCATTATCCGGCAGGTTACTGCACCCTCGGCTGCGGACTGCCCAATGGCATCGGCGCGAAACTCGCACTTCCGGAACAGCCTGTGGTCGTGCTGGCGGGCGACGGTGGTTTCATGTTCACCGTGCAGGAACTCGTGACTGCTGCTGAACTGGAACTGCCGCTGCCGATCATTCTCTGGAACAACAGCAGCCTCAAGCAAATCCACGACGACATGCTGCGCCGCTCAATCCCCACGCTGGGCGTGAACGGACCCAATCCAGATTTTATCGCCCTTGCCAAAGCCTGCAACGGCAACGGGGTTCGGGTAGAAAGCAGAGCCGAGTTTACCACCGCACTGGAACAAGCGTGGACCACGCCCACCTTCACCCTGATTGAAGTCCGGGAGGGGGATGCGTGGCTGGTCGATTAATCACTTAGGAAAATCTCTCCGATTTTGCAATAAGCAGTCGGAACTACTGACGCAGGCTAGGCAGGCCAATGCCGGTGGATGCAAATCCACCATCCACGGCTATGATCTGGCCAGTGATGTAACTGGCATTGGGTCCGCTGAGAAACAGGACCATGTTGGCGATCTCGTCTTCAGTTCCATATCGGTTCAGTGGAATCGCATCATGGTAGGCGGAGCGAATATCGGCGCTGTGAACCTTTTTGGCCATTGCAGTATCGACGGGTCCGGGGGCGACCGCGTTGACACGAATTCCATGTTCGCCCAACTCCGCAGCCTGTTGTCGAGTCAGTTGTGCGAGTCCGGCCTTGCTGACACCGTATGCGACCCGCAAGGTGCTGGCCCGTAGCCCTGAGATCGAGGTGATGTTGACAACCGACCCACCACCAGCGGCAATCAGATGTGGTAACCCCGCCTGTGTAACCAAGAAAGGCCCGGAAAGGTTGACTGCCAGAACTCGTGACCATTCGTCATAGGTTGTCTCCGCGAGGGGACTAAAAACCGCCGTGCCAGCATTGTTGACGACACCGTTCAGTTGTCCAAAACGGTTGATCAGTTTGTCCATGGAACGGTGTACCTGCTCGGGGAATGCAACATCGCATGTGAGCGCGAGCGTGTTCTCCGGCTCTGCAAGTTTTGTCACTGCAGCGTCCTGTGTTTCAGAGTCAATGTCCAGCATGGCGACTCTCCAACCCGCGGCAAGAAACTGTTTGGTGGTCGCAAGCCCAATGCCGCGTGCAGCGCCGGTGACAAGTACGACAGGAGAGGTTGTTTTGCTCATCTGATTTTTTCCTTTCGACAAGTTTCGCCTCCTCTCCAGTGCCTTGAAACCGTTTTCAGATCAGCCCCAATCCCGCTGCAAGGAAGGTCTTATGAAGACATTGCAGAAGTGCAGAGCAAGAAGCAATTGAAAACTTGGTATCAATATGAAAGCCTACCGGTTCTACAGCAACGGTCAACAACACGAACCTCGCTCCGGACCGTGCAGCGCATGCAACCGCCGTTGGAAATTTTAAACATAATTTACAGATGATTGACTTTAGCCTGACCGACGAGCAGAAGATGCTTGTGGAAATGACGCGCAGCTTTGTGGAGCAGGAGATGCTGCCGCACGAAGAAACGCTGGAGCGCACCGACACGCTGCCTCCGGAATTGGCGGCTACGCTGAAGAAACAAGCAATGGAGTTGGGACTGCACGCCTGCAACCTCCCGGAAGAGGTTGGTGGTGGTGGTTTGGACGCAGTGTCGGTGATGCTCATCGAAAAAGAATTAGGCCGCACCTCGTTGGCGCTGGCGGAATGTGCGCATCGTCCGCTCAACATCCTTGCCGCCTGTGAGGGCGAACAGGTCACGCAATTTTTGGAGCCAACCATCAAAGGCGAGAAGCGCGACTGCATCGCTATGACCGAGCCGGGAGCGGGTTCCGATTTGCGTGGCATGAAATGCAAAGCCGTGTGCGATGGCGACGAGTGGGTGATCAGCGGCGAGAAGCATTTCATCTCGCAGGCTTCGGTTTCGGACTACTGCGTGCTGTTCGCGGCGACCGGAGAGGAGGAAACCTCCAAGGGCTTCAAAAAACGCATTTCCGCTTTCCTCGTCGCCTTCGATGATCCCGGAGTCGAGGTTGCTCCGGGTTACCGCAATGTCTCGCACCGGGGCTACACCAACAACATCCTGCGCTTCGACAACGCCCGCATTCCGGCGTGGCGGATGATGGGTCCGGAGGGTGACGGCTTCCGACTGGTCAACGAATGGCTGGGGCCGACGCGCCTCACCGTGGCTGCAACTTGTGTGGCACGGGCCGAGCGGGCTTTTGACACAGCCCTGAATTATGCTGCAACCCGCGAGCAGTTTGGCCAGAAAATCGGCAAGTTTCAGGGCGTCTCCTTCCCGCTTGCGGACATGGCCACCGAGATCAAGCTGGCCAACCTGATCCTGCTGGAAACCGCGTGGAAGATTGACGCGGGAACCGTCACTCCGGAGGACTGCGCGATGGCCAAGCTCTACTGCTCGGAAATGCTGGCCCGTGTTGCCGACCAATCCATCCAGACCATCGGCGGCATGGGGCTGATGGAAGACCTGCCGCTGGAGCGCATCTGGCGCGACGCCCGCGTGGAGCGCATTTGGGACGGCACCTCCGAAATCCAGCGCCACATCATTTCACGCGGTCTGCTCCGGCCTTTGGGAGCATGAACCTCGACCGCCTGTTTCGTCCAAAAACAGTTGCCGTTTATGGCGGCAAGTGGTCGGACTATGTCGTTGAGCAGTGCGACAAACTCGGCTTTCCGGGAGAACTCTGGCGGGTGCATCCCACGCGGGAGGGTTGTTTTCGCTCGGCGGCAGAGCTTCCGGACGCTCCGGATTCAGCGTTTCTCGGCATCAACCGCGCACTGACCGTGCAAGAATTTTCGGCATTGCGCAAACGTGGATTGGGTGGTGCGGTGGTGTTTGCGGCGGGATTTGGCGAGGAAACGGACGGCGCGGACTGGGTGCGGAAACTGGATGCAGCGGCAGGGGAATTGCCGTTCATCGGCCCGAATTGCTACGGATTCGCCAACTTCTTCGACCGCGTCGCGCTCTGGCCGGATCAGGTGACAGGCATGCCCGTTGAACGCGGCATTGCCTTCATCGGACAAAGTGGCACCATCTCGATCACCGTGATGGAGCAGCACCGCTCACTTCCGGTCGGTTATGTCCTCACCGTGGGCAATCAACAACGGCTCACCGCCGAGGATTTGATCCGCTACTGCGCAGAGGACGAGCGCGTTTCCGCCATCGGACTCTACCTGGAAGGTATTCTTGATGTGCCGAAATTCGTTGAAGCGGTGGATCACGCCCGGACAAAAGGGAAGCCGCTTGCGCTCGTCAAAGCCGGACGCTCGCAGCAAGCCCAAACTGCTGCGCTGACGCACACCGGAGCGCTGACTGGCTCCGATGAACTGCACGATGCACTTTTCAAGCGACTGGGCATCGCTCGTTGCGACACACTGAGTGCGCTCGTGGAAACGCTCAAACTGTTGCATTGTTTCGGCCCGCTGCCGTCCAATCGAGTGTTGGTGCTGGGAGCTTCCGGAGGCGACATGGCGATGGTTTCCGATGCAGCGAACGGCTTCGATCTCGATTTTTCTCCGTTTCCGGAGGCCGAACACGACACGCTGCGGGCTACCGTTGGTGAGCGTGTCAGGCTACGCAATCCCTTCGACATTCAAACCGCGACTTGGTTCGACTACCCGAAATTGCGCGAAATGTTCAGGTTGCTGCTGCGTTGCGATTACGGGATCACGGCGTTCATGGTGGACCCGCAGGACGACACACTCGCGGACACCGCCTCTTTTGATCGGGCGATTGACACCTTGCTGGAGGTGGCTCCGCAAAGTCCGGGACACGCGGCGTTGCTTTCGTCGTTGCCGGAAAGTCTCTCGAAGACGACACGGGAAAAATGCCTGCAGGCTGGAGTGGTGCCGTTGCAAGGGCTTGCGGAAGCTCTGCAAGCACTGCATCATTCCGCAAACATCCAAACCGTTTGGGACAACTGGTCTCCACCAAAGTTGTACCCACCGGTTCCGGATGAAGTGCCGATCCGGACACTGAGCGAAGCTGAAGCGAAGGAATTGCTCGTAAAACACGGTTTCCTCGTGCCGCAGGGGCGTGTGGTTGCTGCCGAAGACGCGCCGGATGCGGCAGCAGAACTTGGTTTTCCGGTGGTGGTCAAGGCGGTCGTTCCGGAACTGCTGCACAAGACCGAATGCGGTGGAGTGGCACTGAACTTGAGTTCACGGCAGCAAGTGGCCGAGGCTGTTTCCGGAATGTCCGGACTGGCGGAAAGGTTTCTTGTCGAGGAAATGATCACGGACGGAGTGGCCGAACTGCTGCTTGGTGTTTCCGTGGATCCGCAATTTGGCCCAACTTTGACACTTGGCGCAGGTGGAATTTTCACGGAATTGCTGCGGGATGCGGTTGCACTACTGTTGCCGCTTGCGGAAAAGGAAGTTCGGTGCGCCCTGCAAAATTTGCGCGTGGCTGCTTTGCTCGCAGGCTGGCGTGGACAGCGGCAAGGCGACATTGACGCACTGGTTGAAACTGTGCTGCACCTCGCCAATTTTGTTGAAATCCACGCCGATCGTCTCACGGGTTGTGATCTCAATCCTGTGGTTGTGCGTCCGCAAGGCAAGGGGGTGGTGGTCGTGGACGCGCTTGTTCGGTTGAGGTGAAAAAACTTGGTGTCGCGCTCAGAGTTGTGGCAGCTCAAAGGTGGCCAACACCGCCCGATGATCGGAAGGGTATTCCGGAAAGGCGAGGTCTGAAGTTTCTGCGGCCTCGCCCAGCCGCTGAACGTTTTTCACCTGCACTCCCGTTCCTATGAAATACACGAAATCAATGCGGTCTTCTGGGTCAGCAATGGACGAATCCGGAGTTTCTGGATAAGCTCCCGCAGGCCAAGTGAACCCCGGGTCTGTGACGGGGTCAGGATAGCATTCCCGGAAGGCGTCCTGCAAACCCGCTCTGGCGACTTGCCTTGAGGTGGGGTACGCGACCTTGTGGGAATGGAGTCCGGCTTGAGCGGCTGCTTCCGTCCAGTCGAGATGTGAGGGTTCGTTGAAATCTCCAGTGAGGAAAATCGGTTCTCCACCGGGAAGCACGCTTTGCAAGTCCAACAAAATTTTGGTGATCTCAGTTTCATGACCAATGCGGGCGGAAAGAATCGCCTGCGCCTCGGCATCCGGAGCATCCGGAGCAAGCGTGTCGCCTCCGTGATAGCCAATGTTCAACAACTGATAGGGCACATAAGGGTAATGCCAAAGGTGCGTGTTGAACATCCAGACCCGATGCCCGGCAGGCAATTCCACCTGAGTGCCAGAACCTCCGGGAGATTGTGCGGTAATTGGATGTCGGCTCAAGGTGGATTGCCCGGCCTGCTGAGACCAGCGTGGGCGCAACGCGTTGCTCGGTCTTCCGGGGGCGTCTAGCATGGCATGGTGTACATAGGAGAATCCCAGTGCCTTCGCCAACGCCGGAGTCTGGTCTTCGTAGTCCCGGTTGACATTTTCCTGAAGCCCCACCAAATCCGCACCGGATTCCCGGATCACTGCGATGGTCCGTTCCAGCGGTTGCCGGTGACCGCCCCAGTAAAGGTTATAGCTCAAAACCCGCAGCGTTGTCTTGCTCATCGATTCCTGTTTTGGTGGAGAACTGCTGGAATTTCCTGTTGGGAATCACCCCACTTGGTGTGAGGTGACGGTTTCCGATGACAACCATCCGAAAGTTATTGTGGCAACAGTTGCGGCTAATAATTGCACCAAAATGCGCGGATTCAACTCGTAAGTGCAACAGGTGGGTTGATTCCTGAGAATAGCTGATTTGGAGTCTTGAAGCCAAGACATTTCCGTGGCCGGTTG
>CAJWCD010000146.1:0-7563 GCA_913020725.1 uncultured Pseudomonadota bacterium
CAGCTTGCCTCTCTTCACCAGACGGTGAGTTGCACTTACGAGTTGAATCCGCGCTTGATAACAACAAAACGATGAACGGAGTAGAACAATGAACGGAGCAGAAAGTCTGGTGCGTACTCTGCTGGCAGGCGGAGTGGACGTGTGTTTCACGAACCCCGGAACCTCGGAGATGCACTTTTGCGCGGCGCTGGACAAGGTCGAGGGCATGCGCTGTGTGCTGGGATTGTTCGAGGGCGTGGTGACCGGAGCCGCCGATGGTTATGGGCGGATGCTGGATAAACCGGCGGCAACCCTGCTGCACACCGGCCCCGGACTCGGCAATGGTTTGGCCAATTTGCACAACGCCAAGAAAGCCCACACCCCCATCATCAACATCATCGGGGAACACGCGACTTACCACATTCAGCATGACGCCCCGTTGACCGCAGACATCGAGGGCATCGCCTGGCCAGTTTCCGATTGGGTGAAAACCTCGCCAACCGCAGCGGATGTGGCACCGGACGGCGCTCAAGCGATTGCCGAAGCCTGCAAGGCTCCGGGACAGATTGCCACCCTGATCCTGCCCGCAGACACCGCGTGGAATGAAGCGAAGGGCAGTGCACAAGTCCCCAAGGTGGCGGCTCACGCAAAGGTGAACGCCGACGCCATTGCCGACTGTGCGGAAGTTCTACGATCCGGCGAACCCACCTTGCTGATGATCGGTGGCAAAGCCTTGCGAACGGAAGCTTTGGAGGTCGTCAGTCGTATTGCCAACCAAACGGGTGCGACGTTGATGACTGAATTCGGCACTGCCCGCACCCAGCGTGGTGCAGGGCGTGTTACAGTCCCGCGTATTCCGTACATCGTGGATGAAGCCCTGCGGGTGACGGAAGCCTATCAACACATCGTGCTGGTGGGCACCAAGGTGCCGATTGCATTTTTTGCGTATCCCAACAAGCCCAGCGTGCTGATTCCGGACTCGTGTGAACCCCACACCCTCGCCACAACAGCGGAGGATATTCTGCACGCGCTGGAGTGGTTGGCTGACGAACTTGGAGCCTCGCAAACCGCACCCACCTTACAAACTCCGGGTCGTCCGGAATTGCGTAGTGGGACACTGGATCCGGATGCGATTGGAGCGGCGCTGGGGTGTTTTCTGCCAGAAAACGCGATTGTGAGTGACGAGTCGCTGACTGCGGGACGCCGCGTTGCTCCCTTCACCGTGGGCTGTCCGCCGCACGATTGGCTTTACGGAACCGGCGGCTCGATTGGTCGGGGGCTGCCCGAAGCCACCGGGGCGGCAGTCGCGTGTCCGGACCGCAAGGTGCTGAGCCTTTCCGGAGACGGCAGTGCGATGTACACGGTGCAGGCACTCTGGACACAGGCGCGGGAAAATCTTGATGTCACGACGGTGATTTTCGCCAACCGCAGTTACGCGATCCTGCATGACGAATTGCGGAATGTCGGGGCGCAGCCGGGAGCAAACACGCAGGCGATGTTCAACCTGGACCGCCCTCACCTCGATTGGGTTGCAATGGCAAAAGGTATGGGGGTGGAAGGGATTCGTGCCGAAACCGCCGAGCAGTTCAACAAAGCCCTCGAAACCGGGCTTTCGATCAAAGGGCCGTATCTAATCGAGGCGGTGCTTTCTTGACCAACCTGAGTTTCAGGAGGGGCTTGATGATTTTTGAACCCCTCAGCAGGGATTTGGTAGAGAGTCGAGAAATCCCCGCACGGCGCGGTCAAAGAGTTCCGGTTGCTCGGCGTAGGGCCAGTGCCCGGAATCTGGAACGACTTCGAGTTGGCAGTTGGGCAGGTGGTCACGGAAGAATTCGTGGTACCTGACGGGGGTGAGTTGGTCCTCCTGCCCGCAGATCGCGAGGGTTGGCACAGTGATGTTACCCAAGCGGTTCAAGAAATCAAAGCTGTCGTCGCTGATCCAGTCCTTGAGCGTGACTTCCGGAGGGGTATCCGCGATTTGCCTGCCCACGGCGTCAATCACGGATTGCGTGGTTTTTTCGGCAAAGCTCCAGCGCGGGAGTGGAATCGCCTGCCCTTGCGCTGCTGCTTCGCGGGCGGCGTCCAGAATTTCCGGATTCACCCGCAGCCGCGCCCCGGTGTCAATCAACAGCATTCCGGAAACATGCGTGTGGTCGTAAGTCGCGGTTGCCAAGGCAATCGCTCCACCAAGTGAATGTCCCGCCACCAGATAGCGTTCCCAGCCAAAGCTGCTCGCAAGTTCCATCACAAAATGCGTGTAATCGGCGACTCCCCGAAAGCCGGCTCCTGATGATTTTCCGTGTCCGGGCAGGTCAATCGCCACCGGGGTGTGTGCCTCCGCAATTTCCGCCATGTGCCGATTCCAAAGTCCACCGTTGCAGCCCGTCCCGTGGACATAGAGGATGCGCTGTCCTTGAGGATTCGTGAGATCCGCCGGAGTTTGGTAATGGATCTGAAGTCCATCGATTTTGCAGAAGGGCATGATTCAGAGGGGGTAGAACTTGTCGTTGCGGTTGGCCAACTCCCGGAGCTGTGCGGTGGGTTGGTTGAGGGACAACAGGGAAGCATATTTTTCACCCTTGCCGACCAGTGTTGCGGCCCCCACCTGATCCACCCAGCGGAAAATTCCGCCCCGGAACGGAGGAAAGCCGACACCGTAAACCAGCGACATGTCCACTTCGGCGGGGGATTCGACGATGCCGTCTTCCAAGCAGCGGGAGCTTTCCATCAACATGGGCAGCATCATACGGTCCACAATCTCATCGTCGGACACCTCCCGATCCACAGGCTGTGACCAAGTTTGCAGCAGCGCATCGGCTTCCGGATCGCGCACCTTCTTGCGCCTGCCGCGTGCATCAGTGGTGTGGAGGTAGAAGCCCGTGTCGTTCTTCTGCCCGTAGCGGTTGTTGTCATAGAACAAGTCCGTGATCGTCGCGCTACTTGGGGCCATGCGATCTGGAAAGCCGGCGGCCATGACGTGTTCGGCGTGCCGGGAGGTGTCGATCCCCACGACATCGAGTAGGAAGGCCGGACCCATTGGCCAGCCGAATTTCTCCATCACCTTGTCAATGCGCTGGAAATCCACGCCGTCCTTGAGCAGTCCGTTGAAGCCTGCAAAGTACGGAAAGAGGATGCGGTTGACGAGAAAGCCGGGGCAGTCATTGACGACAACCGGACTTTTCCCCATCGCGCTGGCGTAGGCGACGGTGGTGGCGATGGTCTCTACGCTGGAATCCTTGCCCCGGATCACCTCCACGAGAGGCATGCGGTGGACGGGATTGAAGAAGTGCATCCCGCAGAAACGCTCTGGGTTTTGGATGCTTTCAGCGAGGCGGTTAATGGAAATCGTTGAGGTGTTGGACGCGATCACGGCATCCTCCCGGACCATCGTTTGCAGTTCGCCGTACACCAAACGTTTCACATCTTCGCGCTCAACGACTGCTTCAATCACAATGTCAGCGTCCCGGAGGGCATCGTAGCTCAGGGTCGGCAGAATGCGCGTGAGCGTGGCGGCCATCTTGTCCGGAGTCAAGCGGCCCCGTTCGATACGCTTGGTGAGGATTTTCGAGGCTTCGTTGAGTCCAAGGTCAAGCTGGGACTGGGCGATGTCCTTCATCACAATGGGAATGCCTTTGTACGCGGATTGGTAGGCGATGCCACCACCCATGATGCCTGCGCCCAAAACGGCGGCTTGCTCAAAGGGACGCGCCTGCTTGCGAGCCTGTTTTGCCTTTTTCTTGAGCAGTTGATCTCCAAGGAAGATGCCGACGAGCGCCGCCGCCTGCGGCGTTTTTGCCAGTTCGGCAAAACCCTCGGCTTCAATTTCCAACGCCTGTTCCAAGGACAATGGGGCCGAGGCCTGCACGACTCCAACGATGGTCAGTGGGGCAGGATAGTTTTTTCCAGCTTTTTGAGCGATCAGGCCCCGCGCACTTTCAAAGGCCATCAACGCCTCGTTCTCGTTGAGCTTGAGCGGACCCCGGAGGTCTTCCCGCTTGGCCTGCCAGTCCAACTCTCCAGCAACGGCACGACGGAGCAAGGTCAGGGCCGACTCCCGGAGCGTGTCTGGTTCAGAAACCGCGTCCACTGCGCCGGACTTGAGCGCAGCATCGGCAGACTGCTCATTGCCCAGCGCCATCCACTCCAGTGCGTTGTCCACACCAATGAGTCGGGGCAGGCGGGTGGTGCCGCCAAATCCGGGGAGGATGCCGAGCTTGACTTCCGGTTGCCCGACCTTGGCCCTGGTGGAAACCACGCGGTAGGTGCAGGCGAGGCACAATTCAAAGCCACCACCGAGTGCGTAGCCGTTGATTGCACAAACACTGGGAAATTCGAGATTTTCGAGATCGAGGAAAATCTGCTGAGCTTCACGAACCCCTGCGGCAATTTCCTCCTGCGACACCTTGAAATTTGCCATGAACTCGGTGATGTCCGCGCCCACAATGAAAACCTCTTTCGCGCTCGTGATCAGCAGCCCCCGGATGTTGGACTGTTGCTGAAGCAGAGAAACCACCTCCCGGAGTTCCTCGGTGGTGGCGCGGTTAAACTTGTTGATCGATTCGCCTTGGAGGTCGAAGGTCAGTTCCACCAGCCCGTCTTCGAGCGAGCGGCAACGCAGAGCTTGTCCGTCAAAATTCATGTATTCAGGTGGGTTGAGGTTTAGGTTGTAGGCGTCACTTTTCACCACAGAGTCACAGAATTCGCAGAGAAAAATCAGAAAACGATGTCGAGCGGGTCGTAGTTGCGGCGCTTGGCAGCGGCCATCAAACCCTCGTACTGTGGAATCACGGCTTCCACAAAAAACTGCGTGGTGATCAGCTTGTTTTCGTAGAACCGCGCCTGCGGGTTCTCCTTGAGAAATTCGGCGGTATCGAGATCGCCAATGCCGTGTTCGTGCTTGAGTTTTTCAAGACGGTCGTGGGCCACCACGGCCTGCTGGAGCAGCAACCATCCTGCCGTGACCGAGGAGCAGAACATCAGGAAGGGGGTGGCATGAAGGACAACGCCTTCAATTCCACGAATTTGCATGACCTCCTGGGTGCCAAGGGCGAGATCGGAGAGGGTGTCGCAGTAGTTCTCATAGATCTTGCCGAGAGAGGCCAGCCGGGGATGCTCGCCGAGGGAGGGCAGGAACTCCCCAATCTGCTGAAGCAGGGCGACGAACAACGCCCCCTGGTTTTGCATCATCTTGCGCCCCACGAGGTCCAACGCCTGAATGTCCGTCGTGCCTTCGTAAATCGGCGCAACCCGGAGGTCCCGGTAGAGCTGCTCCATCGGGAAGTCCTTGGTGTAGCCGACCCCGCCCAGCACCTGGATTCCGGTCTGCACCACCTCCAGCCCCACCTCTGTGCACCAGCCCTTGCACATGGGTGTGAGCAGGTCCACCAGGTTCTGCTTGGAGGCCTGCATCTCCGGATCGTCCGTGACCGAGATTTCATCCAGCAGAAAGGTCGCTTTGAACATGAGGGCGCGCATGGCCTCCACCCGAGCCCGCATCTGCAGGAGGTTGAACCGCACTGCAGGGTGTTCGATGATGGGCACCCGTGGAGTGTCCGGATCACTCATTTTGGTGATGTGCGGCCCCTGCACGCGCTCCTTGGCGTAGGCGGTCGTGTTTTGTGCCGCGAGGCTGCCGATGCCAAGTCCGATGGTTGCCGTGCCAATGCGGGCTTCGTTCATCATCTGGAACATGCAGGGCATCCCCTGACCCTCCCCGCCCAGGGGCCAGCCAATGCAGCCGTCGTTTTCTCCAAACTTGACCACGCAGGTTGGGCTGCCGTGCAGGCCCATCTTGCTCTCGATGGAGGGCACGTCCACGTCGTTGGAGTCACCAAGGCTGCCGTCGTCCTTCACATGCACCCGTGGGACTGCAAACAGGGTCAGCCCCTTGGTGCCCGCCGGTGCACCTTCAACGCGCGCCAGCACGGCGTGGATGGTGTTTTCCACAAGGTCCGCATCGCCGTTGGAAATCCAGCTCTTGGTGCCCTTGATGCGGTAGCTGCCGTCTCCGAGCGGCACCGCCGAGGTGAGCGCGGCTCCAACATCGGAACCGGCGTGGGCTTCGCTCAGGCACATGGTGCCGTTGAAACGTCCACTGAGCAGGTGGGGAACGTAGCGGTCCTTGAGGTCCTGAGCCCCGAAGGAGAGGATCAGCCGGGCGGCTCCGGAGGTGAGTGCAAAAAAAGAAGTGATTGCCTGGTTCCCGGCAACCGTTGCTTCACTGACCGCCAATCCCAGGGTGACGGGCGCCCCCTGTCCTCCATAGTCCGGATCGCTGCACAAGGATCCCCAGCCCAGCTTGTAGGATTGTTGGTAGGGTCCCTTAAGACACTTGGGCATCCGCACCCGTCCGTCCTCCACGCGGCAGCCCTCCCGGTCCGTTTCGGTGCGGGTGGGAAAGAGAACCTCTGCAGAGAACTTCTCGCTTTCCTGGAGCATCAGGTCCAGCGTGTCCGCGTCAAACGCTTCAAAGCGGGAATGCTGGCTGAGTTGCTCTGCGTGCAGCCACTCCCTGACCACAAAGCGGATGTCTTGAGAATCGATTGCGAAGTCGGTGCTGCCCATGTGACTGCGTTGGTGAAGGGTTGCTGGGTTTCCTTCCCAGCAGTTTAGCAGGACGGGGCTGTGCAATGCACGTTCAAATCATGGAGGAGGACTGGACCGCAAAGGGTGGATTATCTGATTAAGTTAATCGAATGGATAGAGGTTCAGCGAATGGGTAATTTTACTTATGCCTTACTGTCCCCGTATTTTCTTAACCTGTCCGCCTGTGACTGTGACGTACAGGTGGGTTCCATCTGTGACGATGCCCCGCAAGCCGCTCAGTCCACTCTTGACGGTCGAGATCGCCCCGCTTGCGATGGTGTAGCGCTTCAGGGTGCTGCCGTCTGCGTAGTAGATGTGGGTGCCGTCGCTGCCGAGTCCCTCCGAATAAACCCCACTGATCAAAGTGGCGAAGTTGCTCCCCGAGGTTGAGATCTTGCGGATGTTGGTCCCGCTGATGTAGAGAGTCTCTCCCACCATGGTGCCGCGCAGTCCTCTTGCACCAGAATGCTGAAGATTCGTGACGAATTGGTTGTTGGACAGGTTGATCTTCTTGACGTGTCCGCCATCAAAGATATAGAGGAAGCTCCCATCGGTGGTGACGCCATTGGAGTCACTGAAGGATCCGCTGTACACCGTGGTCTTGCTGCCCCCGTTGACGGACATCTTGGTCACCGGCCCCGACGGCCCTTCAAGGACATAGAGGTGGGTGCCGTCTGTTGTGAGATCATAGGTGCAGTTCGCTCCGGAAACCGTGGTGACCTCAGAGGGATTGCTGATGCGGATTTTCTTGACGGGCGACGAACACGCATAGAGATAGGTGCCGTCCGTGGTGAGCCCGTGACCCGCTGTTCCCGATGCAATGGTGCTGACCTCGCTGGTGAGGCTCAGGGCACGCCCCTGAATGTTCCCGCCAAGCAGCCCGGAGGATCCTGAACTTTGATTATTGTTTCCTGAGGAAGAACTGCTGCCATCAATGACAAGGTTGCGGTTTGCAGCAAGGGAACCTGAACTTCCGGGCGCAGGAAGTGTAAGGGTGAT
>CAJWCD010000147.1:0-7515 GCA_913020725.1 uncultured Pseudomonadota bacterium
CGTCCGAAGAGCCTGAAGAAGAGGACACCGAACCTGATGAGGAGGACGAGGATGAAGAGGGGGAGGATGATTTTGACGACGAGTTTAGCGATCCTGCCGAACAGGAGATTTTTGATCCTTTGAGCGGCTACAACCGGGGGATGACCAGTTTCAACGACTGGTTCTACACGTGGGTGCTGGATCCGACGGCCCGGGGCTACCGCTGGGTGGTGCCCGAGGGCGGACGGCGGGCGGTGGGCCGCTTCTTCAAGAATCTTCTCTTTCCCGTGCGTTTCGTCAATAATGCGCTGCAAGCGAAGTTCAAGAACACGGGCGAGGAAACGGGCCGGTTCGTGATCAACTCGACAGTCGGGTTGTTCGGATTCTTTGACCCGGCCAAGTCGTGGTTCGGCTTGGAGAGACATCAGGAGGATTTCGGCCAGACCCTCGGCCACTACGGCGTGGGCGGCGGTTTTCATATCGTGCTGCCCTTGCTTGGCCCCTCCAACCTGCGGGATTCCCTCAGCCTCTATCCGGATTTCCTTGCTGATCCGACGAACTCAAAGTTCGTGGTGCGCCGGGAGAACGGGGGGCACGTCCTCTACGGGGACAGCGAACTCGCGCCCATCGGCACCAAAGCGGTGGAGGTGGTCAACTACACCTCCCTGCACATTGGCGAGTACGATAATTTGAAGAAAGACGCCGTGGACCTCTATCCCTTTCTGCGGGAGGTCTATGAGCAAAACCGTAACAAAAACATAGCGGAGTGATGATGCGCAATCCGATTCTCACAGCAATCCTTGGCCTGTTCCTGCTTTTTGGGTTTGTCCCGTTTGGACAAGCGGACGAAGCGGCGGAGATCACCAAAATGGCCAAGGAAAAAGTCAACAACATCATCACCTACCTCCGGGACACATCTCTGGAAAAGGAGACGCGCAACAAGCAGATCATTGCTGAGGTGAACACGATGTTCGACTTCCAACTGATGGCCCAACTCAGTCTTGGGAAGCAGTGGAAGAAGACCAAAAAGCGGCAACGCAAGGAGTTCGTCAAGGTCTTCGTCAAACGCATCCAGCAGTCTTATTTGGAAAAACTCGACCTCTACACCGATGAGGAGGTGATCATCGGGGATGCAAAGCAGACCAAGAAAAAACGTGCGGTACTCACGACCTACCTGGTGTCGGAGGACGACAAGAAGGAGATGATCTACAAGTTCCGCAAACACAAGAAACGCGGCTGGCTGGTCTATGACGTGAACATCCTTGGCGTGAGCTTTATCCAGACCTACCGTTCCCAGTTCTCCGGAGTCCTCAAGAACAAGTCGATGGACGAACTGATTGAGGATTTGAAAAACCCCGAACAGAGTTAGACCTTGCTGCGCTCCTTTTACGACAAGCTCATCCTCGAACACTCGAAGACGATTCTCGTCCTCATCCTGCTCGTTGTCACATTTCTCGGCTATGAAGCCCGCAAGCTGGAGATCGACGCCTCTTCGGAGACGCTGCTGCTGGAGGACGACAAGGATCTCGCATACACCCGTCTGATCAACCAACGCTACTACACCCCGGACTACCTCGTCGTCACCTTCACCCCCAAGGCCGGGTTGCTGGAGGACGAGACGCTGGCGACGATCCGGAACCTCAGCCGCGACCTCGAAAAGCTGGAGCGGGTCGAGTCCGTGACCTCGATCCTCAACGTCCCGCTGCTTCAAAGCCCGCCCAAGCCGGTCAAGGAATTGTTGGAGAACGTGCCCACGCTTGAGTCTCCGGGCATCGACCGCGAGTTGGCGCGGCAGGAATTCCTCAACAGTCCCATCTATCAGGACAATCTTGTCAGCAAGGATTTCAAGACGACGGCACTCCTCGTCAACCTGCACGACGATCCGCTCAACCGCGAACTCCGAGAGCAGCGGGACGAGTTGCGCCGCAAGGAAAAAACCGGGACCTTAAGCGTAGAAGAGCAGGCGCAGTACGGGCAGTTGAAGGCGGACTTCAAGGCGCACCGCGACAAGATGCGGGCGGTCGAGAGTGAGAACGTCGCGCAAGTCCGCGCCCTGCTTGACCAGTACCGGGGGGATTCGGAACTGTTCCTTGGTGGGCTCACGATGATCGCAGACGACTTGGTGACGTTCATCAAGAACGATTTGCAGATCTTCGGGCTGGGGGTGCTGGTCTTTCTGATGATCACGCTCACAGTGATTTTCCGACAGTTGCGCTGGGTGCTGCTGCCCGTGCTGACCTGCTCGTTCTCGGTGGTTGCCACCACCGGACTGCTCGGCATGTTCGGCTGGGAGGTGACAGTGATCTCGTCGAACTTCATCTCGCTGCAACTGATCATCACGATGGCAATCACGATTCACCTGATCGTGCGCTACCGCGAACTCGCCCGCACGAATCCGGACAAGTCGCAGCGGGAGTTGGTCTCGGACACCGTGGTGTTCATGGCCCAGCCCTGCCTCTACGCAGTGTTGACCACCATCGCGGGCTTCAGTTCGCTGATTCTTTCCGGAATCCTCCCGGTGATCAACTTCGGCTGGATGATGAGCGCCGGGGTGTTGGTCTCGCTACTGCTCACCTTCCTGCTCTTCCCAGTCTTGCAGGTGCAGTTCGACCGGCTGCTGCCCAACCTCGCCTTCGAGTCGCGCTTTGCCCTCACCGAGGTCTTCGCCCGCTTTACCGAGCGCCACGGCACGACCATCCTCTGGGTCAGCATTGCCGTCGCAGTCGTCAGCGTCACCGGAGCCACACGGCTGATGGTCGAGAACAGCTTCATTGACTACTTCAAGGAGTCCACCGAAATCTACCAGGGCATGAAGATCATTGACCAGAAACTCGGCGGCACCACCACCCTGGATGTGCTTCTCGACTTCCCGGAGAACACGGAGGAGGCCGAACCCGTCGCAGTGACGGATTCCGAGGGGGATGAAGACGAAGACGAGGAGGAGTTTGATTCGTTCGAGGAGGAGTTCGAGGAATCCGCAGGAGAAGCGCAATACTGGTTCACCTCGGACAAGACGGAGGCCATCCAACGGCTGCACAACTACCTCGACGGCCTTCCGGAAACCGGGAAGGTCATTTCGCTCGCCACCCTGCTGGAAGTGGGGGAAGTGCTCAATGACGGCAAGCCGCTGGACGGCTTCCTGCTCGCGCTGATCTACAACGAACTTCCGGAGGAGTTCCGCAAGCTCATCCTCTCCCCCTACGTTTCCATCGAACACAACCAGGCGCGCATCGCCGTGCGCATCCGGGATTCCCAACCCGACCTGCGCCGCAACGAACTGCTCAAGAAAATCCGCCGTGACCTCAAGGAAGAACTCGGGTTTCCGGAAGAGCAGACCCACCTTGCGAACCTGCTGGTGCTGTACAACAACATGCTGCAAAGCCTCTTCAACTCACAGATTCTCACGCTTGGGGCGGTGGTTGCGGCGCTGTTCGTGATGTTCCTGATCCTCTTCCGTTCCATCACCATCTCGCTGATCGCGCTCTTTCCGAACGTTCTCTCCATCGTCGTCGTCCTTGGCTTCATGGGCTGGGCGGAGATTCCCCTCGATCTGATGACGATCACCATCGCCGCGATCAGCATGGGCATTGCGGTGGACAACACCATCCACTACATCTACCGCTTCCAGCATGAGTTCCTCCACGACCGCAACTACCTCGCCACCATGCACCGCGCCCACAGCAGCATCGGCTACGCGATGTACTACACCTCCATCACGGTGATCATCGGCTTCTCCATCCTTGTGATGTCGAACTTCATTCCGAGCATCTACTTCGGCCTGCTCACCGGACTCGCCATGCTCATCGCCCTCGCCGCTGCCCTCACCCTGCTCCCGCAACTCATGATCTTCATCAAGCCGCTTGGTCCGGAAGGATCTCAGGAGTAGTTGACGGACAGGAATCGTTCAAGATTGGTTGGAAAACTCCGCCGTTCCCTGCCGATCTCTTGATGGCAATGCACAAGCGATTCGGCTATAGTGAGCAAATGTCCGCCCGTGCTGGGCGGTAATCTCAGACACTCACCGGAGCGCCATGCCCACTCCCGCGACCCTTGCCAACATGCCCATGACCGCCACCCACTGGGGCAGCTATCGCTGTGAGGTGGAGGGCGGGCAATTGCGCAAGCTTCATCCCTTTGAAAAAGACCCCAGCCCCTCCCGGATGGGACCCGCGATGGTCGCGGCACGGGAGTCAGCGGCACGGGTGCGGCGTCCGGCCTTTCGGCGCGGCTGGCTTGAGCATGGCCCACGCTCCGGGGGCACGGAGGGTCGTGGAGCCGAACCGTTCGTGGAGGTGCCGTGGGACGAGGCATTAGACCTCGTGGCCAACGAACTGCAGCGCGTCCGGGAGACGCATGGCAACGAGGGTCTCTTCGCGGGTTCTTACGGCTGGGCCAGCGCGGGACGTTTCCACCACGCGCAAAGCCAGTTGCGCCGCTTTCTGAACGGCTACGGCGGTTTTGTGCGTTCCGTCAACGCCTACTCCCACGCCGCTGCTGATGTCATCCTGCCCCGCATCATCGAACCGCTGGGGCGCTTCATTGACCAGCACACCACTTGGCCGGTGATTGTTGAAAACGCGGAGTTGATTGTCGCCTTTGGTGGGATTCCCCTCAAAAACTCGCAGGTCAATGCCGGAGGACTGGGGGCGCACACCACGATGCGCTGGATGCAGCGACTTGCCGAGCGTAACGCGCGCGTGGTCAATCTCAGCCCACTGCGGGACGATGTGGTTCCGGAAGCGGCGACCGAGTGGCTCCCGCTGGCGCCGAACACGGACACCGCCGTGATGCTCGCGCTGGCGCACACGCTGGTGACGGAGGGCTTGCATGATCGGGAGTTTCTGAGCCGTTGCACCGTTGGCTTCGACCGTTTTACGCCGTACCTGCTTGGTGAAACCGATGGCCAACCCAAGGATGCCGAGTGGGCCTCCCGGATTTCGGAAATCCCGGCAGAGCGGATTCAGGAACTGGCGCGGGAGATGGCGCGTTCCCGCACGGTGGTTTCGGTGAACTGGTCGGTGCAGCGCGGCGATCACGGCGAACAGCCTTACTGGATGGCCGTGACACTGGCCGCGCTGCTGGGACAAATCGGCACGCCCGGAGGTGGACTCGGCATCGGTCTCAGCGCGATCCACGGGGTGGGCAATCCTAATCCGCAAGCCAAGTGGGCCTCGCTGCCGCAGGGCGTGAATCCAGTTGAACCGTTCATTCCCGTCGCCCGCATTGCGGACATGCTGCTGCATCCGGGCGAGTTGTTCGACTATAACGGCCAACGGCTGCGTTATCCTGATGCCCGCATCGTCTATTGGGCGGGCGGGAACCCGTTTCACCATCATCAAGACTTGAATCGGCTGTTACGGGCATGGCGGATGCCGGAAACCGTGATCGTCCACGAAACCGCTTGGAACACTTTGGCGCGACACGCCGACATCGTGCTGCCCGCGACGGTGGCCTTGGAACGCAACGACTTTGCCGCGACCACCCACGACGGCTTTGTCATCGCCATGAGCCAAGCAGCCTTGCCGATTGGAGAAGCCCGCAACGACTTCGACATCTTCTGCGGACTTGCCGAACGGCTGGGATTCCGGGACGCCTTCACAGAAGGGCGCAACGAATTGGAATGGGTGCGGCATCTTTACGAAAGCTCCCGTGAGCGTCGGCTTCCAGGAGGTCCAGATCTGCCCGCTTTCGAGATTTTTTGGAAACAGGGAGTTGTGGAGTTGCAAGGTCCGGAGGTGGAGCGCATTCAATTTCAGGCATTCCGGGAAAATCCGGAGGCCAATCCACTTGGCACTCCCAGCGGCAAGATCGAGATTTTTTCCGAAACCATCGCTGGCTTCGGCTATCCGGATTGCCCCGGACATCCGAGTTGGCAGGAACCCACCGAGTGGCTGGGCGGCTCCGAAGCCAGCAAACATCCACTGCATCTGATCTCGAACCAGCCCAAGACGCGGCTGCACAGTCAACTCGATCACGGTCCAGTGAGCCGGGAATCGAAGGTGCAGGGCCGCGAACCCCTGCGGATGCACCCGGATGATGCCGCCACCCGCAACCTCCGAGAGGGCGATGTGGTGCGCGTCTTCAACGACCGAGGAGCGTGCCTGGCCGGACTGCTGCTCAGTGAGGACGTGCGGCCCGGCGTGGTGCAACTCGCTACGGGTGCGTGGTACGATCCGCTGGAACCGGGGGTGATCGGTACCCTCGACAAGCACGGCAACCCGAACGTCCTCACGCTCGACAAGGGCACCTCGCGACTGGCCCAAGGTCCGAGCGCCCACAGTGCCCTTGTCGAGATCGAAAAACACAAAGGGCTACTGCCGCCGATCACGGTGTTCGAGCCGCCGACCTTTGCGCAACGTCCGAGCATCGAATCATCTCGGAGCGGCTAAACGTTGTACTTTCCAAACACAAAACACGGAGGGCACAGAGAGTTGATTTTATAGTTTTTTCTGTGATCTCCGTAGTGAACCCAACGTTGCAATGAAACTTTCCGCAACAAGCACCCACTGGAACCCGGAGCAGTACCTCAAGTTCTCGGATCACCGCCTGCGTCCGGGCCTTGAACTGCTGGAACGGATTCCGCTTGCGACCCCCAAGCTGATTTACGACCTCGGTTGCGGCACTGGAAAGCTCACCCGTCTGCTCGCCGAACGCTGGCCCGAAGCCACGATCATCGGTCTCGATCACTCTCAGGAAATGCTGGAAAAGGCGGCAGTCGAACCCTCGACGATTCAGTGGGGTGAAGCCGATGCCCAGAATTGGCAACCCGATGATCCTCCGGACCTGATCTACTCCAATGCGGTGCTGCATTGGGTGGCAGGACACGCCGCGCTCTTTCCGCAACTGCTGGGGCTACTCAAGCCCGGAGGTTGCCTTGCCGTGCAAATGCCCCTCAGCCGCAACCAGTCCTCGCATCAACTCATGCAGGAGGTTTTAGAGAATGGCGGTGAGGATGGTTCCCCTTTGGGTTCACCGGAACTCTGCCAGGAAACGGCTCGAAAATGGGTTGAGGATGCCGAGGTCTATTACGATTGTTTGATAGGTGGCACCCGTAATCTCGACATTTGGGAAACCGAATACCTGCAAGTGCTGGAGGGCGACGATCCCGTGCTGGAGTGGGTCAAGGGCACCGGACTGCGCCCCGTCCTCAATGGCCTCAATGACGAGGAACGCGAAGTGTTTCTGGCTGAATACTGCCAGCGGTTACGAATCGCCTACCCCCGCCGCGACGATGGCTGCACCCTCTACCCTTTCCGCCGACTGTTTCTGGTTGCAACGGTTTGAATCAGCCACAATCCAATCCAGAAGCACCCCCAACGCTACAGATTGAAAGGCGCCTAATGCAGAGATTCAAGAAGCTGCCTACAGGCCCCGCCCTCTGGGAAAGGGTTTTGCATTAGACTTTATCGCAAATAAGCGCGTGAGTCGGAGCGGAATTTTTCCGTTTCGGTTTCGGGGCTAATGAACACCATTCTGACTGCGCTCATCGCCTATACGTTCTACCCGACCAAACCGGAAATGAGGGGCGTCGTTTTA
>CAJWCD010000148.1:0-7330 GCA_913020725.1 uncultured Pseudomonadota bacterium
TTAGACTCAGTGCCTTTCAAACCAGCAAGCAAGAGAGGCAGCGATGAGAGACTACCCGATGGGAACCACTATTGAAGGAGGAAAGTTTGAAACTCTGATTTTTCACGATGCCGATTCATCCGGCGTCGCGTGACTACATGGAAACGCTCCGGGAGGATCGTGAGGCGGTCTTGCTGGCGGATCGTCTGGGGTTTGCCGAGGCGTTCATCGGTGAGCATTTCACCGACATTTGCGGGACCATTCCCTCGTGCCTCTCCTTCCTTGCCAGTCTGTCCCATGACACCCAACGCATCAAGCTCGGCAGCAGCACGGTGAACTTGGCCAACAGCCACCCTGTCCAGGTCGCGGCGCATGTCTCCATGATTGACCACCTGCTGGAAGGTCGGTTTCTCTTTGGAATCGGACCTGGGGGGCTGCGCTCCGACTGGGAGGCGATGGGCAATCTGGACGCCGACCGCAACGCCATGTTCGTGGAGGCGATCGACCAGATCCTCGCCATCTGGACGGGTGATGCGCCGTACAATCTCCAAGGCCGCTACTGGGCGATCTCAACGGAACGCACCTTGGTTCGCGAAGCGGGACAGGGCGTGATCCTCAAGTCCTACCAGAAACCCCATCCCCCAATCGTCGTCACGGCAATCGCTCCCCACTCACAGGGAATCGCGGTGGCAGCCGAGCGTGGCTGGAGCCTGATCTCCGCGAATTTCACCCACGCCAAGTGGATTGGAACGCACTGGCCGAAGTATGTAGAAGGCTGCGAACGGGATGGACGCATTCCGGAACCCGCCGATTGGCGCGTCGCCAGGAGCATCTTCGTGGCGGATGATGACGTCACAGCTCGCCGCTACGCCCTCGATCCGGAAGGGGCGTATGGCTACTACTACTGGAATCTGATGACGAAGCGCCGTTTGGGTAACGCCCTTGGCGTCTTCAAGGAGAATCTGGAAATGCCTGACTCGGAATGCACACTCGACTATGTGCTCAACCGGCTCGTCATCTGGGGTGGTGTTGAGACGGTGGCGGAAAAAATCCTCACCCTGCGCAAGGAGATCGGCCCTTTCGGTACCCTGCTCTACTGTGGGCACGACTGGGTTGATCCCGTCCTTTCCCGGCATTCGATGGAACTGCTGGCCACCGAGGTGATGCCGCGAGTGAACCGCGAGTTGGGAGAGAGTCCGATCAGGGTTTGAAACCTTAGGCCCTCGGTTTTAGAGAGTCTCATTGCGAAGCAGGGCATCAAGCACCGCCTCCAACTCCGGAGTCGGATCGGCCCCTTTGAAATGGGCGATCCGCTCATAAAGCTCGGCGGCAGCCAAGTGGAAGCCGTTGGGCAATCCGGCAGACTGGAAGGTTGCGGCGATCTCCTCCATCTCCCCGGAGAAGCGCCACGCCTTGGCCGTGACCTTCCGGATGCGGGAGAGGGTCTCTTGCGCAAAGTCGGAGTCGTGACGGGACCACTGCCGCTCCAGTTCCTTCCGGACTCCCATTGCCTCGGCGGCAGCAACGACGGCGCAGAGGAGTGCGGTTGTGCCCTTTGAGTTGGCCGCATAGCACATCTTCAACGCCGAAGCCTTGCCCGCCTCGCTGCCAATCACCTCGGCAACTAGAGGACCAGCCGCAAAGCAACTGGCCACCTGCTCGGCTTCGCCTCCAGAAAGGTAGAGAACGGTGGAATCCGGCTCCCACGCAGGGCCGCCGATGATCCCACCATCGACAAACTGGACACCTGCCCGCGTCAGGGATTGGCCAATTTGCCGAACCCGCTGGGGAGCAATGGCATTGGCGTCCACATAGACTCCTTTGAAAGCGCAGCCCAGCACTTGCTCCGCAACCTCCCCTGCGGCATGCGGTGGGCAAACACTGACGATCACGGAACACACCTCGCAAAGCTCCGCAAGGGTTTGGATTTCAGTGAGGTTGAACTTTTCGGCACGTTCGCGGGTGTGAACACTGCGGCCTTGGGACACCCAATGGGTGTCATGAGCGGTGTTCTGGGCCGTGGCGGCAAGCGAGATTCCCATTGCTCCGGGGTGAAGAAAGCCGATTTGTTGTTGAGTCATCTTCGAGTTGGATTTATTCGGTGCATGAAAATGGACCGATGGTGGAAACCAGTTGAAGCGAGTCTGCTTCTGCATGAGAGACTTTATGGAAACCCCGTGGTTACTCAAGTCCATTTCGGTCGCTTCATGTTTGCTGGCGTGCGCGTGAAATGTGCCAATCTGGATAAGATCACTTGACGGAACAAACTCATGAGCCACCTCTTCAGCCCCTTTACCCTGCGCAATCTGACCCTAGAGAACCGTGTCGTCGTGTCGCCAATGCGCCAGTACATCTGCAACGGTGACGGCCAGATGCACGACTGGCACCTGATGCACTTGGGACAACTCGCGATGGGCGAGGCAGGGCTGGTCTTCACGGAAGCAACCCACGTTTCTGAGGTGGGACGAATCATTCCCCGCTGCGCTGGTCTCTGGAACGATACCCAAGAAGCAGCGATGAAGCGAGTCGTCAACTTCTGCAAGGCCCACGGCGTTGCCAAGACAGCGATCCAGCTTGCTCATGCCGGACGTAAGGCGTCCTGCACACCCCGAACGACGGTGCTTGGCCGTCTGAGCGACCGATGGAGGTCCGGATCAGCGCCGTTGACTGGGTGGAGGGCGGCACCACCATCGTCTATACCGCTGCTCACCGTGTCCACCGTCATCGTCCACACGATTCCCCACCTGACGAGCGGACTCGGGTACTCCCTCGCCCTCGCCGGAGTCCTATTCGGCGCCATGACCGGGTTCCAGTTGCTTGGACAGTTTGTCGGAGGATCTCTGGGAGATCGCTTCAACAAGCGGCTCCTCTGCGTGGGGTGCATGATCGCCCACGGTGTGGGACTTTACCTGCTGACTTATGCGGACAGCCTGTTGATGGTCGGGGGATTTGCCATGCTGCACGGCATCGCCTGGGCATCCGGGGACCGCTCATGGTCGCCATCCGGGCAGATTACTTTGGCCCTAAATCCTTCGGCACCATCACGGGCATCTCCTCAATGATCGTGATGATGGGCATGATGAGCGGCCCGATCTTTTGCGGAATTCTGGTGGACCTTTTCGGCAACTACGAAATCGCGTTTTCCGCCATTGCCTTCACCGCCCTGATCGGCAGCCTGTGTTTTTGGGTGGCCACTCCACCCAACCTGACCTCAATTCCCGCACCGTCACTGGCCACTGACTCTCAGCGATCCTGAAGGAGGGAGGACCGCTCCGAACCACGAAGTTGCTTAGCTCCCCCGAAACAAAATCTTCCCGTTTCTTCCCGAGCGTGCTGCGTGGAGCAGGGCTTGTTGATGATCAGACAATCCATAGACCTGTTCGACCGGAATCTGCATCTGGAGATTGGAAAGCTGTTTGGCCAGCCCCTGATACAGAGAACGAACCTCATCGGTTTTCATGGCTCCCAGAGTTTTGGCGAGCCAGAATCCCTGAAGCGTGATGTCCCGGAAAACAAGTTGATTTGGAGAAATGTGGCAAGGTTGACCGCTGAGCAGCCCATAGTTGAGGACCGTTCCCCCTGTGTCGAGACCAGCGGCTAGCTGCTCCACCGCAGGGCCAGCGACGGCATCGAGCGCCAACCTCAGCGCTCCGGAGCCAACGATTTCGCGGACTTGTTCCGGAAGGTTTTCGCTGTCCGTCAAAACAACATCTGCGCCCAATGCCTTCAGTTCAGTTTCCAGACTCGAACGCCGGACCAGATTGATCGTGCGCAGGCCCCTCTGCTTGGCAAGTTGGATGACCAGCACCCCCACCGCCGAATTGGCGGCGTTCTGAAGCACCCACTCCCCCGGTTGCAGATTCACAAATTCGCTGAGCATCAATTGGGCAGTGGCCGGGTTGACCTTGAGCATGGCCGCCATTCGCGCATCGAAGCCCTCCGGAAGTTTGACAAACTGATCCTGCTGGAGCAGCAGCCGTTCGGTCCAGTTCGCCCGCAATAGGCTCATCACCAAATCGCCCGGACGGACACTCTCAACATCCTCGCCTACGGCCTCCACCACGGCACTGCCCTCGATTCCAAGGCGCACGGGAAGCTCTGGACGACTGGCATAACGCCCCTCGACCAGCAGGAGTTCCGCAGGGTTGATGGAAGCATAAGCCAGCCGCGCCAGAATCTCACCCTTTCCGGGCTGGTGCGGTTCCGGCACCTCGACTCCTCGGATTCCCTCGGGCACGGTCGCAAATTGGTGGAGTTCAAGTGCCAGCATTTTAGTCCTTGTGTGAATGGTTGATGGTCGGCAGGCTCAATCTCCAGCGAGGCTACGGAACCCCTTCCCCTTCGCTTCCCCGCCGATCATCAGGACGGCTCCGAGCATGCGCTCGAAAGTCAAGGAGGCATCGGAATTTCAAACCAGTCGAAGCGGTCAATCCGCAGTGAAATCAGGATCTGCCCGGAAACCACGCCAGTGAAAAACAAAGCCACGTCGAGCCTTGATGCCAGAACGATGGCACCCGCAAGAAACAACGGCAAGGTATTCAGCACCACGACAGCGCTACCCAATCCCTAGATACTGACTCCCATTTCTTCCAAAGGTTCTCTCACAAACCATATATGAGCTTTTCTTTGAAAGCGAGTCCACAACCCCAAGCGTTTTGGAGAGGAGTGAGGAAGAGTTGCAATTTTTCGAAAAATTGCAATACGATGTATCCACTTCTGAGTAGTACAGAGAGGAGACCATGAAGAGGATGTGTAACGCAGGAACAGCACCGCCATGACCAATCCAGTCGAGTTCCAAGGGCGGTATGAAGATGCGGGATTCCTGCGGGGCGAGGGTTGTTACACCGCCGACATCGCGGTGGAGGGCATGGCCACGGTGGTGTTCGTGCGCTCGCCCTTTGCCCATGCGGAAATCACTCGGATTGATGTTTCGGCGGCGCTGGCTTGTCCCGGTGTTTTGGGGGTGCTGACCGGGGCGGACGCGGCTGCCGACGGGCTGGGCACGATCTCGGCGCTCCTCCGGCGTCGGCGCAGCGGGGGAGCGGAGATGTTTGTGCCGCCGCACCTGCCGCTCTCCGGACCCCGCGCTCGCTTCGTCGGCGATGCCGTGGCGCTGGTGGTGGCGGAAACACCAGAGGCCGCCCAGGACGCGGCGGAAACAGTGGAGATCGAGTGGGAGGAGCTTCCGCAAGTCGCGGACCTCGCCGAGGCGCTGGCTCCCGAGGCTCCGCGTATTTGGCCGGAGCTTCCAGACAACGAGTGCTTCTGCTGGCAGGAGGGCGATGCCGATGCCACCGAGGGCGCGCTGGCCGAAGCCGCTCATCTCGTCAAGCTCAAGCTGCGGGTTCCTCGTGCCAGCGCCAACCCGATTGAGCCTCGCGCCTGCCTGGCCCTCTACGATCCGGAAAGCGGAAACTACACGATCTACGCCCCGGTGCAGTCCCCCTGGCAAACCCGCAAACTGCTGACCAACCACGCACTCCACATTGAGGAGGCGCGGCTGCGGGTGATCTGCAAGGATGTCGGCGGCAGCTTCGGCATGAAGGGGCAGACCTATCCGGAATACGCCGCCTGCCTGTGGGCGGCGCGGCGTCTCGGACGCCCGGTACGCTGGGTGGCCGAACGCAACGAGAGCCTGCTGAGCGACGATCATGGCCGGGATGTGATCCTCTCCGGAACACTCGGACTGGACGGCGAGGGCCGCATGCTGGCTCTCAAGGTGGAAGGACTGATGGCCGTTGGTGCTTATGTGTCTGTGCGAGGCACTCTGCCAGTGCAAAACATTTCAGGAATCACGGGGGTCTATCGTATTCCGCAGACTCACGCAACGATTCGGGGGGTGCATACCAACACGAGCTCGATCTCGCCCTATCGCGGGGCCGGACGCCCGGAAGCGGCCCTCTTCATCGAACGTCTCGTGGAGGTTGCGGCGGCACAACTTGGCCTTGATTCGGTTGAACTGCGCCTCCGCAACATGATCCGCTCGGACGAACTCCCCTGGACCACGCCTTTGGGATTCACCTATGACAGTGGGGATTACGCGGGCAACCTGAAGCAGGCGTTGCAGTTGTCGGACACCGAGGGATGGGCTGCCCGCAAGGCGGATTCGGAGTCACGGGGTCTGCTGCGCGGGCGAGGCATTGCCAATGTCGTCGCCCGTTCGATGGCGAGCATGAATGAATCGGCCCGCATCATCATCGGCAGCGATGAACGGGTGCGTCTGGAATGCGGGGCCGTCTCGCACGGGCAGGGCCATGCGACGGTCTTCCGCGCCCTGCTTGCCGAGCGCCTTGGGATTGATCCGGAGCGCATCGACTACCTGACGGGGGACACCGGGACCGTGATCGCGGGGGTAGGCACCTTCGGCTCCCGCACTGCCGGACTCGCAGGCATGGCGATCACGGGGGCGGCGGCGAAGCTGGTCTCGGAAGCACGACGTCGGGCGGCTGCCCGACTGGATGCCGCCGAAGACACTCTGGCCTTTGAGAACGGTGGCTTCACCGCACCCGGCGGGGTACGGCTTTCCCTCTGGGAACTGGCTGCCGAAACCCCGCTCGAAGCTGCCGACACCTATGCTCCGGAAGCAGCGACCTTTCCCTGCGGCTGCCATGTCGTGGAGGTCGAGGTGGACCCGGAAACCGGCACCGTCCAGATTGACCGCTATGCCGTCGTGGAGGATGTCGGCACCCCCCTCAACCATATGATCGTCGAGGGGCAGTTGCATGGAGGGATCGCCCAAGGCGCGGGACAGGCCCTGCTGGAGGAACTGGTCTATGAGTCCTCAAGCGGGCAGGTGCTGACGGGCAGTTTCATGGACTACGCGATGCCTCGTGCCGACGATTTTCCGAGCTTCGCCGTCGGTGAGAATCCGCATCCTTCTCCCACCAATCCGCTCGGCGTCAAGGGCGGGGGTGAGGGCGGGACCGTCGGCGGACTGCCTGTCGTGGTCAACGCCATCGCCGACGCGCTCTCTTGCTGCGGCATCACCGACATTCCCATCCCGGCCACCCCGCAGCGCATCTGGCGGTTGCTCCGCACGGCGCAGCAGGCCGCATGACCTCTGTGGGAGTTGGCTTTTAGAACGCCTGGCATGAGCCGTGCGCGGTAGCGCATCGGCTCCATGCCTTGGTTAGGCGTCAGCGCCCACCACTGCTGCCAACTCAATCTTCGCAAGCTCGCCTTGCAAACGCTGCTCCGCATGCCAGAGGTCATACGCCTGCTGCACTTACGCAGTTGAATCCGCGCTCTAAAATACATACAACTCACAAACTTAATCCACTTTGACTTATCAAAAAACTGATACTGCTGCACTTTACTCACATCGCTGGCTAATGCTGTCAGGTGTTTGGCT
>CAJWCD010000149.1:0-7323 GCA_913020725.1 uncultured Pseudomonadota bacterium
AAAAGGAACACAACACCGCCATCATTTTCATCACACATGATTTGGGTGTGATTGCCCAACTGGCTGATGATGTCGTCGTGATGTATCTCGGACGGGTGATGGAAGTTGGTCCCATTGATGACATTTTCCACAACCCTCAGCATCCCTACACCAAGGCTTTGTTGAAATCAATTCCGACGATCAACACAGTCAACCGTTCTCGGTTGCCCACCATCGAAGGTTCAATCCCACATCCCTTTCACCGTCCCAAAGGCTGTCCGTTTTACCAACGCTGCCCGGAGGCGATGCCAGGTTCTTGCGATCAGCAGCTTCCGGCGCTGCATCCAGTTACAGATCATCAATCAGTCAGTTGTTTCAAGTTACATGAATTTGTTGATCAATCCTGATTTACCATCCGCGGGTCCATTCCAAAAAGCCGAACGTGAATCCTGAACCAGAAATTACCACCAAGATACTGGAAGTTAAAGATCTGAAAAAGTACTTTCCCATCCGGAAAGGGCTTTTCAAGAAAACGGTGGGGCAGGTGAAATCCGTCGATGCCGTGAATTTTTACATTGAGGAAGGCGAGACCCTTGGGCTTGTCGGAGAAAGCGGATGCGGCAAGACCACGACAGCACGCTGCATTCTGGGGGCAATTACCCCGACTGACGGCGAGATCTGGTTTCAGACTTCCGATCAGAAATTGGTCGATGTGACAAGTTTGTCCAAGAACAAAATCCGTCCGCTGCGTCGTGAGATGCAGTTGATTTTCCAGGATCCGTTTGCTTCCCTGAATCCGCGCATGAATCTGTTCGATCTTGTTGGTGAACCGATGTTGGTGAACGGTTTGACGAACCGAAAAGAGCGCACAGAACAAGTGGCCGAACTGCTGCGGCTCGTCGGGTTGCGCCCTGAGTATATGAGACGGTTTCCACATGCTTTCAGCGGAGGACAACGGCAACGCATTGTCATCGCACGGGCACTGGCGCTGAAGCCGCGTCTGGTGATCGCTGATGAACCGGTTTCCGCTCTGGATGTCTCCGTGCAGGCGCAGGTTCTCAATCTGATGCTGGAATTGCAGGAACGTTTGAATTTGACCTACCTCTTTGTGGCGCATGACCTCAGCGTGATCAAGCACATCAGTAACCGGGTGGCCGTCATGTATGTGGGTAAGATCATCGAGACCGCGACAACAGAAGCTCTTTTTAATACGCCAAAACACCCCTACACTGCTGCCTTGATGTCGGCAGTCCCGGTATCGGATCCACGTGTGCGATCTAGAATGAGACCGCTTGAGGGAGATGTCCCCAGTCCTGCGAATCCTCCCTCCGGTTGTTATTTTCATCCCCGTTGTCCGCATGCCATTGAACATTGCCGAACGCATGCCCCGGAGTTGAAGCAAGTGTCTTCCAAGCATTACGTCAGTTGCCATCGACATGCCGAGCTGCAACTGGCCGGTGTGGTTTGAAACCAATTTGCTCAAACTCTACTCCAGCCAGATAAATGCTTTTTGATTCATCCAAACCGCTGGTGACGGATTCGGAAGGTCTTCTGCAATCACGGCCCGTCGAAGCGGAACCGAAATCATGGCAAGGAGCATCCAGAGTCGTCAGTTCCGGACTTTGTGATTTGCAGGTCAATGGATTTGCAGGAGTGGATTACAACGATCCTTCCCTGACACCAGAAGCGTTCGAGCAATCCCTTTTCTCCATGCTGCGGACCGGAGTGACGACTTGCCTGCCAACGGTCATTACCGGAAGCGAAGACTGGCAAACCCAATGTTTTCTGGCCTTGGAAGCAGGACGTAACGCTTCTAATCTTGCTCAGGTCATGGTTCTTGGGTATCACTTGGAAGGTCCGTTTCTTAATCCGGAAGAGGGGTTCCGAGGATGTCATCCAGCTCAGTGGATGGGTTCAGCGAATTGGGATCATTTTGAACGACTTCAAGAAGCAGCCGGGGGACGAATCCGTCTGATCACGGTTGCTCCGGAAATCAAGGGCGTGTTGGAGTTGATTCCGAAGTGGGTGGAGCAGGGCATAACCGTAGCTCTCGGACATTGCAATCCCAGCCGAGATATTTTGCTGCGGGCGGCCGATGCCGGTGCCACGCTTGCGACCCACTTGGGGAACGGGATTGCTCAAATGTTACCAAAAACAGACAATCCCATTTTAGGTCAACTGGCAGAAGATCGTTTCAGTGCAAGCTTCATTGCTGACGGGTTTCATCAACAACCGCACGTCCTCGGAGTTTACCTGCGGGCAAAACAATCATCCCGGACGATTCTCGTGACCGATGGCACCGCTGGATCAGCCTCACTCCCCGGAAGTTACTCGTTAGGGACGACCCTAATCGAACGTCAGCCCGAATCGGTTGTCTACCTTCCCGGAACTAGGCGCCTTGCCGGTTCGGCGACAACCCTGTCCGACTGTGTGGCTAATGTGGTCAATTGGTTCCGAACACCCTTTGACGAGGCGATCCGCTGGTCGTCAGAGCATCCCCGTCGACTCATCGGCCTTGCTGAAAAACAAAATATAGGGGATCCCAGAGTTCAAATCTTTTGGAAGGTTGAAACTAACGGTCCCGTTGTTTCTCGGGTTTGTTTAGGAAATTGGGATTTGGAAATCGTGTGAATTCATTAAAATTGTTGAAACTGACGAACCGTCGCTGAATCTCACAAACTGCCACCTCACTCCGATCATTCAAAGTCCGAGTGGTTATTGAATAGGAGCCGAATCATGACCTCAGAGCGTTATAACCATCCCAATCGTCTTTTCCCGGTAGAACCCAACCTGCGTTCTGTCGCCCGGCGGCTCTACGCGGAAGTAAAAAACCTGCCGATCGTCAGCCCGCATGGACACACGGACCCCGTGTGGTTTGCGGACAACGAGCCTTTCGGTAACGCCACCGACCTGTTTCTGATTCCGGACCACTACCTCTTTCGTATGCTCTACAGCCAAGGGGTTTCACTGGAATCGCTGGGCTTTTCAGCACGGGACGGAACCGCAGTTGAAACCGACCGCCGCAAGATTTGGCGGACCTTTGCGGAACATTTCTATCTCTTCCGAGGCACTCCGTCCCGGATGTGGTTTGACCACGCGCTTCACGAAGTACTGAGTGTGGAATTGCCGTTCACTCCGGAACATGCGGACTCGATCTACGATGAGGTCAACGCGAAACTCTCCACCGACGACTTCAGGCCGCGTGCTCTTTTTGAACGCTTTAATATCGAAGTCATCGCCACCACTGAATCACCACTGGATGATTTGAGACACCATCAGAAGCTTCGGAAATCCGGATGGTCTGGCAAGGTGATCACGGCGTATCGTCCGGACCCGGTGGTGGATCCAGAGTTCGAGGGCTTTGTGGAAAACATCACCAGGCTGGGGGAACTGACTGGCGAGAACACGACCACATGGTCCGGCTACCTCAGGGGCCTGATGCAGCGACGTGAGTTTTTCAAGTCGCTGGGAGCGACCTCAACCGACCACGGCCACCCAAGCGCCGTCACCGCCAACTTGGAGCGTTCCGAATGCGAAACCCTGTTCGCAGGCGCGCTGAACGGAAAACTTTCGAAAAAGAAGGCAGAAATGTTCCGTGGGCAAATGCTGACCGAGATGGCTGGCATGAGCCTAGAGGACGGGCTAGTGATGCAAATCCACCCCGGCTCGTTCCGCAACCACAACCGTTCTCTATTCGCAGGCTGCGGAAGGGATATGGGGGCAGATATCCCGATGCGGACGGATTATGTGCAGGCCCTGCAGCCACTGCTCAACCGCTTCGGCAACGAACAGGGGCTGAGCGTGATTCTGTTCACTCTAGACGAAACCAGTTACAGCCGTGAACTGGCACCCCTTGCGGGGCACTACCCGATTCTTAAATTGGGCCCACCTTGGTGGTTCCACGACAGTCCGGAAGGTATGCTGCGCTTCCGTAGACAGACGACGGAAACCGCAGGATTCTACAACACGGTTGGTTTTAACGACGACACCCGTGCATTTTTATCCATTCCGGCACGACATGACATGGCACGTCGTATCGATTGCCGATTCCTCGCCGAACTGGTCTGCGAGCATCGACTTCCGGAAGACGAAGCGCGTGAAATCGCGATTGACCTAGCTTATAATCTTGTCAAAAAAACATACCATCTGGCATAAATGGCGGCTTTGATGAATACCACGATGGCCCGTCTGAGAGATAGTTTTTCGCTTCCGGGGGAGGTGAGGGTTCCGGGATACTCTAGGAGTCAAACCGGCATTGGCATCGTCCACCTCGGTATCGGAGCCTTCCACCGCGCACATCAGGCGCTCTACACTGAAGAAGTGCTGGAAAATTCCGGTGGCAACTGGGCCATCTGTGGAGTGAGCCTTCGCAGCCCGAAAGTCCGCGATCAACTTGCGCCGCAGGACGGGCTTTACACCTTGCTGGAACGCGATGGTTCCGGAGATCGGATGCGGATCATCGGAGCAGTGCGGGAGGTGCTGTTCGCTCCCGAATCACCGGAAACCGTTTTGGAGCGTATGTCCACTCCGGAAACGCGCATTGTCTCGCTCACGGTCAGCGAGAAGGGGTACTGCCACGACCCCGCAACTGGTAAACTGAACACAGATCATCCGGACGTGCAGCATGACTTGCGGCATCCGGATTGTCCTCGCGGCGCACTGGGGTTTCTTGTGGAGGCCCTGCGCTTGCGCAAGGAAAGCGGTCTTCCGGGTTTTACCGTGCTGTGCTGCGATAACCTTCCGGAGAACGGTCGGGCCGTTCGGGGGTTGGTGCTGGAGTTCGCCGAGTGGCGTGATCCAAAGTTGGCGAACTGGATCGAGGCAAATGCCACCTTCCCCTGCACGATGGTGGACCGCATCGTTCCGGCGACAACTGATGCAGATCGCGACAGCGTTGCGCGCAGCTTTGGAATCCGGGACGAAGGCGTGGTGGTCGGTGAGCCGTTCCGACAATGGGTGATCGAGGATCGCTTCGTCTGCGGTCGTCCGGTTTGGGAAAAGGTCGGGGCAGAGTTGGTGGAAGACGTTCGGCCCTACGAGACGATGAAGTTAAGGCTACTCAACGGCACGCATTCCACGCTGGCTTACCTCGGTTATCTTGCCGGCTACGAGCATGTCTCGGATGTGATGGAACGCCTGGAGTTCGTCAAATTGCTCCGAGCGATGATGGCCGAGGAGATTGCCCCGACCCTGCAAATGCCTGCCGGAGTGGAACTCACTGCATATCAAGCCGCCTTGCTTGTGCGCTTCTCCAACCCCGCGCTGAAGCACCGTACTTGGCAAATTGCCATGGACGGATCGCAAAAGCTGCCCCAGCGCCTCCTCGGCACGATCCGAGATCGCTTCGCCTCCGGGCTTGCATTTCCACGTCTGGCTTTGGCGGTTGCGGGCTGGATGCGCTTCGTGGTGGGACGGGACGAACAGGGGCATCCCCTTGAGGTGTGCGACCCGCTGGCCGAGCAGTTCCGGCAAATCGCCGAGGAGACCGGGATGCTTCGCGACGATGTGCTGGATACCGCATGTGCCGAAGCCTACGTCCATCGCCTCCTCGCCCTTCGGCCAATCTTCGGGGACGACCTCCCTGCAGTTCCAGAATTTGCGACTGCCGTTATGACGGCTTTCCAGCAGTTGCTGGAAGCTGGTGTGTCTGAGACCGTCAGGCGCTCTGCCTGAACACGATTTCTGGCTTTCCCAACCCCCCGGAAATCCTCACTTGAAGATGCGTCAGGCGTGTGTATCATTGATTGGTTCTACTAAGGATTGAATGTTCGAGTCCAAAAATTTGATAGTCCCCCTCTGGAGTGTTATTTCTCTGAAAACCGGGGAAAATAGCTGAAAACCGGGGAAAACTCACTGGGAAACGCCGTCTTTTTGCAAAATCCCAACACTTGACAGGGTGAATTGTGCTGAGGACAGGCACCAACACTCCAGAGGGGGAACTATCAAAAATTTATTGGAGCGTTAACCCCCATTCCAACTAAAATATGCCTTCCATGAACGGTGCCGAAGCAATTGTGAAATCTCTCCAACAGTATGGAGTGGACAGCGTTTTTGGTTTGCCGGGAGGGCAACTCGATCATCTTTTTGATGCCATCTACAAAACAGATGGGAAGCTCAAACTCATTCATTCCCGGCATGAACAAGGGGCGGCGTACATGGCTTACGGCTATGCTCGTTCTACGGGACGAGTCGGGACCTACATCGTTGTTCCCGGTCCCGGACTGCTGAACACTACGGCGGCCCTCTGCACGGCTTACGCTTGCAATACCCCTGTCTTATGCCTGACCGGACAAATCCCCTCCGCTGGAATTGGAACGGGCCGGGGCTACCTTCACGAAATTCCGGACCAACTTGGACTCATCCAGAAACTGACGAAGTGGGCGGCTCGGATTGAACACCCCACCCAAGCTCCGGATCGAGTTCGGGAAGCCTTCAAACAGCTCCAAACCGGTCGTCCTCGGCCAGTCGAATTGGAAATGGCGATGGACGTGATGGGGCAGCAGGGCGAGGTTGCGCTCTTACCTCCGGAGTCGCATGTTGGGCTTGCTCCTGATTCCGAGCAGATCGAGCAAGCCGCAAAGCAGCTTGGCGTTGCGAAAAGACCAATGATCGTGGTGGGGAGCGGAGCGCAGGATGCTAGTAAAGAGGTCTTGCGGCTCGCAGAAATACTGCAAGCACCGGTGACATTTTTCCGGAGCGGGAAGGGAGTGATCGACGACCGACACTACCTCAGCCAAAGCTTTCCAGCAGGGCATCGGCTTTGGGCAGACGCAGATGTTGTGCTCGCCATTGGCACTCGCCTCAAGTACCAACAAATGTATTGGGGATTGGATCAAAATCTGAAGATCGTCCGGATCGATATCGACCCGACGGAGATCAACCGGATTTCAACACCGGAGATCGGGATTGTCGCGGATGCTCGCATAGCACTGCAAGCACTGCTTTCCGCATTAGACCGACACAACTCCCCGCGCACCTCGCGAAAACAGGAGTTGACTAATCTGAAGGCTGAATTCCAAGCGACGTTTGAGGAGAAGATTGCGCCTCAAATGGGCTACTTGCGTGTGATCCGGGAGGAATTGCCGGAGGATGGTTTTTTTGTGGATGAAGTCACTCAAGTTGGGTTCGCCTCTTGGTATGCTTTCCCAACCTACCACCCAAGGCACTTCATCTCGGCAGGTTATCAAGGAACGCTCGGTTATGGCTACGCAACCGCCCTTGGAGTACAAGCCGCGCATCCGGACAAGAAAGTCGTTGCCATTGCCGGAGATGGCGGGTTTCTGTTTAATGTGCAGGAACTCGCGACTGCAGTGCAGTACGGATTGGGCGTGGTTGTGATCGTCT
>CAJWCD010000150.1:0-7281 GCA_913020725.1 uncultured Pseudomonadota bacterium
ATTCGTTTGAACCACGGCTCCCGCACGATCCATGTCAGGTATCAACCCGTACATCGCCGAACCCGAATACCGGCTTCCTCAACTCTCCTACCGAGTCACCTTTCTTCCGGAGGGGAAGACACTGGAGGTGATTCCCGGAGAGGTCCACACCAGTGAGGACGGCCTGCCCGGTTCGCTACTGAGTCTTGCGCTTGGAGCAGGGCTGGACCTTGATCACTCCTGTGGTGGCGTGTGTGCGTGTTCCACCTGCCATGTTTATGTTCGAGAGGGACTGGACAGTTGCAACGAGGCAACCGAGGACGAGGAGGACATGCTTGACCTCGCCCCCGGACTTCAGGCGCAGTCGCGCCTCGCGTGCCAGTGCGTGCCGGACGGCACTCAGGAACTTGTCGTCGAAATCCCGGCGTGGAACCGAAACCTAGTCACCGAACACCACTGAGGTCCACATGATCAGCTTCACGGAAAACGCAGCCAAGGAAATTCACAGGGCCATGAGCGCCCAAAGCCTCTCGGACGAGGTGGCGGTTCGGGTTGGGGTCAAAGCGGGCGGTTGCTCCGGTTTCACCTACACCCTTGATTTCGACTCCAAGCGCACGCGCTTTGACTTTGAGTTCGAATCCCACGGCTTGTGTCTGCTCGTGGACAAGAAGAGCCACCTCTACATCGACGGCACCGAGATCGACTGGAGCTACGACCTGATGGACCGGGGGCTGAAGTTCAACAACCCCGCCGCCAAAAGCTCCTGCGGCTGCAAAACCTCGTTTCTCTTTGAGCCGCCTGAGCAGGAAGAAGGCTTCAAACCTAGCTGGATGTGACCTTATGAACGCGCCTTGGAACTCCATCGAAGACCAACTCAAGCAGGCCATCGAGGCCGACCTTCCGGACGCCACCGCCGAAGTTGCGGGCAACGGCGGGCACTTTGAAATCCGCGTCACCTCTCCAGTGTTCGAGGGCAAGCGCACTTTGGAGAAGCAGCGGCTGGTGTACTCGGCAATCAAGGAGTTCATGGCCGGCTCCAATGCTCCGGTTCATGCTGTGGACCGCCTCGAAACCCTTGTGCCCTAAGCACGGTAAGCCGCCATGAAAATCGAGAAGAACCAAATCACCTTTCCCAAGGCACTCAACGCCAGGTGGTCCGGAAAGGTGGTTGAGGAAACCGAAACCGAACTCACTCTTGAGGGGGAGGACGAGGAGTCCTATGTCAAGTTCTACACCCCTTTCCGGGGAGTCGCCAAGCTGCTCCTCTTTGAGGACGCCCGCTGGGTGGATGCCGAAACCTCTGCGGGGCTTTCCTCGTTTGACCTATCGTCACTTGGACTAGACGCTTTTCCGGACACCAAGGGTTCGGCAAAGGACACCTCCAAAGACAACGAACCCATCATTCACACACCTTGAAATTTCATGACTGAAATCACCACAGACTTACCCCAAATTCAGATTGAGACTGAACGTGGAAACATCACCATCGAATTGTTTGAGGACGATGCACCCAACACGGTGGCAAACTTCATCTCGCTCGCCGAACAGGGGTATTACGACAACCTGAACTTTCACCGCGTCATTCCGGATTTCATGATCCAAGGGGGATGCCCCGAGGGTACGGGCACAGGTGGTCCCGGCTATCGCTTTGGTGACGAGTGCATGCCGAACCGCAGGCACGATGCCCCCGGAGTCCTCTCGATGGCAAATGCTGGACCCGGAACCAACGGCAGCCAGTTCTTCATTACCCACGGTGCCCAACCCCACCTTGACGGCAAGCACACCGTCTTTGGCAAGGTCACGGACGGACTCGACACCGTCAACGCCATCCAGCAGGGCGATGGGATGAACCGCATGGTCGTCCTCCAAAAACGCGACCATGAGTACAAAGTCGAGACCCTATGATTGAATTCATTGCATTGTCGGTAGCCATCCTTGCTTTTGTCGGTATGCTGGTTTACGCCTCTGTCAAATCTCCTCTCTAAATCCAGTTTTACCGCCTAAACCCCTACCCAAAGCATGAGCGAAACGATCATCAAGATCGACATTGTGGACGAAATGCGCGACTCCTACATGGAGTACGCGATGAGCGTCATTGTGGGACGCGCACTTCCGGACGTCCGGGACGGTCTCAAGCCGGTGCATCGCCGGGTGCTGTATTCGATGCACGAGCAGGGCAACGAGTACAACCGCCCCTACCGGAAATCCGCCCGCGTGGTCGGGGACGTGATCGGCAAATACCACCCCCACGGCGACCAAGCCGCCTATGACACAATCGTGCGGCTCGCGCAGGATTTTTCCATGCGTTACCAGCTTGTGGACGGGCAGGGCAACTTCGGCTCGGTTGACGGCGATTCTCCGGCGGCGATGCGCTACACGGAAATCCGGCTCCGGCGGCTCGCGCACGACCTCATAGTCGATCTGGAGAAGGACACGGTTGATTTCATCCCGAACTACGACGACTCGCTCACGGAGCCGACCGTTCTGCCCACGCGCATCCCCAACCTGCTCACCAACGGATCCACCGGGATCGCGGTCGGGATGGCCTGCAACATTCCCCCGCACAACCTCACGGAAGTCATCAACGCCTTCCTCCACTACCTCGACCATCGCCACACGGCAACGGTGGAAGACCTCATGACGCACCTGCCCGGGCCGGATTTCCCCACCGGCGGCACGATCATGGGGCGGCGGGGTATCTACGAAGCCTACACCACCGGACGCGGCATCATCTCTGTCCGCGCCAAGACGCACACCGAGACCAACAAGGAGGGCCGCGAAGCGATCATCGTCACGGAACTGCCCTACATGGTCAACAAGGCGAACCTCATTGAGAAGATCGCCCAGTTGGTCCGGGAGAAGAAGCTCGAAGGCATTTCAGACCTCCGGGACGAGTCGGACCGCAAGGGCATGCGTATTTTCATTCAGGTCAAGCGTGGGGAAAACGCCGAGGTGGTGCTAAGTAATCTCTACAAGCACACGGCGATGCAGTCGAGCTTCGGCATCATCATGCTCGCCATCGTGGACAAACAGCCCAAGATCCTCGCACTTCCGCAAATCCTGGAGTTCTTCCTCCAGCACCGCATCGAGGTCATCACCCGCCGGGTGCGCCACGAACTGCGACAGTCCGAGGACCGGATGCACGTTCTTGAAGGCTTGATGATCGCGCTGGAGCATCTGGATGATGTGATCGAACTCATCCGCGCTGCGGTTGATCCTGCCACCGCCGAAGCCGGGCTGATGGAGCGTTTCGGACTCACCAAGCGCCAGACCAAGGCGATCCTCGACCTGCGGCTCCAGCGTCTCACTGGCATGCAGCAGGAGGAAATCCGCAAGGAGCACATCTTGGTTGGTGAGGCGATCCGGGATTTTCAGGACATCCTCATGAACGAAGCCCGCGTGTTCAGCATCATCCGGGAGGAGACTGAGGAAATCCAAAATCGTTACGGCGACGAGCGCCGCACTGTGATCACCGATGACGATGGCAGCATCCTCGTGGAGGAATTGATCAACGTGGAGGACATGGTTGTCACTTTCACAAACACAGGCTACATCAAACGCAGTCCGGTCACCGAATACCGTGTGCAACGCCGGGGCGGCAAGGGTCGGCTTGGCATGGGCACGAAGGATGAGGATTTCATCGAGCAGATGTTCGTCGCGTCCACCCACGACTACCTGCTCTTCTTCACAACAATGGGGCAGGTTTTCCGCAAGAAGGTGTACGAACTTCCACAGACCGGCCCTACCGGACGCGGCAAGGCGGTCGTGAACCTCTTACCCTTGCGTGAGGGCGAAAAGATCTGCTCCTGCCTACCCGTGCCCAAGGAGCAGGACGATAATCACAAATACATTCTGCTCTGCACCGTTCAGGGGATAGTCAAGAAAACCCCCATGCTCGACTGTGCCAAGATTCGGGTCACGGGGGTCCGGGCGATCACGCTGGATGAAGACGATTCGCTGATTTCCGCACGAGTCACCAACGGCAATCAGGAGTTGTTCTTCACCTCCCGGAACGGCATGGCTCTGCGCGTTCACGAGTCCACGATCCGCCCGATGGGACGCACGGCTCGCGGGGTCATCGGTATCCGGCTCAAGCAAGGTGACCGTGTGGTTTCCGCGATTGCGCTTTCCGGAAGTGGGCGGCTGCTCACCGTCACTGAAAAAGGTTACGGGAAAAAAACGCGCATTGACGATTACGCCCTCAAGAAGCATCGGGGCAACTTCGGAATGCGCTGCATGAACGTCACCGAGAAGAACGGTCCCGTGGTGAATACGCTGGAGGTGGAGGAGCATTTCCAGATCTTCATCATCACCCAGCAGGGCAAGCTGATCCGCACTCCCGTCTCCGGAATCTCCACCGTGGGGCGGGTGACGCAGGGCAATCGGCTCTTCCACATCGCTGAAGACGACATCGTGATTGACGTTGCCTCGATGATCGAGGACGATGAGGAGGAACTTCTGGAAAACGGCGAGGCCGCAGCAGTTCCGGAAAACCCTGTTGCTGAAACGCAGACTGAGTTGGCGGAAACCGTCATTGCTGAGGCCCCAGAAACGGTGACGGAAGCCCTGCAAGACGCGCTGCCTCTGGAAGACAACTGACGCGCCGATCCGGATCAAAAAGCAAGGAGGCGCATTTTCTGCATTGCGTCACGGGCCTGATCCCGAAGCCGTGCATCCTGCCGGATTCGGACTTTTGAGGATTGATGAAAAACACCTTCCGGATGCTACGCAATCGCCTGCCGCGCCTGTTGTTGGCGCTTCTTCTCCCGCTCTGGGTTGCTACGGCATCTGCCCAGCCGGTGGGCCACATGCTTGACAGCGTGGACCTGCTCCCGGCGGAAAAGATGTCCTACCTGACCTTCAAGGGCTACTTCGAGACTGAACTCTTCGAGCAAATCCTGATTGAAGTTGGAGAAACTCCGGGGCACGTTCGCATCACCATTCCCAACGCCTTCATCAACAATGTGCTGATGGAGGAACGCGAATACGCTGATTTTCCAGAAAACTCGCTGCTGAGTTCGCTCACCCTCAACGAGGAAATCCGCCAGCAGGCAGACGGTTCCATTGACTTTCTCGTCCGACTTGACCTGAAACTGCCGCGTCCAGCCCAAGTCTCGCTTGACACAGGTCGCTCCAGTGGCCAGCAACTGACGCTCGTGCTTCAGGACGCCACCCGGACGCTTGCCGCTCAGCAAGAAGCTGAAGAGTCACAGACGGGCATTGTGGTAGCTGAGAAGGTGGGGATGATCTCCGGGCAGACGCGAAGTTTGGTGAACCCCGCGATCAGCGCCCGCGAGGCCGTGTTGCTCCATCCGGTTTCGGCGATGCTCGCGTACCGCCCTCCGCTCCGGCTCAACCTCGCGGTTTTCAACGCCTCCCCGCGGGTGGGAACCGCCCGACGCCTTGCAATCATGCTGGAACACCAGCAGCGCCGCTCCATCGAGGAACGTCTGGGGCTCAAGCTGGAGATCCTCAACATTTCCTCGGTTCGGGAAGACCTGCGTCTGCCCCGGACAAAAATTTACTTCCGTCCCAATTTCTTGAAGGCGGCCCTGACGCTCGCGGAGATGATCCCGGGTGAGCAGGTGGTGGAACCCATGCCCTTGAGCCGCTTGAGTCGGCTGGGTAACGATGTGGAGATTTATGTGGGTGAGAACTTTGAGTAAACGATTCCTAAGCCTGCTTGCCGTTGCGCTACTCAGCACAGTCACGGTGTGGGGTTTCCCGCAGTTCACTACCCGCGAGAATGCCATCCATCTCGCGGAGATTCTGGAGGACAGCCGCTTCCGCGACCTCAAGGTTGAGTCCGTCTTCGTCAAGAACCGCACGGAGGACGAGTATTACCTTCAGGCCTTACTGGAGGACGGCTCCAGCCGCGACTGGTTGTTGGACCGCATTTACGAATGGACCTTGACCGACCAACTCCGGCTTGTGGGCAACACGGTACTCATCTTCCCGTTTCCGGACAGCACCGAGTTCAACGTTTTCAACAAGAACCAATTCTACCAGCAGGCGCTCACCTCACAAATTTACCTCAAACGCTTCGCAGAGCATGACATTCTGGAAGGGCGGAGCTTGCCGTTGGGCATCCGTCGCTTCCGGTTGCTGGAACCCGGAGAGGAAAGCCGCTTCGCCACGGATCGCTTCGGACATCGCTATCGCTATGTTTTAGAGATGGAAAACGGCATGCGGGAAATCCTCACCTACCCGATGGCGTATGACATCCTCCAGCGGGGCGATCTCATCGAGCGCTTGGAGCCGGACCAAAGCGTGTACCGCCGCACCTACAAGGTCCGGGACATGGTCGCGTTGCCCCGGCAGCTTGAGGACGAAATCCGCAGCATCTACCGCTTTGGCGTCGAGGTCTTTTTTGATCGCCCCGTCACACTTTCGCAGAGCCTCTTTCCCTTCCAAATCGTCGAGCAGAACCTCCGCGATCCGGAAACCGGGATGCGCCGCAACCAGTTCTATGTCCAGATCGTCTTCCCAAACACCGAGAAAATCCGCGACGTTCCGGGCTTCCGCACCTTGGAATACCTGCGTTTCGTCGAGATCACCACGGATGTGGAGCATCAGCAGCGCGTCTTCCTGCGGGCGCAGGTGAATCCGGACATCTTCGAGTTGCCCCCCTATGTGGAGATCACGAATCGCAACTCGGTGATCGTCTATTTCTTCAGCGTCACCGACCAAAGCGTCACACGCTACCAGCAGCCTGTGGATGACACGGTGTCGGTGGACCTGCCAAGGTCGGTGGTGAGGATGCGTGGTGAGGAATCGGCGTTTGAACAGCTTTACCTGCGGGCGGTCGAACAAATCCGCGCAGCTCAGCGTCAGCAGGACGCGCACCTCAAAATTCAGACCTACATCGCCTCGTTGGACACGTTACAGGAAGCGTCACTGTCGGCAACATCCGACGCGCAGGTGTCGCAATCCCTCAAGCAGCGCGATGTCCTTCTCAGAATGCTGCCGGAACTGATCATCAACAACACCCAGCGCAAAGTGTTGGAGGCGACCAGTCGGAACGAGCAACTTCCGGACGACCTGCGGTTCGAACTGCTCCGGCATCTGTTGGTCGCCGCACGCTTCGCCCCCTTACCGCAACACCGCCGCAAGGTCGAAACCCTCCAGAACATCCTGCGCTGACCTTTCCGGAATTCGCCTCCACGGGTGACTTCCGGATTGCACCCTCTCGGTCCTCGTGTTATCCTAAAAATCCTCTCTAGGTCGAGGTGTGGCGCAGCCCGGTAGCGCGCTTCGTTCGGGACGAAGAGGCCGGAGGTTCAAATCCTCTCACCTCGACCA
>CAJWCD010000151.1:0-7152 GCA_913020725.1 uncultured Pseudomonadota bacterium
TTGGTCGTGCCTACCCAGGGTAGCACAGGTGGTTCTATTACCGATAGGGTCTACTATTTCTCCATTGTGTCGAGGTGCTGAGCCAGTTGCTGGCTCCAATCCGCCATGGGGCGGAAAGTGGGGTGATCCTGAATGTGAGCACGGATGCCATCCAAAATCTCCTGCTCCGGCAGGTCGATGTCGATTACCACACGCAGCGGCTGCTCGACGTACCACGGACAATCAACGAAAATCTCGATGCGGTTGCCCTCCGGATCCTTGCAGTAGAGGCTGACAGCGATGCCGTGGGTGACGGCGACAAGTTCGCTGACGTCCGGTTCCTGCTCCAGCGAGTGGTAAATCGTCCGCAATTCGGCAATGCTCTGCGCACGGAAGGAGATTTGGTTGATCACATTGAAGGGCAGCGTTCTGGGGCGTCCTTCCACCAAGACGACTTGGTGGTGTTCTTTGGGATTGCGGGAGAGGAAGGTCAACCGCTGGGTGCCCAGCAAACCCTCATCGGTGATTGGAAAACCGAGGACGCGGGCATAGAAATCCTGCGTTTTGTCCAGATCCGTGACAAAAAATCCAATGTGGCTGAACTCAAGGGGTGGAGGCATGGTACAAATTTTTCTCGATGCGCTCTGTAGTGAATCGAAAAGCACGAAACTAAAATTCCATGCTAACGGGACAACTCCAAGTTCACAAGGCCACTTGCCGGGATCTGTTCAGCAACAATTTCTGAAAGTACTTTGGCATGAAGTTCACAAATCGGGTATTCTGTGGACTCAAGCTCAATGCAGCACCAACCTGTTGGTCTTGCGTCTTGAGGTATGCACTTCGTGATGACCCATGAAATTACTGCTCGTCAACACCAACCAGACCAGAATGCCGGATCCGGTTCCGCCCATTGGGCTGAGCTATCTCGCTTCCGCTGTGCGGGAGGCCGGTCATGCTTGCACAGTGTTCGACCTGACGTTTCGTCCCGAATATGAAGACGAGCTCAAGGCGTACCTCCGGGACACACGACCCGAGTTGATTGGGCTTTCCCTGCGCAATGTGGACAACACCGCCTACCCAAAAACGGTTTCCTTCATTGAAGGATTTCAGGAGGTGGTCCGGATTTGCCGGGAGGCCTCCCCTCAGACCCCTATCGTGCTGGGAGGTCCAGCGTTTTCGTTGTTTCCAGAGCAGTTGCTGGAAAAGCTGGGCGCCGATTATGGAGTTCCGGGAGAAGGCGAAATCGCATTTTTGGACTTGCTCCAAGCTTTGCAGGACGGGCATCCTCCAACCGAAAAAATCCTCCACCCCAAGGGTGGAAGGCAAGTCAACCTGAACGGGCTTGTTCCCTCATGGGATCTGTTTGAAACCGACCGTTATTTTCGAGAGGGAGGCAGTCTCAACATCCAAACTAAGCGCGGGTGTCGCTACAAATGCTCCTACTGCTCCTACCCCCTTTTGGAGGGGAGTACGGTTCGGCAGCGTGATCCGGTCAAGGTGGTGGACGAGATGGAGCTATGTCTTGAACAGCACGGCATCGACTACTTTTTCTTTGTGGACAATGTCTTCAACTACCCAAGGGCGCACGGCATCGCCATTTGCCGCGAAATCCTCAAGAGACGTCTGGACATTCGTTGGACCGCCTACACTTCGCCCGGAGTGGTTGACGCGGAAATGTTTGCAATCTACAAGGAAGCCGGTTGTGATGCACTCGATTTTGGTTCGGACTCCATGAGCCAAGTGGGCTTGTCCTCGATGTCCAAGTGGTTCACGGTCACGAAAATCAAGGACGCCACGCGCTGGTGTTGCGAGAATGAAATCCAGATCAGCCATTCGTTGATTTTCGGCCCTCCGGGAGAAACGAGGGAGAGCGTGGAGGAGACCATCGCCAATGTCCATGAATGCGCTCCGGATGTGGTCATCGCCATGATTGGAGTGCGGATTTACCCCCACACTCCACTGGCGCGGCGCTTAGTGAAAAAGGGTTGGATCAAGGAGAAGGACATTGGTTTGGAACCCGTGTTTTATATTGAGGATGCCCTCCGGGAGTATTTGTTTGAACGGCTTCAAGAGGAAGCCCGCAAGCACCATAACTGGATTCTTCCGGGTTTCAGCAAAAAGATGAACCACCCCATGCTGTTTGAGCGACTGCGGGCCAAAGGAAACAAAGGTCCAATGTGGAAAATGATCGCCTGAAGCGATAGTTGAATCAGGAGACACGCCGCAGGTTTCGTCCAGACCGCTTCTCCACTCGACAAGGCCCCGGTTCCCCTGTAGCATAATTAGATGACCGTTCTCAATTCCCACCAATGACCACCATTCTCTGCGTCCGGAAAGACGACAAGGTCGTGATGGCCGGCGACGGCCAAGTCACGCTGGGCCACACCATCGTCAAACCCACTGCCCGCAAGGTGCGCCGCACCTACGACGACAAGGTGCTGGCCGGATTCGCTGGCTCCACCGCCGATGCCTTCACGCTCTTTGAGAAGTTCGACGAGAAACTGGACCAATACAACGGCAAGCTGGTGCGCGCCGCCGTGGAGTTGGCCAAGGAGTGGCGCACAGACAAGATGCTCCGGAACCTTGAGGCGCTGTTGGCGGTGAGCAGCACCGAAGCCTCGCTGATTGTTTCCGGGAATGGCGACGTGATCGAACCGGACGACGGGCTGATTGGTATTGGCTCCGGAGGGATGTACGCCCTCGCGGCGGCACGGGCGCTGATGGAGACTCCCCTTTCCGCCAAGGAGGTGTGCGAACGCTCGATGGGCATTGCCGCCGACATCTGCATCTACACCAACGCCAACGTCGAACTGGAAGAACTGGACCTCTGAAGTGACACCCATGGATACGCTTCCACCTCCGGAAACCACGCAAACTCCTCGCGAGATCGTCGAGTCGCTGGACCACTACATCGTCGGCCAGCAAGACGCGAAGAAGGCGGTCGCCGTGGCGCTCCGCAACCGTTGGCGGCGGCTCCAACTTCCGGAAGACCTTCAGGACGAAGTGCTGCCCAAGAACATCATCATGATCGGGGCCACCGGTGTTGGAAAAACAGAAATCGCCCGGCGCATCGCCCGGCTTGTCAGCGCTCCGTTCATCAAGGTGGAAGCCTCTAAATTCACTGAAGTCGGCTATGTGGGCCGTGATGTGGAATCCATTATCCGGGACTTGATGGAAGTTGCGGTGGGCATGGTCAAGCAGGAGCAGATGACCCGCAAGCAGGAGCAGGCCCAGCAGATGGTGGAGGAGCGCTTGCTCGATTTGCTGCTGCCCCCGTCTAATGCCGATCAGGACGAGGACGGCCCAAATCCAACCCGCGAGAAATTCCGTGCAAAGCTGCGCTCCGGAAAGCTGGAGGACAAGATCGTGGAGCTTGACGTGCAGGAGCAACGCTCCGGGCCGATCATGGAGTTCATGCCGGTCTCGATGAATGAGAACATGGACATGAACATCCGGGACATGCTCTCGAACATGATGCCCAAGCAGGCCAAGCGGCGGCGCGTGAACATCGCGGACGCCCGGGGCCTGCTGGAGCAGGAGGAGGTGCAGAAGCTCATTGACATGGACGAAGTGACCCGCGAATCCGTGCGCCGCACCGAGCAGATGGGCATCGTTTTCCTCGACGAGGTGGACAAGATCGCCTCGCGGCGCGGCGCGGGGCATGGTCCTGATGTTTCGCGGGAAGGCGTGCAGCGCGACCTGCTGCCGATTGTCGAAGGCTCGACGGTCAACACGAAATACGGCCCCATCCGCACCGACCACATCCTCTTCATTGCGGCAGGCGCGTTTTACGTCTCCAAGCCTTCCGACATGATCCCGGAGTTGCAGGGGCGTTTTCCCATCCGGGTCGAACTCAAGTCGCTCACCAAAGACGATTTCATCCGCATCCTCACCGAGCCGAAAAACTCACTCACGCGGCAGTACGAGGAGTTGCTCAAGACCGAAGGCGTGACACTGGAGTTCACTCCGGACTCGATCGAGGAGATTGCAGAAGTGGCGCAGACGGTGAACGAGGAGTCTGAGAACATCGGCGCCCGGCGCTTGCACACGATTCTGGAACAACTGCTGGAGGAGGTCAGCTTTGAGGCACCCCAGCTTGCCGGACAGACCGTCACCGTGACGCCGGACTACATCCGCTCCCGGCTGGACAACCTCCTGAAGCATCAGGATTTGAGCCGTTACATTCTCTAAACCCCAAGCCAGGACGACCGGTGGACTACCCGACCTTGATGCTCTACCTTGAGAATCAGCTCGACTGGCTCAAGAAAAAAGGCTGCCATCACCTCAACATTGAGAGGTTGCCGCAGGTCGAACTCAAGCGGGTGATTCAAGGGTTGAAGACGGCCAACCTCTGTGCCGCACGACCCTCGGAACAAGTCTCACAAGCCGCTGGTGTGCAGATCAAGGAGTTGCGGATGCAATTAGCGGCGGCAGGTCCGTCTGTTTCTAGCCCTCCAGAGTTTGAAACTGCCATTCCCCAGTTCTTGGACACGGAGTTACACTCAGCGGAGTGGACCACCGCTGACCGTGGTTCTAAAGTCAGTGCCGATTCTCTCGCAGATTTGGAGAAAAAATATTGCACCTGCCAGCGCTGCCCACTGGGTGACACGCGCAACAAACTCGTGTTCGGTGCTGGAAACTCAAAGGCTCGTTTAATGTTCATTGGTGAGGGTCCAGGCGCGGACGAGGATGCACAGGGTCTGCCGTTTGTCGGTCGTGCGGGCAGGTTGCTCACGAGTATGATCGAGGTCATTGGAATTGACCGTCCGGATGTTTACATCACGAATGTTGTCAAGTGCCGTCCCCCTGGAAACCGCAATCCGGCTCTGGAAGAAATCGCCTGCTGCCAGCCCATTCTGGATCAGCAGGTGTCTCTGATTGATCCGGACCTGATCGTCACGCTGGGCAACGTTCCGCTCAAAACGCTTATCCCCGGAAGCCCCGGAATCACCAAGGCGCGGGGCCAGCGCATGTCTTACCAACGTTGGCCGCTCATCCCCACCTTCCACCCAGCTTACCTGCTGCGCAACCGCAACGCACTGGATCAGGCGTGGGAGGATTACCGGAGCATTGGCGCCCAGTTGCACTCTGGCTCCAAAGCTCTCCTTTCCTGACATTTCTAGCATGGAACTCCAAGCGGTCAAGGGAACCCGGGATTTCTACCCGGAACAGATGCGTGTGCGCAATTGGCTCTTCAGCATCTGGCGGGAGGTTTCTGAAGGGGCAGGCTTTGAGGAATATGACGCCTGTGTGCTGGAGCATGAGGACTTGTACGTCCGCAAGGCCGGGGACGAGATCACGCAGCAACTCTACAACTTTCAAGACAAGAGCGGCCGCAAGTTGAGCCTGCGTCCGGAAATGACTCCATCGCTGGCGCGCATGATCCTGCAACACCACCGCGCCCTCACCTTCCCCGTCAAGTGGTTTTCAATTCCGCAGTGCTTCCGCTACGAACGTATGACGAAGGGTCGGCGGCGCGAGCATTTCCAGTGGAACGCGGACATCATCGGACAGCCCGAAGAAATTGCCGAAGCAGAAATCCTGATGCTGCTCATCAATGTCATGCAGAAGATGGGACTCGGCGCCGAGGATATCACCATCTTCATCAACGACCGCCGCATTCTCAACGCGATGCTGGAGCAGGTCGGAATTCCGGAGCCGCACCATGCCGAGGTGCTGGTGATCCTTGACAAGCGGGACAAGATTTCTCCGGAGGCACTGGCCGAACTGCTACGCGAACAGGGGGTCGCCGCTGCGGCAATTCCACAGTTGCAGGAACTGCTGGAGTGTCCGGACCTCGAAACGCTCAAATCCAAGCTCGACAATCCGGAACCCTTCGCGGGTTTGGAGACCCTGTTTGGCTTGCTGGAGGCTTCGGGGTACGGAGATTTTCTCCGGTTTGATGTCTCCATCGTGCGCGGATTGTCCTACTACACCGGCCCGGTGTTTGAGATGAACAGCCCGGACAAGTCTCAGCGTGCGATCTGCGGGGGCGGGCGCTACGACTCGCTGCTCTCCACCTACGGCGGGGAAACCATTCCGGCGGTCGGCTTCGGCTTTGGAGACGTGGTGGTTCTCGACGTTCTGGAGGCAAAGGGCAAGCAGCCCCAACTCAACCAACGGCTGGACGTGATGGTCATTCCCTTTGAACCAGACCAAGCTGGAACTGCGCTGCAAGTCGCTTCCTCACTGCGGAAATCCGGGCTGCGCGTGGATTGCAATTTCTCGATGCGAAAAATGAAGAAAGCCTTGCAGCAGGCCGATGATGCGGGCGTGAAGCAAGCCGTGCTGCTCTTTCCGCAGGAGTTGGAACAGGGGAAGGTGGTGGTCCGCAACATGGCCGAGCGCAGCCAGCAGAATGTCGCCCTCGCCGATTTGCAGTCCGGATGGCTGACCTCGCAGTGAGCCGTCCGGATTTCTCCAAAGCCACCCTCACGGTCCTCATCGTCGGGCTTTTGAGTTTGGATGTCCTCTCAAAAGTCTGGGTCCGTGCCTATGTCCCCCTCCACGAACTCTCCACGATGATCCCCTCGCTGCTTGACCTCACACACGTTGAGAACCGTGGAGTGAGTTTCAGTTTGCTTGCGGATCTCTCTGAGAGTGTCCGGGTGCCCTTGCTGGTTGGGGTTTCCGCGCTGGCTTCGTTGGGGATGCTCTACTACCTCTACTTCAAGCTCGCTGCTGAGGAAGCTTGGGCGCAGCTGGGATTGGCGCTCGTCATCCCCGGAGCCATCGGCAACCTGCTGGATCGTGCGATTTACGGGCAAGTGACTGATTTTCTCCACTTTCGCTGGGGTGAAATCAGCTTCTTCGTGAACAATCTTGCCGATTGCTTCATCAGTTTCGGGGTGGTTGCTCTGGCGGTTGCGTCCTGGCAAGAACATCGCCGCGAGAAAAATGACTTGCGCTCTGGGCAGGAATCGCTATCCTGAATGATTCTGGGCGATTAGCTCAGCTGGGAGAGCGGCGGCCTTACAAGCCGTAGGTCACAAGTTCGAGCCTTGTATCGCCCACCATCCCCTTGCGGGGTCGTAGTTCAGTTGGTTAGAACGTTGGCCTGTCACGCCAAAGGCCGCGGGTTCGAGTCCCGTCGACCCCGCCACCGCACCCGGTGGCATCCTCCGATAAATTCCGAAAAATCTCACGCCACCCCTTGAGAATACAGGGGTCTCT
>CAJWCD010000152.1:0-7134 GCA_913020725.1 uncultured Pseudomonadota bacterium
CCATGCTGTTGACAATGCGATGGCATCTGGCAAACATGCCGTAGATGGTATCTCCCGGATGATTCCAAAGCGACAGCCGAACGGTACCGCCCTGAGAATCCTTTTTTCTTCGGCTCCTTCGTTCAAGTTCGTGATCCTGCTTGGCGGCACTGCTGAGCAGACCGATCTCCTCCTGATCAAACAGCTTATTGATCAACAGAAATCCATCTCTCTGGTACGCTTTGCTCTGTTCCTGATTGAACATCAGCGAAAATTGGTGGAATCAGTTTGAAACACGATCAATCAACGAAGTATTCTCCATGTTCAGTGCGGACACGTTCCAAATCCTGGAATACGGTGTTCAGATGCCTCCGCATAGCCTCGACCGCCTGTGCTTCCTCGCGGGTGATGATCGCATCAAGCACTGCCGTATGCTCCTCGGCAATCGCCAGACGGCGATCACGATACGGTAGGGAAAGACGGCGAACCCGATCCATGTGAGCTTTGGCGCTGTTGGTCATTTTCCAGAGTCGATCCCGGAACCGGAATTCTGCGATTGAACGATGAAACTGCTCGTCCAAATCGAACAGCTCATCAAAATCCTCCCATTCCAGGGCCTGTTTGTACTTTTCAATCAAACGTCTGGTTTTTGTCTGCCACTCGGGCGTACCATGTCGTGCCGCGTAGCCCACTGTTGCCATTTCCAGTGCCACCCGGATGAACTGGCTCTCGTGGACAGCCTCGATACTGATGCGCGAAACATAAGTGCCTGCTTGAGGAAAGATTTCGACCAATCCATCCTCCTGAAGGCGTAAAAGAGCTTCCCGGATTGGAGTCCGAGAGATCGAAAGAATATCGCACAACTCTCGCTCTTTCAGTACCTGTCCGGGGGGCAACTTGCTGAAGATGATGGCATTCTGCAACAAGGTATGGGCCTGGTCCACCATCGACTTGCGACGGTCGATGGTGAAGTCCCCCAGCAAGGAATCTGAAGTGGTTGAACCTGCGTCTGTCATGGGTTATTGCTTCTAAACTGCAAGCTTTTGTCTTGTAATATACTACAGATTATTTTAATGTCAACTACTAAATGAGCCGGGTTGCGCAGCATGAGTTCCCTGCTTCTTGAGGTCTGGTGAGTTTGCCTACTGTGCGGGCGAAGGGCAGGAGGTGCGGAGTGTCCGGAATCATATTCTCTGGAGTGTGGGAACGATTTCTGGAAATTGCATTAGCCCTGCTGATCAAGCTCTTCCAGATTGTTAAACGCCCAGTGGAAGGTGGCTGAAGTAACCTCCGCCATTTCTTCAGCTCTCCTTGAGAACGCGGAGCGACCTCACGCTCCGCGTTCATCTAGGCTCGCAATGCAAAGACGACAATGACTTTGAAAATCACCGAAGCACGAGTGATCGTCACCTGCCCCGGTCGCAATTTTGTGACTTTGAAAATCCTAACCAATGAAGGGATCTACGGACTGGGAGACGCGACCCTGAACGGTCGTGAACTGGCGGTGGCGAGTTACTTACAGGATCACATCGTCCCCTGTCTGATTGGACGCGACCCCCACCAAATTGAAGACATCTGGCAATACATTTACCGTGGAGCCTATTGGCGACGAGGGCCGGTGACCATGACGGCGATTGCCGCTGTGGACACCGCACTCTGGGACATCAAGGCCAAGGCGGCGAACCTGCCGCTCTATCAACTGCTCGGAGGGCGTAGCCGCACGGGGGTGATGGTCTATGGCCATGCCAATGGCAAAGACATTGAAGAGACAACCGAGGAAGTGGGCAAATATCTTGATCTCGGCTACAAAGCAATTCGTGCGCAAAGTGGCGTTCCGGGGTTGTCCAGCATCTACGGGGTCTCTGGAGACAAGCTTTTCTACGAACCCGCAGATGCCGAACTTCCCTCCGAAAATATCTGGTCCACTCCGAAGTATCTCGACCATGTTCCCAAACTGTTTGAGAAGTTGCGGGACACTTACGGCTGGGAGCCGCATTTGCTGCACGATGTCCACCACCGCCTCACTCCCATCGAAGCGGCACGCTTGGGGAAAGCCCTAGAGCCGTTCCGAATGTTCTGGCTGGAGGACGCGGTGTCTGCAGAAAATCAAGCAGGATTTCGACTGATTCGACAGCATACCACCACCCCCCTTGCCCTAGGGGAGGTGTTCAACACGATTTGGGATTGCAAACAACTGCTTGAGGAGCAACTGATCGATTACATCCGGACAACCGTGGTTCATGCTGGGGGCATCACTCACCTGCGACGCATCGCCGACTTGGCGGCTCTCCACCACGTCCGCACAGGCAGTCACGGAGCCACGGACCTATCACCCGTGTGCATGGGCGCGGCACTCCACTTTGACCTCTGGGTGCCGAATTTCGGGATTCAGGAATACATGCGGCACACTGAGGAAACCGATGCGGTGTTCCCGCATTCCTACTACTTCAAGGACGGATTCTTACACCCCGGAGAGGTTGCGGGGCACGGAGTTGATTTCAACGAAACGCTTGCGGCTAAATACCCTTACCAACGAGCCTATCTTCCAGTGAACCGCTTGGAAGACGGAACGATGTGGAACTGGTGAGGAGGAGCCGACCAGCAGTTCTACTGGTGGGGTTTATTTCGAGAAGTACTCTGGATTGCGTTCAATCATGGGATCGAGAAATGTGTAGATCATGCCCAGATGCTCGCGCATGAGGGCTTCGACTCCTGCAACATCTCCCTGCCGCATGAGTTTCACCAACCTCTGATGATGGTCGGTGATCATGCTGAGTTGTTCAATCCAAGGGTAGGCAAGTCGCACGACGCGGTCCATGTGCGCCTTGGCGTTCTTGGTGATCTTCCACACTTGTGAGGTGTGTTTGAACTCGGCGATGGTCTTGTGAAACTGCTCGTCCAGCCGCCAGAGCTGTTGCCAGTCCTCCTGCTTCACGCACTTGAGTTGCTGCTCCAGCAAGTCCTCCAGCGCCTCCGAGAGTTCCGGGGTGAAGTTACGCACCGCCCAGCGCACTGATCCCAACTCCAAAGACTCACGGATGAACTGACTTTCCTCCAGATCCCTCACGCAGATACGGGAGACGTAGGTTCCGGCTTGTGGGAGAATGCTCACAAACCCCTCATCCGACAGCCGCAGAAACGCTTCGCGCACGGGGGTGCGTGAGATTTGTAGCTGCTGGTAAATCGCACGTTCCTTGAGGGGTTGTCCGGGTTTGAACCAGAGTGAAACGATGGCCTCGTGTAGCTGATCATACACCTGCGGCATGATGCGCCGTGTGCGGTCAATCTTGGTGGTGTCTGAAAGTGTGAACCCGTAGCTCATGCGAATTTTCGTTCAGCTTCTCAATCCAAGATGGCTTCAAGTGCGTTCAACAATTGGTCGATTTCTGTGACCGTGTTGTAGTGGACAGGGCCAACCCGAACGACACCGCCTTTGTCTGCAAGCCCCATTGTCCGCACAGCTTCCACGGCATAGTTGTGCCCGTCCCAGACGAAGATGTTTTGCAGGGCAAGGGCTTCCGCGATTTTCTGGGGTGCCTGGTTTTCAGCCGTAAAGGAAACCGTGGGCACTCGCCGGTCCATGTCTGCCGGAGCCGTCAGACCCCGGACAACCACGCCGGGGAAGCGCTGCAAGCCCGTGATCAGCCGGGAACTGAGTTCCTGCTCATACTGCTGCATCGCCTGCATGGCAGCGTGGAGTTGGAGTCGCCGACCGGAAAATTCAGGAAAATCGCTTTGGAACTCCGTGCCCATTGTTGCCCCCAACCACGCGAGGTAGTCAATCGTACCCAAAGTGGCAGCCTGCCCCTCGTGGGATTGCGTTCCGGTCTCAAAATTTCCGGGAGCAACCTCGTCTGCCGGACGGACCTTGTACGCCTCCAGCTGATTCAGCAACTCCAACCGCCCCCACAGCACCCCTTGGTGCGGTCCGAAAAACTTGTAGGGTGAGCAGACCAGAAAATCGCAACCCAAGTCCTGCACATCCGTCGGGCCATGCGGGACGTACTGCACGGCATCCACATACACCAATCCTCCGGACGCCTGCACCTTTTGGGTGATCGTCTTCACGTCATTGATGGTGCCTGTGCAATTGCTGGCGTAGTTGATCGCAGCGAGCTTGACATCTCCGGACGACAACAGACCGTCCAAGTCCTCCATGCGGTACTCATAGCTTTCCGGATCAAACTCCAGCCAGCGCACGGTCAGGTCCAAATCCTCGGCGAGCTTGAGCCACGGGCCGATGTTGCCGTCGTGGTCCATCCGCGTGAGCAGCAGGGCATCGCCTTTTTGCAAGCGCCGTCCAATGGCCCGCGACACCGAAAAGGTCAGCGTGGTCATGTTGGGGCCAAAGACAATTTCGTCCGCAGAGGGCGCGTTGAGCAGATCGGCCATGCCGAGGTGTGCGTCGTCCAAGATCGCATCAGAATCCACCGAGGTCCGGAATGCTCCACCGTGGTTGGCATTGGCGTGAACGAGGGAGTGGTTCATGCGGTCCAACATCTGCTGTGGAACCTGAGTTCCCCCCGGATTGTCAAAGTAAATGCGGGGGCATCCTTTGTCCGTGAGTGCGAGCGCAGGAAATTGCTGGCGGATCAGTTCAAGATCAAGGGGCATTGTTTTCATAGAGTTCATTGTTGATTTGCGATGACAGTTGATGGGTTGAGTTTCCTCGCTGTTTGCCGTTTACACAAGTGGAAACCCGGACATGTTTGGGAGTTCTCTGGGTTCCAAGCCTCTCTTACACTTTGCTGAGAAAGGCCAGTGCCTTTTCGTGGAGACTTTGACCTCCGGATGCCAGCACTCGCCCAGACCAAGATAGGGTGATCGGGGCCCCATCCCAGTCCGTTATCACGCCACCCGCACCCTCGATGACTGCGGCGCATGCAAAGATGTCAAATGGATCGAGTCCAGCATCAACAGCAAGGTCTGTGCGTCCTGAAGCCAGCATCGCATAGGCGTAGCAACTGCCACCATACTGGGCGTATTGAACCTGTTTGCGCAGGGCGTGAAACCGCTTGCTTTCTTGATAGTCCATAAAATCGGGATTGCTGTTGGTCAGGAATGCATCGGGCAGATTGCTGCTACGCCTCGTCTGTACTTCCCGGCCATTCAGAAGTGCGCTCACCCCGGAAACCCCGATCCAGCGTTGATCGGTGGCCGGATGGTCAATGATTCCCAAGTAGGGATTCCCATCGCGGGCAAGTCCAATCAATGTCCCAAACACGGGAATCCCTGCAACGAATGCTGCAGTTCCATCTATTGGATCTAGCACCCAAACATAGTCTTGGTCAATATCCCGGTTTCCGTACTCCTCTCCTAACACGCCATGATTTGGATAAGCGGAATCAATCATTTCGCGCAACCGCGCTTCAATTGCAAGGTCTGTCTCGGTGACAAAGCTCTTATCCGGCTTGATCTGCACCTTGGGATTACGTTGCATTGCCTCCAGACAGATGTGCCTCCCAACTTCGGCCAGTGATTCGGCAAACGTCAACAACTGTGTCGTTTCTGCATCTATTCGTGTTTCCATTTCGTGTTCAATGACTGAGGATTTGGCTCAGGAAGAGTTTTGTGCGCTCACTCTCCGGGTGGGCGAAAAAATCATCGGGAACCGCACTTTCAACGACCTCGCCCTCATCCATGAAAACCATCAGATCGGCAACCGAGCGAGCGAAGCCCATTTCGTGAGTGACGCAGATCATCGTCATGCCCTCCTTGGCGAGTTCAACCATCACGTCCAGAACTTCTGCGATCATCTCAGGATCAAGTGCAGAGGTTGGTTCGTCAAACAACATGACTTGGGGGTTCATACAAAGCGCCCTAGCGATTGCGACCCGTTGCTGCTGCCCTCCTGAAAGCTGGATTGGGTACTTCTCTGCCTGTTCTGGAATATGCACCCGATCCAGATATGTCATGGCAATTTTTCGAGCCTCAGCCTTTGTCGCTTTGCGCACAAGCTTGGGTGCCAGCATGAGGTTCTCAACCACTTTCAGATGGGGGAAAAGGTTGAACTGCTGGAAGACCATGCCGATTTCGCTGCGGACGGCATCGATGTTCTTCAGGGAATCATTCAGTTCAATTCCAGCCACAACGACTCGACCTCTGTCATGCTTTTCCAACCTGTTGATGCAATGGAGCATGGTTGACTTGCCTGACCCTGAAGGTCCGCAGACAACCACTTTCTGACCTTGCCTGACCTCCAGATTCACGTTTTTCAGAGCCTGAAATTCCCCAAAGAACTTGTCAACCTTTTGTAACTGGATAATAGGAATGCTTTGCTTCTCAATCATTTATCCCTTTCATCGTGGCATGTGACGGCTGTAGCGGCGCTCTGCCAATGCAACGCCAAACTGGATAAACCAAGCGATGAACAGGTAAACGATCGCCGCTGAGAGGAAGATCTCGTAGGGGGCGAAAGTTTGCGCCATGATTGTACGTGCTACGCCGGTGATGTCGAACATGGTAATGGTGCTCGCCAAAGCGGTTGACTTCATGAGGCTGACCGTTTCGTTTCCGAAAGCTGGCAGGGCAAGTCTTATGGCGATTGGAGTCGTGATGTGGATGAAACGTTGCGACTTTGAAAGGCCAAGGGCTGTTGCCGCTCTGAGCAGTCCTGCATCTACTCCCTGAATGCCTCCACGCAGGATTTCTGCGGTGTATGCCCCAACGTTTAGGGAGAACGCAATGATTGCACACCAAAAAGGATCTCGGAGAGCAATCCACATGAAGCTGTCGCGCACGGCCTGAAACTGAGCAAGCCCGTAGTAGATGAGGAATATCTGCACCAGCATCGGCGTACCTCGAAAGATGTAGATATAAACGATGGCTGGCCAACTGAGCAATGGAATTTTACTGATACGCATCAAAGCGGTGCAGACCGCCAAAGTTGTGCCAATGATGGACGCGAGAACCAAAAGTTGTAAAGTGAGACCAACGCCCGCCGCCATTTTCGGCACACTTTCAAAGATCAATGCGAAATCAAACTCCATTATGTGCTCTCCAAATGCCGATTGGCATTTCTTTCCAGCATTCTCACGATGGCCATGATGACAGTTGTGAAAATCAGATAGATGATTGCAACGACCATGTACATGGTGAACGGCTGCATCGTGACACTGGTTGCGATTTCGGCGGTGTAAAGTATTTCCTCAACTC
>CAJWCD010000153.1:0-7118 GCA_913020725.1 uncultured Pseudomonadota bacterium
GGCGACGGCACCGACGAAAGCCACCGCCGCCTTCAGGATGCCGTGGACGACCTCTGGTGTTTTTCGCAGGAACTGCTCGTTCCGGACAGTCTGAACCATGCCCTTGTCGCAGCAGGCATTGCTGTTGATTTGGAGGCGCTGCGTTCGTTGTGGCGAGCGACCGTTGAGCAGATCTTGCGGGAAGCGACCCTCGAAATTCCCAGCGACGCGCAGTACATGGCCTCCGGAAGTCGGGGTGGCTACCACACAGAGCATCTGGGCTACTTGCTTGCCGAAATGCAGGTTTTGCAAAGAACTCATCCCGGAGCTACATGGTGAACGTCTGGGACTGCCTGCGCTCGGTGCCGGACCCGGAAATTCCGGTGGTGGATGTGGTCTCGATGGGCATCGTGCGCGAAGTGGAGGAAAGTCCGGATGGAGTGAAGGTGACGATCACTCCGACTTATTCCGGATGTCCGGCGATGTCGGAGATCGAAGCCAGCATCCGCGCCGCCTTGCACGAGGCGGGGTATGCGCAAGTGGAGCTGAAAACCCAAATCGCCCCGGCGTGGACGACCGACTGGATCACCGATGAAGCCTGCGAGCAACTGCGCTCCTACGGCATTGCCCCTCCGGAACGCCGCTACGCTTCCGGCGTTGCAGGAAACTCGGTGGCCTGCCCGTTCTGCGCTTCGGAAGAAACCCGACTCCAGAGTGAATTTGGCAGCACGCTCTGCAAGGCGTTGCACGTCTGCAACGACTGCCGCCAGCCCTTCGAACGCTTCAAGTGCATCTGACCCGCATTCTGACCGCCTAAAAACCTTCCACTAATGGCCCGCACCCGCGCAAAAGATTATGATGAAAAACGGGCGTTCATCCGAGAGCAGGCCGTGCAGCTTTTCGCGGAACAGGGCTTTGCGAACTCCTCGATCACACAACTGGCCGAGCGTTGCGGAGCGTCGAAGGCGTGGCTCTACCACTACTTCACGAGCAAGGAGGCGATTCTCTTCGAGATTTTTGATGAACACACTCAGCGGCTTGTGAAAGCCGTCCGGGAGGTGCAAGGCTTGGGGCTGGCTCCGGAGGCGCAGTTTCAGGAATTCCTGCAACGCTTTTTGAGGATTTACGAAGCGGCGCAGACCACACACCTCGTGCTGCTCTACGACCTCAACCGTTTGGGTCCGGAACAGCACGAGCTCATCGCCTCCCGCGAGCGTGAGGTGGTCAACGAACTTGCCGTGATGCTTGATGCGCTGCGTCCGGACTTGCTGGAGCGACAGCCCGAATTGCGCAAGCCGCTTGCGATGACACTGATGGGCATGATCAACTGGACCTTCACCTGGCTCCGCAAGGAGGGGCCGGTGAGTCACGAGCAGTTCGCAGAACTCGCAGGGCAGGTCTTCCTGCACGGCATCACCGGACTCGATCATACGGCGAGGGGAGCCTCATCTTAGCGGTGGCTGGATCACACGAAAACGGTTCAAACGGAGCCAATCGATTTTGGAGAGCAAATGACTTTTGAAACCATCAAATACCGCGAGGAATCCGGATATGCGGAAATCACCCTCAACCGTCCGGAGCGTCTCAACGCCTTCACTGCGCAGATGCACGAAGAACTGCGCGAGGCGGTTACACGGATTGAGCAGAATCCACAAATCCGGGCCGTGATTCTCACAGGCGCAGGACGCGGTTTCTGTGCCGGACAGGATTTGGGGGAGCGTGACAACGCCGGAGCTGCCCCCGATTTGGGTGAATCCCTCGACAAGAACTACAACCCCCTGGTCAAGCGGCTCCGCGTCCTCACGGCTCCAGTGATTGTTGCGATCAACGGCGTAGCGGCAGGAGCGGGAGCCAACCTTGCGCTTTCCGGAGACCTGCTGCTCGCCGCGAAGTCCGCGAAGTTCATACAGGCGTTTTGCAAAATCGGCCTCGTCCCGGACTGTGGTGGTACCTACTTTTTGCCTCGGCTGATTGGTGAAGCCAAGGCGAAGGCGCTGGCAATCACAGGCGAATCCATTGACGCCGAAACCGCCGAACGCTGGGGGCTGATCTGGAAGGTTGTGGACGACGAAAGCCTGCTTCCGGAAGCCCACAAACTCGCCGCGCACTTGGCGACCCAACCGACCAAGGCGTTGGGCGCGATGAAGCAGATGCTGCAAGCCTCCGTCACCAACAGCCTTGCAGTGCAACTTGATATGGAGCGCGACACCCAGCGCGAGTTGGGACGCTCCGAAGATTTCCGTGAAGGCGTGTCAGCGTTTCTTACAAAACGGTCTCCCGTTTTCAAGGGACGCTGATGGAGGGTTTTGCGGGCCCGCAAGTGTTGGCCGAAGCGGCGGCGCAAGCGATGAACAAACTCGACTACACCGCCCAGCACATGGGCATGCGCATCGAGTCCATGCAGCCCGGCTGCTGCGTCTTGTCCATGCGGGTGCAGGATTGGATGATCAACGGCCACGGCATTTGTCACGGCGGACTCATCTTCACCTTGGCCGACACTGCCTTTGCCTACGCCTGCAACTCTCATAATCAACGGGCGGTTGCCCAGCACTGCACGATCACCTTCCTCGCGCCCGGAAAAGCCGAGGAAACGCTGACTGCCACCGCCACGGAAACCGTGAGCAGCGGACGCAGCGGCATCTATGACATTGAAGTGCAAAACGAACACGGCACCCCCCTCGCCCACTTCCGGGGGAATTCCCGGACCATTGCTGGAACCATTCTTGAGGAACCCAGTTCTCCAGACCCGTCAAAAGGGGATTTACCATGAACCACAATTCCATCAACCTGCATTCCATTGAAACTGCCAGCAAGGACGAGTTGCAATCGTTGCAGTTGGAGCGTATGCAGTGGACGCTGAAACATGCTTACGAAAATGTATCACACTATCAGCAGGCGTTCGATACGGTCGGAGCGCATCCGGACGACTGTCAGTCGCTGGCCGACTTGGCAAAATTCCCGTTCACGATCAAGCAGGACCTGCGGGCGAACTACCCTTTCGGGATGTTTGCCGTTCCTCGGGAAGAGGTCGTGCGTATTCACGCCTCCAGCGGCACGACCGGCAAGCCCACTGTGGTCGGTTACACGCAAAAGGACGTGGACACCTGGGCGGAGGTCTGCGCCCGCTCGATTTGGGCATCCGGGGGACGTCCGGGGGACGTCGTGCATGTTGCCTATGGCTACGGGCTGTTCACCGGAGGGCTGGGGGCACACTACGGCGCGGAAAAACTGGGCTGCACAGTGATCCCGGTTTCCGGGGGCATGACCGAACGGCAGGTGCAACTCATTCAGGATTTCGAGCCGAGGGTAATCATGATCACACCTTCGTACCTGCTCGTGCTGGCCGATGAATTTGCCAAGCAAGGACTTGATGCCCGCAAGACAAGTCTGCAAGTGGGTATCTTTGGTGCGGAGCCTTGGACTCCGAAAATGCGCGGCGAGATCGAGCAGTTGTTCGGTATGGATGCTGTGGACATTTATGGGCTGTCCGAGATCATCGGCCCCGGAGTTGCCAACGAATGTGCCCGCGAGAAGGATGGACTCTATGTTTGGGAGGATCACTTCTATCCGGAGGTGATTGATCCTGAAACCGGAGAAGTTCTTCCGGATGGGGAAAAAGGTGAACTGGTGTTCACGTCACTAACCAAGGAGGCGTTTCCGGTGATCCGTTACCGTACCCGCGACCTTACCCGACTACTCCCCGGAGGCAACCGTGCTATGCGTCGCATGGAAAAAGTTATAGGGCGCTCAGACGACATGATGATCGTCCGGGGCGTGAATGTCTTTCCGACTCAGATTGAGGAAATCCTGCTCGAAGATTCCAAACTCTCTCCGAATTACCAGATCGAACTCACTCGCGAGGAGCGTTTGGATGTGATGACACTGCTGATCGAACCCAAAGAATCAGGATTGAGCGATTCCATGCTTCAGGAAAGCTCCGGGCGGCTTAGCCAACAGGTCAAGAGCCGCATCGGCGTCAGTGTGCAGGTACAAATGCAGCCGATTGGCGGAGTGGAACGTTCGATGGGCAAGGCCCGCCGGATTGTGGACAAACGCCCGAAGGTGTAAAGCCTAACCTCACTTGCTCCAGACACGCCATGCGCTTAGACTCCCTGACCCGCGATCAGATCCGCGCCTTTGCCGGAGCCAAGATTTTTGAGCGGGGTGAGGAATACCTCACCTCCGAACTGGTGAACGAACTGGACATTGATTCCGAGGGGATCGTCACCGCCAAGGTGGAGGGCACGGACACCTACGAGGTCGAGGTCTGGGAAGAGGAGGACGACGTGGGCGCGGTCTGCGACTGCCCCTATGACGGCCACCCCTGCAAACATGTGGCTGCGGTGCTGCTTGCCTATCTTGAGCACTCCGCCAAGCAGCGCAAGGCCAAGACGAAGCAACCCAAAGCCAAGGAGTCGGCTTCCGGAGGGAAAAGTGCCGGTTCCTTGAAGGCCAACCTCAAGCGTTGCACTCACACGGAACTGGTGGAACTGGTGCTGGAGGGGACGAAAGGCAATAAGGACTTCGAACGCAAGCTGATGCTGCGCTTCGTTCCGGACAGCAAGAAGACGCTGACGACGCTGCTCCAGCAGGTGAAGACGGTACGGCTCAAGGTCAGCGAGTACGAAAACTACTACAGTTCCAGCTGTCGCAAGGCCGCCCGCGAGTTCAAGGCGATCCTCAAGGTGCTGACAGACGCTCCCCCGGAGGTGCGCGTCGAGGTGCGCTTTGCGGTCGCCGACCGCATTCTTCCCTTCCTCAACGAGTACGGCTTCAGCAACGAGCCGCTGGAAACCGCGCTGGAACTAGCCCTCACTGAACTGGTCAAGGATGTGGCCACTCCGGAATTCCAGCCGCAGCGCGACCAGATCATCCAGTGGATGCGTCGCTACCACGACAAGGGCAACCACGGCATGAACGACGAGCTGCTCGCTTGTCTCCTCAAACTGTCCGCAACCGAGGAGGAACTGCGAGACACCATCCACTGGCTTGAAAAGAAAGGAAGTTGGTCCTCCTATTACCGCAAGCTGATTGCTGAACTCTACGCCAAGCTTGGGGACGAGGAAGCCGAGCTTGCCGCACTTTCCAAAAACCTAGAGGAAATGCCAGATCATTGGCGGCTGGCCGAGTTCTGGACAAAGCAAGGCGCAGCGGACAAGGCGCTCAAAACTTGCTGGGACGGAGTGCAGAGAGGCAAGGGTTACAGCGAGGAACTGTTCGCTTTCCTGCGCGAAGACTGCCTGCGGCGGGACGACGCCGAAGGCTTGTTCACCCTGCTCGTCGAACACCTCAAGCGTCCCTACGGCGGATGGCACATGGAGCAGCTTTCCGCAAGCAGGAGGATGCTTTACCGGGAATCGTCCTCCAGCGGGGATTTTCTGCAAGAACACGAACTGCTACGCGACCGCCTCCACAAGCAGGGCGACACCGCCGGACTCGTCCGCCTTTACACGCTCTACCTCAATCCACTCAAAGTGTCCTTGTCGCTCTATCAGGAGATGGAGCATCTGCTCCCGGAACCGGAGCGGGGAGCGATCACTGAAAAAGTGCTTGGACACCTCAAACAGAAGATTGGCAAAGACACTTGGGGATCAAGCCCTGAACGCCGCCTTCTGGCGGAGATTTATGCGCACGGCAAGCACTGGGATGCACTGCTCGATCTGGTGAAGAACGACTTCGACCTGCTGGCGCACTACAAGGATCGACTCGCACCGCTACACCCTCATGTTTACTTGGAGGCCTACACCAAGGAGGTGGAGAAGTTGATCAACGGGCGTGGACGTTCCAACTACCGGGCCGCTGCGGAGCATCTGTTGGAAATTCGGGAATTTTACGAGCGACACCTCAATCAGTCCAGAAAATGGCTGGTCTATCTGGAGGAACTCAAACGAGCAAACCTCAAACTCCGTGCCCTTCACGAGGAACTTGGGAAGGTGAGGCTGTAACCGAAAAAACTCACCACAGAGACGCAGAGTGCGCAGAGTCAGAAAAGAACAATTCTCTGTGTTCTCTCTGACTCTGTGGCGAACAACAAACAGGACACCATGCAAAAAATCAAAAGCTACGCCCTCGGCAGGTGGATAGAGGGAGAAGGTCCGGGACAAGTCGTGCAGCACGCCGTCACTGGAGAACCGCTGGGGGAAGTCACCAGCCGGGGGTTGGATTTTCAGGCGATGCTGAACCATGCCCGGACCATCGGCGGACCCGCCCTCAGGAAGATGACTTTCCATGAGCGGGCCTTGTTGCTAAAAAATATGGCCAAGTATCTGATGGAGGGCAAGGAAGAATTCTACACACTTTCCACGTCAACCGGAGCAACCAGAGCAGATTCGTGGGTTGACATCGAAGGCGGCATTGCCACCTTTTTCGCCTACTCTGGAATCGGACGGCGTGAATTTCCCAATGAAACGTTCCATGTCGAAACCGATGTTTCGCCGCTTTCCAAATCCGGAAGTTTTATTGGACGACACATTTGCACTCCACTTGAAGGAACTGCAGTTCATATCAATGCCTTCAACTTTCCGTGTTGGGGGATGTTGGAAAAATTAGCCACCACTTTCTTGGCTGGAATGCCTGCAATCGTCAAACCCGCTAGTCAAACCTGTTATCTCACCGAAAAAATGGTCGCGGCGATGATCGAATCCGGTTTGCTTCCGGAAGGTGCTTTGCAACTCATTTGCGGCTCCGTGGGGGACTTGTTTGAGCATTTTGGCAGTCAGGATGTGGTCACATTCACCGGATCAGCAACCACAGGTCGCAAACTCAAAAGTCATCCGAACATCATCGAAAAAGCCGTCCGCTTCAATATGGAAGCTGACTCGCTCAACTGTATTATTCTCGGCCCTGATGTCAATCCGGAGATGGAGGAGTTCACGATTTTCATCAAAGAAATTGTGCGAGAAATGACGAGCAAATCCGGACAAAAATGTACTGCGATTCGCCGCACGATTGTTCCAAAAGAGATGACTCAATCCGTGATTGATTCGCTCAAACAACGGCTGGCAACAGTGCGGATCGGACATCCGGAAGCCGAAGGAGTTCATATGGGAACTTTGGCAGGCATGGATCAGCTCAGAGAAGTCCAGGAGCGTGTGGCAGAATTGCGTCAAGACTCCGAACTGGTGTTTGGAGAACGGGAC
>CAJWCD010000154.1:0-7068 GCA_913020725.1 uncultured Pseudomonadota bacterium
CCGTCGATGGAAACGAGATTGCCTTTGTTGCTGTAGTACGAAACCAGCGGCGCGGTTTGCTCGTGGTAGGCGTTGAGCCGGTTCCGGACGGTGTCGGCGTTGTCGTCCTCGCGTTGCACCAGCGGTTCGCCCGTGACATCGTCCCTGCCCTCCTGCTTGGGCGGATTGAACTCGACGTGGTAAGTCCGCCCACTGGATTGGTGAATGCGACGTCCGGAAATGCGCTGAACCACAGTCTCATTATCCACCTGAAACTCGATCACACGGTCAATGCCGACACCGAGTTCCGCGAGCATCTGGTCGAGCAGTTCCGCCTGAACTTGTGTGCGTGGGAAGCCGTCAAGCATGAAACCCTTGGCGTAGTCCGTCTGCTGAATGCGCTCCCTGACAATTCCAGCGACAATCTCGTCCGACACCAATTCCCCCGCCTCCATGACCGCCTTAGCCTTGCGGCCAATCTTGGTGCCCGATTTCACTGCAGCCCGCAGCATATCGCCTGTGGACAACTGCACGACTCCGTAGTCGCGGATGAGGTTGTTCGCTTGAGTACCCTTGCCGGCCCCCGGAGGACCAAGGAGGATGATACGCATGTCTGAAATGCTGTATAGCTTGGGGTTGGAAAAATTATCTAGTCTACGGGATTTCAGTGGTATTTTCAATAGGTTTCGGCAGTAAGCGGAGGCGTGTTTTTGGAAGTGGTCTGGCGGCTATGATCCCTGAGTTTGCAGTGGAGCAGTAGGCGAGGTTTTATGGGAGCAGCGACCTTGTTATTTTGCCGTAAATCCTCCATCCAGATAAATTGTCTGCCCCGTGATGTAGTCTGAGGCAGATGAAGCGAGGAAAATGGTGATGCCCTCCAGGTCACGCAATTCCCCGTTGCGGCCAATCGCGGTTTGTGCGGCGTTGCCGGCAGCGCGCTCCGGGTCGTTGAACACCGCCGCCGTCAGTTCTGTGGGAAAGAATCCGGGGGCAAGCGCGTTGCAGCCAATTCCGTGCTTGGACCATGCTTCTGCCATCGCCCGCGTCAGTTGCTCAACTCCGCCCTTGGAGGCTCCGTAAGCTAGTCCATGCGGAAACGCCCGCTGGGATTGCAGCGAGGCCAAGTTGATGACCCGACCCCAACCCTTGTGGCGCATTGCTGGAACGAGGGCTTGTGCGAGAAAAAACGGGGTCCGCAGGTTGATCCCCAGCGTTTGCTCCCAGCTTTCCAGGGTGATCTTGTCGGCGGGTTGTCGCAGATTCACTCCTGCGGCATTGACTAAAATGTCCGGAGAGCCGAACGGCTGCGAAGCTTGCTCAACGAATTTTGGAAGCCGATCAGCTTCACTCAAGTCGGCTGCAACAAACTCACAGTTTCCGCCCTGTGTGGCGATCTGTGCAGCCGTTTGGGCAAGTTGCTCTTCACGACGAGCCGCGACCACCACGGACGCTCCGGCCTTAGCCAAGGCTGTTGCCATCGTCCGTCCGATGCCGGCACCGCCCCCGGTGACGAGGGCGACTTTTCCGGAAAGCGCAAAGAGTTCCTTGCAAAAGGACGACATCACTCATAGCCGGGCGGGGGTATGAACCCGCCGAACTCTTCTTCAAGTAAGCGAGCGAATTCGATGCAGGTGTGATCGTGCAAGTACGGCCCAACGATTTGCAATCCGCAAGGAAGCTGTGAACGCGTCAAACCGACAGGGGCAACTGAGGAGGGCAGGTACACATTGCAACTCAGTCCAGCCCAGAAGAGCTGGTCTGTGGTTGGCTCCGGCTTGCCGTTGACCAGAATGGTGCGATCGGCGCGCTCTCCCTCGTGATCATGCGGATATGCCGCTGAGGCCGCTATTGGACACAAGAGCAGATCGTACTCCTGAAAGAATTCCGCCCATGCGAGGCGCAGCTTTTCACGCTCGTTGTGCAACTGCCACCAGTCGCGGTGGCAGAGCGTCACTCCCCGATAAATATAGGACCGATAGCTCAAATCTTCGTCTGTCAGGTTGGACTTGCCCTCCAAATGCTTGCCAAACTCTGCATCTGCAAGCCTTGTCCCCGTTGCCGCTCGTAACAGCATCAGATAAACATGGTGGCTGCGTTCCAAGTCAAACGATGGTCGAGCCGTGTCGTCCACCTGAACCCCAGCTTGTGCCAACCGATCCACTGCATTCTGCAATTGATCAGTCAATTCATCGTCCTGGGCACAGCACGGGCTGCTGAGCAGCACTCCGACTTTGTAGTCCTTCAGGGCGTGTTTGCGCGCTTTTGGCAAATCGAGCTTCCAGCCCGCCGCATCAGCCCCTGCAACTCCTGCCAACACATCGAGGGCGGCGGCCAAGTCTGCGGCACTACGAGCGAGCGGGCCACAGACGGTGATGTCGGTCTCCGCGTAAACTCCCGGCAGGGGGTGTCCCGGCACAATTCCGTAGGTGGGCTTGTGTCCGAAAACCCCGCAGTAGTGCGCGGGATTGCGGATCGACGCACCAATGTCGCTGCCGATCTCCAATCCGGTGAGTCCTGAGGCTAAAGCCGCAGCAGAACCACCTGACGAGCCACCCGGCACCCGGGTCATGTCCCACGGGTTGTTGGTGGTTCCGTAAATCTCGTTGAAACTCTGCCAGTCCGCCAACATCAGTGGAATGTTGGTCTTGCCAAAAATGACGGCTCCCGCGTTTTGCAGGCGTTCCACCGATTCAGTGTCGCGTTCCGGATAGTTGTCCTTGAGCTTGGGGTTTCCCCATGTTGAGGGAGAACCGACCCAATCGAAACTGTCCTTGATCGTCATTGGCACGCCATGCAGCGGCCCCCAGTTCTCGCCTCGGGCCAAGGCGGCATCCGCACCCTCTGCCTGTTGACGAGCTTTTTCGATCTGTGTGAAGATGATCGCATTCAGCGCAGGGTTGTACTGCTCCACACGCTGGAGGTAGAACTCCAGCAATTCCACCGCGCTGATTTCCTTGTGCCGAATTTTTTCTGCCAGCGACAATGCCGACTCAAAGGCAAGTTCTGTCATGTTTGTCCCAATAAAAAGAGTGCCTCACCAATAGCTCATCGAATCCCGAAAGAGTTCTTTCAACTCATCGCGGGAGATAGACAGAGGCGCGTTGTCAATTAGCCGTTTTTGGGGGAAGGATCGGTCGGTGAGCGCGTCGAGATCATCCAGCGAATAACCCACTCCGGAGAGTCCGTTGGGAATCCCCGTTGCGCGCATCATGCCCGTGATCTGATCAGCGAGGAGGTCGCCACCGTCTTCCACCTTGGTGCCGCTGAGATCGGCCCCCATCGCTTCGGCAGCTTTCCAGTGACGCTCCGCACAAGCGGGGCCAGTTTTGCGGAAAACCGCCGGGGCGTTGACGATCACGGAAATCCCATGTGGCACTATCGCGTGATCGTCGGGCCAGCCTTCCGGAGCATAATCTTTGACAAGTCCGGCCACGGCGTAGGACATGCCGTGGGGCAGGTGGCAGCCTGCGTTGCCAAAGCCGATGCCCGCGAGCATTCCGGCGAACATCAGCGCGTCGTAGCTTTCCTCCACCGGGTCATTGACTGCCTGCACGATGTGAGTCCCGATCAGGTTGATCGCCTCTAGACAGGCGAGGTCGCTGTACGGATTTGCGCCTTGATTGAGCGGGCGTTTTTGTGAGGTTTCCGGAGCCTGACGGTGCGTGTAGGGCCGCGCCGTGATGGATTCACAGGCATGGCTGAACACGTCAAAACCGTTCGCTGCTCGCACCAATGCAGGTAGCGAGGCCAGCACACTCGGGTCCAGCACTCCAAGGCTGGCACGAATCCGGGGGCTGACGATGCCCGTTTTGGCCTCCATCTCCAGCAGGTCAAAAATGGCGATGCCCGTGCATTCGCTGGCGGTGCCGAAGGTGGTGGGACAAGCGATGTGCGGCTTGAGTTCTCCCGGAACCGGAATCGCCTTGCCGATGGGCGCGTTCACATAATCAAGGAAATCCGCAGGGTAGCAGGAGTAGAGATTGGATGCCTTGCAGGTGTCCATCACCGAGCCGCCACCAACGGAAACAAATCCGTCAAACTTCCCGTCGCAGGCGAACTCGGTTCCTTGCTTGAAGGAAATGTCGGTTGGTTCCACCGCAACCTGATCGTACACCACCACGTCCAGCCCCCGCGACTTGAGTGACTCGACAACCTTGGCAACGGATTCGTGTTGTCCGACACGAGGGTCGGTGTACACCGCCACCCGGTTCATGCTGAGCGCCTTGGCGTCATCGCCGACTTCTTGGAGCGATCCTCGTCCGAATTTGATCTTGGGGGCTTCCACCGAAAAAATACGGTCGCCGCCTGCTTTCTGCGTGAAGTAATCGGAAAAGCTCATGGAAGTTTCTTGCAAGAGGGTTTTGGAAGCCCGGAGTCCGGTGCTCCGATAGAGTTCTGGTCCGAGGGGGGGCAACGATGCTACAAACTGTTTTAGACCAACCCGTCCACCGTGTCAACCCTCAACAAACCTCCGAGACGGTGTTTCCACACAAGTTGCCCCTCGAAAGGTGGGGAGTGCAGGAACGATTTCGGATTATTGTGCAGGGTTTGAAAAAAAAGACCTCCCCCGCATTATTGTGTTGACTCACGAAGGGGAAGGTGAAAAACAGCAGGGCGCTGAGGCTCACCGGAATGAAGTACACCGAACCGAGGTAGCCCAAGCTCATCACCGCAACGGAGATGGCGACCACCAGCACCGGAAGCGCGGCCGAAGTTTTTTCGGAAGCAACGGGCGTGTTGAGCGGTTTTCGTTTGCGGGAAGAAAGCACATGCCACCCGCCCATCAGCACGGCGGCGGCGAGGATGCGGCTCCAGACGGCGGTTTGCGGCGAGGCTCCGTGGTCGTAGGTGAATTTTGCCAGCGAGGTGATCACTCCAAAAGTGACCGCGCAGCCTATTGCGTAGAAAGCGCCGCGCAACAGGACCGGATGAGAAAGGCGCCGGGAGGTTTCCGGGCCTGTGATGGGGGAATCGGGTATCACCTCCGGATGCGTTGCATTCCGAGATCGTACAGGGGTTTGAGGTGGAGAGGGCATTTCCGAATGATTTTTTCTAAAAAAGGGGTTGACAGCCCTCGTCAACCTGCTATAAATTAGGGGAAAGTCTGAGCGAACGGCCAGTTTCGCCTGTGGAGGCACCTCTCTTTTCAAGACGCCATGCGGCCCTTACGCAACGCAACGCAACGCGCCAAGCTTAGCCCGCCCGCGCAAAACGCGAGTTTTTTCTTCCGGGTTTTTATTTTTTCTCTAGCAGAAATTCTCCTTTTCTTTTCTTCCTACTTTTCCAGAACTCCGGATTTCCGCATCTTTAAACAGCATCCGCAATTTTCCAGATTTTCCGGTACTCTTCCGGAATGGCACCTCGTTTTGTTTCGTTGCTCGTTTGGGGTTCCTCCCTAAGATGCGACCTCCATAATTCGTCCGGAAAACATCCGTTCTGATTAAAATATCTGTTACCTTTATCAACAACTACAATTAAGGAAATTACAATGAAAAAGTTAATCTCAAAATTGACTCTCAGTTTGGTTCTGTTCCTCTCCTTTGGCATGACTGCTGAAGCTCAACTCGCCAAGAGTGGAAAATTCAGTGGAACATTTAATGGTGCCGGCAAAGTGGTAGCAGTGCATATGCTGGGTGAGGCTCCAGTCTTCATACTTGCGGAAATTTTTGGAGGCTCAAAAAATGATGCTGGTAGCGGAATTTTCCACATGAGTTCGTTCAAATGCACTTTTGCAAATGAAGTGGTGCAAATGCCGAAAACGGTAGGCAATGGCTACTGCACGGTGCGTGATGCTGATGGAGACCTCTTCACAATGAGGGCTTCTGAAAAAGGCAGTCTCGTAGGGCCAGCTGTAGGAACTACAACCTTTGTTCATGGTACAGGAAAATACAAGGGTATCACCGGAAGCGGATGGTACAAAGCCACACCCTTGCCTGAGATTCAACCCGGAACATTCCAAATGGCCGCCACAATGGGGGGCACTTACAAACTTCCGTGATTTAGATTAGTTCAAGAATCAAGAGTAACTGTAGTTTTTCTACAAATTACTGGGAATTGATTTTTTTATAAAGGCTAAGCGTGATGAATTGCTGTTCATTTTGAACTGATTTTCATTGCGCTTTACTCATCATATAGTTCAAACAAAGGAGAAGAAAATGAATCTTGAAACGGTAGTGAAATGTATCGTTACCGGAATACACAATTTAAGGGCTTAGGTAATTTTTCCTAAATCCTCATTTTTTCAATAATTTTAAAAAAGAGGTTTCGATGCTTAAAAAAATCACCATGGCCGCAACAGCTTTTGTTGCACTATTCGCCTTCGTTTTCAATTCAGCTTATGCCGGAGGTGGTGACTGGAAGGCGAAAATGATCGCAGACGCTTTGACTGCGGCACCATCGGCAGTCACCAAGTATGCGAGCATTTATGCTTGGGACGCGAAGGGGCAGATGATCATGCTTCGGGCCGGAACCGGTTCTTATGTTTGCGTCGCAAGCGGCCTCAATTCCACACGCATTGGCAAGCCGCCACTGCCCTACCCGGACCCTTTCTGCGCTGACCAAAATGCTTGGAAATTTATGAAGCAGTTCAGTTCCGAAAAGAACCCCATGAAGCCCTCACGTCCCTATCCGACTGAACCCGGAATGGTCTGGATGCTGGCTGGAATGGCAGTGAAAGGAGGCATGGTAGACTTCGGTTCAGGGAATCCGGTAGAAGTGACGGCCGCAAAATCCGGGGTCAAAATCGTTCGGATTTCCCCGCATCTGATGATTCTTCCGTTCCCCGTGAACGAAAAGACAGCTGGAATGTCAACGAAATATGATACGGACAATCCGGGTGCCAGTTGGATCATGGCGGCAAAAACACCCATCGAGCATGTGATGGTGCATTTCTCCGAACAGGAAGTGAGTGCCATGATGAATGCGAATTAAAAAAATAGGATCAGAGTGAAATAACACTTTACCCCCAATTATTCTTAACCTACAATAACCTGAGTTTTGCGAGTTTTTGTTCAATTTACGGAGTAATGGGAACCAGGGCCCCCTGTAAAACGACGCCCCTCATTTCCGGTTTGGTCGGGTAGAACGTAT
>CAJWCD010000155.1:0-7004 GCA_913020725.1 uncultured Pseudomonadota bacterium
GCTTCCTGTGTTGGTTGTGCCTGCAGTATAGCACAAGTGGTTCTATTACCGATAGGGTCTATTTCATAAGGAAATTGGGCTCCAAGCATTTTCCCCAAAGCATGAGTCCAAGGTCCGGCGGCCAAAACAATTGTGGGGGTTTCAAAATCACCTTGCGGTGTTTCGATGGTTTTGATGGCACCGTTGCACCGGATTCCAGTCACGGGAGTTCCGATATAAAAAGTCACCCCCAAAGCTTTGGCACGTTGTGCGTAGGCCGTTGTCGTCAAATAAGGATCGCAATAACCGGTGCGGGATTCGTAGCCGATGACGTCCACATCCTCGAATTGCAGTAAGGGGTGCAACTCATGGGCTTCAGCGGGTGTCAAGCTTTGAGTGTCGATACCGTATTTGTTCTGTGTGCGGAATACGCGCTCCATCAGTGGACGATGTGCTTCTGGCCCCAAAACCATTTGTCCGGCAGGTTGGAACCTTGGGTCACCGCCCACAATTTCATCAAAGTTTTCAAAAATTTTTATACTTTCCACTGCATGATGCAGATTGGCTTCGATGGAATAATGGCTGCGTGTGATGGCGCAGGACTTGGCTGTGCCTCCAGAGCAAATCTCTCCTTTTTCCAGCACGACCACGTTTTTTGCGCCTTGATTAACCAAGTTGTACGCCGTGCTACATCCGATGATTCCGCCGCCGATGATGATGAAATCTGCTGTTTTCTGTTGCCTCATGGTTTGTTTGAATTGTGAAGTTTTTACCATTAGGTGAAGTTTAAAGAATCTGGCTCAAAATTCTTTGGGCACCGATTTCCCTTTGCGGAGGGAGGCTGTCATCAAAAACTCAAGTTGCTTTTCTAGCGCCCCGTGCGACGGTTTCTTGCTGAACCGTGTTGCCGAGGGTACCGAGGGCGGGGCAATTCACTTCAACACGGTCTCCGGGCAGCAACCACTTGGGCGGGTCGAAACGCGCTCCGGCTCCGGTGGGGGTTCCGGTGATGATCACATCTCCCGGATGGAGGGCGCTGAAGGTGGAGATGTAGGAGATGAGGTAAGCGAAGCCAAAGATCATGTTGCCACTCACATCCTGCTGCCGTAGTTCCCCGTTGACGTGGGTGGTGAAGTCCAGTTTCCGTAAATCCCCCACTTCCTTGACCGCAACGATCCACGGCCCCATGGCTCCGGACTGGTCGAAGTTCTTGCCCTGTGTGACGTTGAATTTTGCGTGACGCAACCAGTCGCGGACCGAACCCTCGTTTGCCAGCGTCAGCCCGAAGATATGATCGAGTGCCGTCTCTTGCGGAATCCGGCGTCCACTCTTGCCGATGATCAGCACAAGTTCGCCCTCATAATCGTACTGCTCCGATTCCGGAGGCAGCAGCAACGGCTGTTCATGCCCCACCAAGGTTTGTGGAGTGCGCATGAACAAGGAGGGGTACTGCGGTTGTTGGCTGCGGTCCTTGTACTCGGCATTGCGATCTGGATAGTTGACGCCCACGCAGAAGATTTTTCCCGGATTGGGAACCGGAATCTGCAAACGGATGTCGCTGAGGGCATAATCGGCGGGGCTTCCGGAAAGGTCTTGGGCCACGCTTGTTTTTTGAGCGGTGATGAGCGAACGGAGGTCTGGAAACTGCGAGCCCAGTTGCTTGCCGAGGTCAATGACCTTGTTGCCCTCGACCAGTCCATAGCTGGCGCGGTCCTCGATTTCAAAGCTGATGTAGCGCATTGTCTTTTCTCAAATTAGTCCGGCGCGTTCCAACACGCCATCCAGCCGCCGCTCCAGTTCTGGAGCCGCCGGGACCATCGGCAAGCGGTGTTCGTTGTCTGGAATGATGCCCAGCCGTTTCATCATGTACTTCATCGGAATCGGATTGGTGTCGTAAAACACGGCCTGATTGATTTCAAGCAACTGCTGGTGCAGCGCCCGTCCCCTGGGGATGTCGCTTTCCCAAACCGCGTCGCACATCTCAGCGAGAATTCCGGGACGCAGATTGCCGACCGCGTTCATGAGGCCCGCCGCGCCCACGGCCATCATTGGGAACGAAAGTTCCTCCAGTCCCACGAAAATCCGGAACTCCGGACCAAAGGCGCCAAGGCACGACGAGACAAAACCGAGGTCGTTGACCGCGTGTTTCATGCCAACAAAATTCGGGGAGCGCTGCTTGAGTTCCTTGAGCGTGTCCAACGTCACACTGACCGCCGTGCGTCCGGGAATGTGGTAGATCATCCACGGGGTGTCCAGCCCCTCCATCACCTTCAGGTAATACTCGACCAAACCACGCTGCGGGGGTTTGCAGTAGTAGGGGGTGACGATCAACAATGCGTCGACTCCGGCGTTGACGGCGTGTCGCGTAAGTTTCTGCGTTTCCGCCAGCGACTGCGAACCGGTCGCTGCAACCACCGGAACCTTGCCTCCCGCCACACGCAAGGTCACATCCACCTGACGGTTGCGCTCCTGCACGGTCAGCGCGGAGGGTTCGGAGGTGGTGCCGTTGACGAGAATGCCGTGGGTGCCTTCGTCCAGTTGGAACTGCACGAGATCGGCGTAAGCGTCATGGTCGACGGCTCCATTGCGAAAGGGGGTGATAAGCGGAGGGATTGACCCTTTGATGCGTTCAAGGGAAAATGCGGACATGCTTGGTGGCTCCTTCGGTGTTGCTTGAATAAACTTAACATGTTAAATGTAAGCGGGAGTTCACTCGTTGGCAAGCGTCAACTTGCATTCTATTTTCCATCGTCTGCCCCATGCCCCACCTGATCCTTGAATACAGCGCCAATCTGGACAAGACCTTGGCCGCAGAGCGCATGGTGGAGACGGTTCACGAAGCCGCCATTGCATCCGGGCTGTTCCCACGAGCCGGGGCAAGAACGCGGGCCGTGCGGCAGGACTGCTACCGGATTGCCAACGGAAACCCGGAAAACGCCTTCGTTCACCTCGTGGCCCGTGTGGGTCGAGGACGTAGCGAGGAGGAACTGCAACGCGCCGGAGATCACATTTTCGCGGCCCTCACCGAATTTCTCGATCCGCTTTACTGCAAGCGTCCTCTCGCCATCTCGATGGAGTTTGTCGAGATCAGCACTTGGAAACAAAACAACCTGCGCCACTATCTCAGCAAGGACAAGCCATGAGCGATTTGCAAAGCAACCTTGAGCGCCTGGAGGGGCACCTCCAGCGTTTTCGGACGGAGGGCCTCCAGCATCGCATTGCCGGGAAGGTTTGCCCCTCCACCGGGAACGAGACTTTCGAGGTCTCCACGCCCATCGACAACCCCCCCTTCGCGCAAGCCGCACGAGGCGGATCTGCGGAAATCGACCGGGCCGCGCAGGCGGCACACGAGGCTTTCCGGAGTTGGCGCAACACCAGCGGGGGCGCACGTCGCAAATTGCTCCACGCCATCGCGGATGCGATTGTGGAACGGGCTGACGAGATCGCCCTGCTCGAATCCTACGACACGGGACAGGCGCTGCGTTTCATGAAAAAAGCGGCAGTGCGCGGTGCGGAGAATTTCAGGTTTTTTGCAGACAAGGCTCCGGAAGCGGCCAATGGACTTTCCTTGCCGACCGACACGCATCTCAACTACACCGTGCGCCAGCCCATTGGTCCCGTGGGAGTGATCACGCCGTGGAACACCCCATTCATGCTCTCAACGTGGAAGATCGCCCCGGCACTGGCCGCAGGCTGCACGGTGGTCCACAAACCCGCCGAGTGGTCTCCGGTGACGGCTACTCTGCTTGCCGAAATCATGGAATCCGCTGGACTGCCCCCCGGCGTAAACAACCTCGTGCAGGGCTTGGGAGAGGAAGCCGGAGTTGCCCTCACCGAACATCCACTCATCAAGGCCATCGCCTTCGTCGGGGAGTCTGCGACCGGATCCAAGATCATGGTGCAGGGTGCCCCGACCCTCAAGCGCGTGCATTTCGAATTGGGCGGCAAGAATCCGGTGGTCGTTTTTGCGGATGCCGATTTGGACCGTGCGCTGGACGCGGCGGTTTTCATGATCTATTCCCTCAACGGCGAGCGTTGCACGTCCTCCAGCCGGGTGCTGATCCAACGTGAAATCTACGCTGAATTTGTTGGGCAACTGGCAGAGCGGGCGGGTAGGATTCATCCGGGACACCCGCTTGACAGTGCCACCGAACTCGGCCCGCTCATCCACCCAAAGCATTTTGAGAAGGTCTGCTCCTACTTTGAGATTGCGAAAAACGAGGGCGTCCGCATTGCTGCGGGTGGGAAAAAAGCGGACATCGGCCTTGCTGGGAATTTTGTGGAGGCAACCCTGTTCGCGGACGCAAATCAGCAAATGCGTGTGTCGCGGGAAGAGGTTTTTGGTCCGGTGTTGACCGCAATTCCATTTGAGGACGAGGCCGACGCGCTGGCGATTGCCAACGATGTGAGTTACGGCCTGACGGGCTATGTCTGGACCCGCGATTCCGGACGCGCCCTGCGCATGGCGCACGGGTTGGAGGCGGGCATGATCTGGGTCAACTCAGAAAATGTGCGGCACCTCCCCACCCCGTTTGGCGGCATGAAGGCGAGCGGTATTGGCCGCGACGGCGGGGACTACTCCTTTGCGTTTTACATGGAGCAGAAGAACATTTGCCTCGCTCTGGGCGACCACCAGATTCCCAAATTGGGAGCGTCGCTACCATCAGCAGGTTGAGCATCGCACTCCTAATCTGTTCGCCGTGCCTGCTCCTGAATTTCCCCACTGATTCTCCCCACCGTTATCCCTCTAAATTTCTGACATACACTCCGAAACCCTGAAAATCGCAAGGACGAAGCCAGACAATACCCTCAACATCCCGGAGGGGCTTGCTGGGCTCAGGTGGCTGTGCGCCGCTCCAAGGTTTGCTGTTACATGGCCTGCCACACGCGCTCCAGCACCAGAGGGGCGTCGCTCGTCCGGGAGTGGCCCAGGTGTCGGATGTCGTCCATGAGTTCCTCGGCCAATTCCCTGCCGCCTTCGTGGAGCATCGTGGCCGGAATGCACAGGCCCGGATTCGTTGATAGGAAGCTTGCTCCCCAGTAGCCGATCTCGATGAGGACGGGCGCGAGGGCGATGGACTTTTCGGTGAGGCTCAGGATCGCCCGCTGGCGGTGGTTCGGGTCCGGCGTGCGAGTCAGCATCCCGTTCTTGCAGAGAGTGTTGAGCCGATCCGCAAGGATATTGCTGGAGATGCCTTCCGCTGAGTTGTTCAGGAGCGCACGGTAGGTGCGCTGGCCCAGAAAGATGATGTTCCGCAGAATCAACATGCTGCAGCGGTCGCCCAGCGCCTCAACCGCCAAATTGGTGGGGCATTCCGATCTACAGTTTTTCATGACTCTCCTCAATTCCGTTCATTCTAACATGGGTCGGTAGAGAAAAAAGTGCTTGCAAAAAAAAGTGCTTGCAAAAAAAATTCAGTGTGAATACGATACCAACCTGCCGCCGGGTTGACCTGCGGCAGTCAACGGCAGTCCCGTGGTGGGGTGGCCGGAGCAGTCACCTTCGCCCCGTCTTGGGGGTAGGGGCTTTTCTGCCTGACACAGTGATCCTGTGATCCGGCAAACCTGTTTTTTTAGGAACCAGTAATGAGTAGTTTGATGAAGATCAACTTTTCCGAATCGGAGGACATTCGCACTCCGGAGAAGACCAAGATGTCGGTGGTGAGCCTTGGAGGTCACACTGCTTCCAAACTGGAGGTTGCCCCCGGCTGGAAGTGGTCTGAGTGCATCAAGCCGCATGTCGGCACGGAATCATGCCAGAAGTCCCACGTCGGCTACATCGAGTCGGGCCATCTGCATGTGGTGTCGGATGACGGTAGCACGGTGGATGTGAAGGCCGGGGATTTCTATGTGTGCCGCCCAGGGCATGATGCCTGGGTGGTGGGCAATGAAAGCGTGGTCGCCTACGAGTTTGAAGGCGGCTGGACCGGAGAGTTCGCCGACAAGTAACGGACCCTCGCAAGTTTGGGTTCTCTGGAACCTGCCGCCGGATTGACCTGCGGCAGTCAACGGCAGTCCCGTGGTGGACGGCATGAAGAACGGCGAGAGGATCAACTCACCCCCGTCCGGTACCACGAATTCTTCCGCGATCAACTGCCCAACTGCCGACTGGAAGTCATCCCCGATTCCGGGCACTGGCCCTACGCCGAGCAACCGGAAATCTTTGATCGTGCAGTGAGTGGATTTTTAGACACCAGATCTTTGATTATCTGAATGGGACATATCAAGCACTTTGATATAAAGAAATTAAAATCTGATTTCAAGTTAACTCATTTTTTTGAAACCGGCACCTTTAAGGGAGAAGGAGTTCGATCCATTCAACAATTTGATTTTGAGAAAATCTATTCATGTGAAATCATTGAAGAATATGTAGCATCATCCAGAAAAATATTTACAGATGATAACAGGGTTCAAATATTCAAGGGTCAAAGTTTTGAGGTGATTCATAAAACAACTTCAGAACTGGATGCCAATATACTATTTTGGCTTGATGCTCATTTTCCAGGAGCAGATGGAGGACTTAATGATTTTGACAGTGAGGTTTATGAGGATACAAAATACCCTCTAAAAAAAGAGCTCTTTCACTTAAGTGAATCTAGAAAGGGATATCAAGATTTTTACATCATTGATGATCTTTGGATATACGATGATTCTGAATTTGAACATGGCTTCCTACCGGAGTACATCACCCCTCCGGAACCAAGAAATTTTAATTTTGTAAATGATTATTTTAGAGACACCCACACAGTGATTAAATGTTATGATCATGGTGGGTATTTGGTTTTAATCCCAAAGGGTCTCTCTACAAATATCCCATTCAGGGATCAACAACCTTTGAGAAAATACTTGCCATTTTTATACAGCAGAAACAGCCCTCATAAACTAGAAATAGTGTAAGTAGGGTCTGCTGAAAAACATCTTTTATCTTCACAAATAGCTAATATAATTTAGTTTAAACTAAATCGCCTTCCCCCTGAAGGCAGTCAAAGTGCAAGGTTTTGTGGCGCACCCCCCGCAAAAGCATG
>CAJWCD010000156.1:0-6894 GCA_913020725.1 uncultured Pseudomonadota bacterium
GCTTCGTCCGCGAGACCCTTTCCTTCTCCAAGAAAGACTGGTGGCATGACCGAGTGACCCACTGGTTTATCGTCGAGTACAACCTGTCATGTTCTTGGTAGCTACTACCACCTTATCATTTAATAATATGCCACTACCCCCAGATCGTTGAGAATGCGGATCGTGACCTTGAGCATGGGCTCGTAATCTTCAACGAGCAGGATGTGGATTTCACTGGCAGCAGGCATGGCGTGTCGCAAAGTGAAGACGCTTGAACCTCAAAATTTCGTGAGCAGCAGATGAGTTCGAACCGCCTCGGGAATGGGCAACGCCTTGAGACGCTTGGAGTCATCAGGATGGACCGTCGCCCAGACCCGAACCTCGGAACCCTCGACTGCTAATTTTCCAGTATTGCGAACCTCATGGGAGACGACAAGGGTTTTCTTCCGGACTTCGCTGACCCAGCTTGTCACCTCGATGTCATCCCAGTACTTCGAGGGGCTGAGAAACTTAGCCTTGGCATCCACAATGGGCAGGCCGACCACGCCGTAGTCATCGGCAAGCTGCCCCATCGGCAGGCCCAAGTGGTCAAACAGCAAGTGTGCCCCTTGGTCGAACCACGCAAAATAGTTGGGGTAAAAAACGATCTGCGCGGGATCGCAATCGCCCCAACCAACGTGAATCGGATAGCTGTGTCGAATCATGCAGGAGTCAGGATGGGGTTTTCGGTTTTCGGTTCACTGGTGGCTAGTGACTGGTTGTTCACTGACAACTGATAACTGGCAACTGACTCAGTGCGTCTCACCCCGCACAAAACCCTGCCCTAAGCCGGCGGGCATCACCTGAAGGCCCCGACGCTGATTCCGGATCGTCACCGTGGTCAGCACAAGGATGGTCAACAGGTAGGGCAGCATCTTGAGAAAATACGGGGAAAGTCCGATTCCGAGCAACTGCAACCGCAGTTCTAGCGCAATGGCGAACCCGAACAGGTACGCACCTGCCAGTGCCTTGAGCGGATGCCAAAAGGCGAAGATCACGAGCGCGACCGCAATCCAACCACGCCCGGCGGTGATGTTGTCCACCCAGTACGAGTTCAGGGCGAGAGAGAAGTAGGCGCCTCCCAATCCGATCAACATGCCACCCACCACAAGGCACCAGAAGCGGTAGCCCAGCACGGAGAGGCCCATCGTGTCACAGACCTCCGGATTCTCACCCATCGAGCGAATCGTGAGGCCGAGCCGTGATTTGTAGAGGATGAACCAAGTGGCCAGCACGCAAGCGTAGGAGAGGTACACCAGCACGTCCTGGTTGAACAGCGCAGGACCGATCAGAGGAATTTGACTGAGCCCGGGCAGCGCATGGTTATCCAGCGGTTCGATGGTTTTGCCAATGAGCTTGTCCCCGAACAGTCCGCTCAGTCCGGTGCCAAACAAAGTGAGTGCGAGTCCGGAGGCGATCTGGTTAGCGCGTAGCACGAGGCAGACGAGGCCATGCACCATCGTGACGGTTCCGGAGACAAGCGCGGCGGCCCCGAGAGCTGCGAGGTACGACTGCGTGCCCAACATGGTCACAAAGGCCACCAGTGCCCCGACGAGCAGCAACCCTTCCATGCCGAGATTGATCACGCCCGCTCGTTCGCTGATCACCCCGCCGAGCGTAGCGAAGAGCAGAGGCGTCCCCATCTCAACGGCAGCAACTAAGGCTTGAGTCAGGAATTCCATCTTACGCCGTCCGGAGCCGCAACTTGTACCCCGTGAAAATCTCGGAGCCTAGCACAGTGAAGAGGATCACCCCTTGGTAGAGGTAGACCATCGCGATAGGCAGTCCGTATTCGATTTGCAGCATTTCTGCGCTCACAAAGATGACCGCCATGAAGAGTGCGGACAAGATGATGCCGAGGGGATGGTTACGGGCCAGCCATGCGACGATGATGCCCGTGTAACCATAACCGATGGAGATGTTCTGCTGAAGCCGATAGTGAATTCCGCTGACTTCAGAGAAACCCGCGAGTCCGGCAATCGCGCCGCTGAACGCGAAAACAAGGATGATCAACAGGCGGCTGTTCACGCCCGCATAACCCGCCGCATCTGGATTGTCACCCGTGAGTTGAATTTGGAAACCGAGCTTGGTCTTGAGCAGAATCCACGCGACCACAACGGCCACAATCAGGGCAAGGACGAGTCCAAAATGAACAGAAGTGTCACCGAAGGAGGGCAAGCGCGCAACTTCCGCGAATTCTCGGGTGATTGGAAAATTGTTGCTATCCGGATCACGCCAACTCCCAAAAAGATGCTGATCCACCCACGCCACAGCGACGTAGTTGAGCAGCAGCGAGGTGATGATCTCATTGACCCCAAACCGAGCTTTCAGCACTCCGGGAATGCTGCCCCACAGTCCACCTCCGGCAACGGCTAGCAGGCCCATGACCAAGAGCATGCCCCAACCCCAAGTATCCGGATTGAGGTGCAGCGAACCCCACGTCACAAACACAGTCCCCATGTGGAATTGCCCTTCGGCTCCAATGTTCCAAAGCCGCATCTGCGCCGCCAAAGCCACGGCACAGCCGGTGAAGAGCAGTGGTGTGAACTTCACCAACAAGTCCTGCCATCCGTATGCGGACAGGAACACCTCCTCGACCACCAAGGCGTAGGCTTCCAGAGGATCAACCCCGACGGCAGCCAAGAATCCGGCTCCAAATAGCAAAGCCAGCACCACGGCGCCAATGATGGTCGCCGTGTGGCCCAGCGGAGTGGAGTCCGCCCGCTTTTCAAAAGCGAGGCGCATCAGTGGAAAGGGAGTTCAGTTGCAGTGAACTTCCGGAAGTTCACTCCTTGAGGGAAGCGATGTAGGCGGCAACATTGTTGACGGCGGCATCGTTGGCGAGCGTCATCGCCATGGGACGCATCTGCATCCCGAACATGTCCTTGGCGTGGGTGCCGCGAATTCCGGCCTTGAAGTTCTGGAGTTGCCGGACAAGGTACCAGTCCTGCTGGCCTGCGAGTTTGGGAGCGTTGAGGGCCTTGCTGCCTTCACCCTGCGCCCCATGACACGCCTGACAGATCGCATAAGCCACTTTTCCAGCTTTGGCGTCGCCTTTGACGGTGGGCGCTGAGACCTTGCCCTTGAGGGTGGCGATGTAGGCCGCGACGTCCTCAACCACCTGATCCGTGGCCAAGGTCATTGCCATCGGACGCATCTGCATCCCGAAGACATCCTTAGGGTTGCTGCCCCGGATGCCCGCCTTGAAGTTCTGGACTTGTCGGGCGACATACCAGTCTTGCTGTCCTGCCAGCCGTGGAGCGTTGAGGGCTTTGTTGCCTTCACCGTTTGCACCGTGGCAGGCTTGGCAAACCGCATAGGCTTGCTGTCCGCGCTTGGCGTCTCCTTTTGCTTGAACCGTGAACGCAACCGCGATTCCCAGCAGAGTAAGCAAAATTCCGTAAATTGTTTTCATCATGCGACTCCTTGGAAAACATAAAAAAGTTGGTCGGAGAAAGGCCACAGGTCGTGCCCAACACAGCTTTACCAGCAGGTTGGACACACTTCGCTTTGCCCAGTCTACGGCTCATCTTCCAGAATTTTTCCTGTATTTTGGCTCACTCCGGAAGCGTGGCGATGTAGGCCGCGACGTTGTTGACAGCGGCGTCATCCAAAACCATGGCCATCGGAGCCATCAGTTTGCCGAAGGTGTCTTCGGCGTGGCTACCCCGGACTCCGGCTTTGAAATTCTTGAGCTGCCGCGCCACATACCAATCCTGAAGCCCACCGAGCTTAGGAGCATTCAACGCTTGGTTACCCTCGCCGTTCGTGCCATGACACGCCATGCAGGTTCCGTAAGCGGCTTTGCCCGCACCAGCATCACCCCCAAGTGTTGGAGCCGACTTGGCTCCGGAAAGCGTGGCGGCATAGTTTGCGACATCGCTGACGGCTTGAGCGCTGGCGATTCCTGCCGCCATTGGTGCCATTGTTTTGCCAAAAGCATCATCGACGTGAGTGCCACGAATGCCCTTGCGGAAGTTAACTAGCTGCCGCTCCAGATACCATGCTTGCTGTCCGGCGATGCGCGGCGCGTTGAGCGCCTTGTTGCCCGCACCGTCGGCTCCGTGGCACGCAAGACAGGTTCCGTAAGCCGCTTGGCCAGACGCCGACCCGCCACCGCCAACCGGCGAGGATGCGGTCGCTGCCACCTTGAGCGGTTCGATTCCGGGCCGTAGTGTGGCGACATAGCTGGCGACGTCAATGACGACCTCGTCGCTCAAGCCAGCAGCCAGCGGACGCATTTGCTGGCCGTACTGGTCCCGCGGGTTCTGGCCCCGGATGCCCGCCTTGAAGGCTTGCAGTTGCCGGGCAACGTACCAATCCGGAAGCCCTTGCAGTTTGGGAGCGTTGAGCACCTTGTTCCCCTCGCCATTTGCACCATGGCACGATGCACAGGTGTTGAAGGCGGCAGCTCCGGATTCGATGTTCCCGTTCAGCGTAGCTTCAGGATAATCTCCCGCCAATCCGGAAATGTACGCAGACAGTTTTTCGACTTGCCCGCCTTGCAGAGAGGCCGCAAGCGGACGCATCTGCATCCCGAAGACATCCTGCGGGTGAGTGCCCCGGATGCCGTCCTGCCAGTTCTGCAACTGCCGGGCGAGATACCAACCGTGCTGTCCGGCGAGCCGTGGGGCGTTGAGTTTGGTGGAGCCTTCGCCTTCGTTGCCATGACAGGAGGCGCAGGTGGCATAGAGCGAATTGCCCGCCTTGAGCGGATTGCTGTAGGGCACATGCTCACCGCTCACTTTGGCGACGAGCAATCCACCTACCGTGGTAGAAGTCGCAGCACCGGAAGCAGATGCGCTTGTTGTCGTGACGACTTCTGTCACAACATCACCTCCGGAAAGGCTGCTGATGTAGGTGGCAAGGTTGTTGATGGTGGCCTCGTCAAGCGCAAGGGACATCGGACGCATGGCCTGCCCAGCCACATCGCTCGAACGTGATCCCCGGAAACCCTGCTTGAAACCGTGAAGCTGCCGGGTGATGTACCAATCCGGCAGTCCAGAAAGCTTTGGGGCCTTGAGTGCCGGGTTGCCTTCTGCATTGGCTCCGTGGCAGGCGGCGCAGATTCCGTAGGCGGACTTGCCCGCTCCAGCATCACCGGCAACCGTCGCGGCCTGTGGCTCGGCTGCAAGCGTGCCGATGTAGGCCACCACGTCCGCAACGGCCTGCTCATCAGCGAGGGTGAGCGAAAACGGCTTCATCATCTGCCCCTGCACATCCCCCGCGTGGGTTCCACGAACACCGCCTTGGAAATTCTTGAGCTGGGTTTCGAGATACCAGTCGTACTGACCGGCAAGCGTGGGCGCGTTGGAGAGATACATCCCTCCGGCATCGCTGCCGTGGCAGGTTGCGCAGTTTTGGTAGAGGACCGCACCACGGTCAGAGTCGCCTACGGCCATGGCCGTGCAGGCCAAGGCCAGAAGCAACGTTGCACCGGTCAGAACCAGACGCTTCATAGGGACTTCCTTTCGGATTCGTTGTGGAATTGGCAGCAGATCACAGAGGGCGAATTTTCCCGCATTCAAACCGTAATACACTAGCAAGGCAGGCTCGAAAGCGCAAACCCATTGGTTGATTCAGTCCAGATTTTTCACTCAAGAGTGAAGCGATAGGGGGCGCGGCAAGCGTCGAATTTCCCTGGCTTGTAGCTATAGAACCTCGATTTGCGGGCGGTCACACGATCCTTTTCGACCAAAGCTTGGCACGCCATGTAGTTGGCTTCATTGGGCGTGGGCTGCGTGGTGCAGGCCACCAACCACAGACTGCCCAACACCAACACCAACCTGCTGGAATGTTGCAATAATCTCGAATTCATCGGGGAGGCTCGCGTTGCCACAGTGCTATTGTTTTTGCAATCTTCTGCTGTCCGGATGCCAACTCCCTCGCCGAAAGCTGGTGCGCATAAACTTGGTTGGGTTGCGATTTCTCGATCACGACGACCCACGCTTGAGCTTCGATGCCCAGCAATTGTTGCATCCCCTCTCGATACCATGCGAGTTGCAGGTCCAGATACCGCCGTCCCACGAGATTGCGAACGTAATCACATCCGGAACCCTGCGCGAACTTGAGGTCAATGATCGCCCCCAGTTCTGGGTTCCACCAGTCCAGCCGTCCCTTGCAAGGGATTTGCAACTCCGGGTTTTCCCAAAACAGCGAAACCTCCGAATGCCCGGACACAAACAGCCGCTTCACTTCGGGGTGTACCCAAAACGACCGCTGCGCGTTCATCAACGCCTCCCACGTTCCCACCGAAAGCGGGACCTCACTCTCCTGTGAGGACAGAGTGCCGTCCGGATTCCGGGTGTATTCCTCCAAAAACCGTTCCGGCTCCAGCAACAGGCAGTGCCCGGCGTTCCCAAATCCAAGGGCTTGCAGACGATGGGGATCATCCGCATCCCCCCAATCCGGAGCGATCAGGCGTCGCAACGTGGACTGGTTGAGCGCCTGAGCCGCTTCGTATGCGGAATAATCCAGACCAAACTGGATTCCGGAAAAGGAGTCGTGGAGCGGATCATCCACCCAGTGTCCTCACCCTTCGCTCACGACTACAGAGCGTCGTGGCTTGGTAGATGGAATAGCCCAGCCGATGAAAACCTCACGCACGATTTTGGGAGCAATAATCATCAGAGCTTTGCAGTAAGGTTTTACGGTGCCCTTCGGAAATCCAGGCGGTAAGAAAGGCGTTGCGCATGAACTTGATCATACTTTCTCCTCTTCATAAGTGAAAAAACATCTTAACTCATTGTCTCAAAAATGTGGGCAGCGCCAATCCTTCATCAGTTGACATTCAATCATTTGATTTTATTGGAAGCTTTGGTCTAGGCTTCATACTCTAAAACCCCATCCTCGTAGGCTTCCGGAGGCGGACACGAA
>CAJWCD010000157.1:0-6856 GCA_913020725.1 uncultured Pseudomonadota bacterium
CGATGTTCAAGGCGATGCACGACCCCGTGTGGGTCTTTGACGTGGAGTGGGTTCCGGACCCGGTGGCGGGACGCATCCTGCAACAGCTTCCGCAGGAAACCCCGGACGCCGAGGTGGTGCAGGCGATGTGGAGGGCTGGGGGTGCGGACGAGAAAAACCCAATGCCCTTCCTCAAGACCACCCTTTGCCGTGTGGTCTCCATTGCTGCGGTGTCGCGCACGAAAACTCCGGAAGGCGCAAGTTTGTATCTGACCTCGCTTCCGCACGATGTGACCGACTCCACGCAGACCAACGAAGCCGCGATGCTCTCCCGCTTCCTCAACGCCGTGGGTGACAAAAAACCGCAACTCGTGGGCTTTAACTCGCAGCGGGCTGACCTCAAGATTCTCGTACAGCGTGCGCTGGCAAACGGTGTTCAGGCCGCAAAGTTTGCAGAGCGTCCCAACAAGCCGTGGGAGGGCATTGACTATTGGGACTCCCACAGTGACCACAACATTGACCTCATGGGCATTCTCGGCGGCTACGGGAAAGCCACGCCTTCCCTCAACGAAATGGCGGCGGTGTGCCGGATTCCGGGGAAGCTCGGAGTTGATGGGCAGGAGGTCGCCCCGCTCTGGCTGGAGGGACGTTGGGACGAGATTGTCGCGTACAACGAATGCGACGCGCTCACCACTTACCTGCTCTGGCTGCGACTGGCCTATTTTGGTGGCTTCTTTGATGAGGCACAATACTCCGAAGAGCAGGACCGTGTGCGGACACTGTTGCAAACCGAAGGCGAATCCGGCAAGACCCACCTGCTCGAATTCTTGGAGGAATGGGAACGGTTGCTCACCGAATACCTTGCGTGACCCAACCGGCCGCCAGCCGCCTCGGTTGTCCGACTGGGCCTATGAAATCTACCACGACAGACTCTGGAAGAACAATCCAAGGCGCTGCTCTGTCCACTGCCACGGATCGTCAGGAGGCCTGTAATCCTCCAGAAAACGGATAGGGCCGTAGCGCGAACTGAGCGGCGCACGTTCGTTGTCCAACTGTTCCTGAAGGGTTTCCGGGAATTGCTGGTTGAATGAAACCGCATTACTGCATTGCTGCTTGCGGACGGCCAGCACCGTTTCTATTGGAAAGAGGCGGTCGCAGGGCTCACAGAGCATGGCCCGAACGAGACTGCCGAGGTAGGCTTTTGCAGCTTCGGTCTCTGGGATTTCGAGGTGAGCTTGTGCTGATTTCTTCGGACTGAGCATCTGCGCCTGAGTGGACTCAGAAAACTCCACGATTCCGGACGCTTGCAGCAACACCGCATCCAGAAAAGGCCGCAGCCAGTGCTTGTCCTTTACCTCCGAACTGGCACGATAAACCGACTGCCCGACGTTGATGAGTCCTTGCTCCTTTGCCCCATTGCCCCATTGCCCCTTTGGAGCATTTTCACACCACCACTCCGTGCGTCCGTGCAGCGTCACCTCGACGCTGGGCGTCCCTGTCCGTTCCGGGAGCTCAACTTGTAAGCGCACAGGCGGGCAGAGCCGGTACGCTCCAGCTGACGCAAGCGTGTCGTAACCTGGAGGCAACCAGTCCTCGTTCACCGGACCGAACAGAAAACGCACCCAGCGGCCTGATCCGGGTTCCTGCATCGCTTCAAGTTGCTGCCAACATTTCTGCAAATCCTTGAGATGCTGCTCCTGAAGTGCGGACTTGAGGACTCCAGCAGGCATGCGCCCTTCCAGATCAAAGCGTTCCACCTGCTGTTGCAGAGCGGGTTCTAACGCCTCCGGACCTTCGCGCAGTGCCGCATCCCACACGGGGTCCAGCAATTGCCAGGCCGCCAGTCGATCCAGTTCAGATGGTTCAAACGCAAGGCTGCTGCGGTCCTCTCCGTCCTCCTCGAAGAGGCCGAGCATCCGTTTGGCGGACGCTTGCAGCGGACACTCCAGAAACGCCCGGAGCTGGCCGAGCGTGAGGGTCAGTACTGCGGGAATTGGGGGGGATGCGACCTCCGGCCACTGCGGTTGAATTGCACGGCCAACCGCAGTCTGCTCCAACGCTTGCTTGGGAATCGGCTGTCCCGGATACTCCCGCCCAAGCTGTTTGCGGGTCCAAAGCGCGTGGGCCTGCTGAAACGACTGTGGGTCGTAGTTCGGAAGCGAGGCCGTCGCTGCGGTGGCCCCGGAATCCTCAAACTCCGGAAAGTATTCCTGATCGTAAGTCTTGAGCGGGTGGGTGGTTTCCTGAAATCCCTGGGCAAGGTAACCGTCGTTCAGCACCTCCTTGAGGGTCTGGATCACGGAGGAAGGCTGGAGGGTTTCACCCGTGAGTTCGTCGCGGCTGACATAGCTGAGCACCAGTCGCTCCTGCGTGGAAATGAAGGTTTCGAGGAACATGTAGCGGCCACGCTCCGGGGGCGACACATCCCCTAGACGACGCTCGCGGTAGAGGCGTTTTCGAATGGGGTGTTCCAGCGGAATGCGGGCGGTGCGCAGATCAAGGTTGTCTTGCTGCTGACGGTCAGGGAACTGCCCCTCTCCCAATCCGAGAATGAAGACGACTTTGAAGGGAATCGGGCGCATGGGTTGAAAGGAGGAGATCGTCACCCCTTCCGCAAGATAGTGCCCGCGATGCACCGTCACTTTGGTTTGCTGCTGTCGGAAGAACTCCAGCACGGTCGGAAACGAAATCACGCCGGGTGGGTCGTCCCAGTCCAAATCCCGTAGTTTTTGAACGCTCTGGAGCAAGGTCTGGAATTCTGATGCGTCCGAGTCAGTGGCCGGTGCAAGGTAGGTTTGAAAGAGCAACTGAAGATAGTCCGCCCACTGCGCTCCGGAGAGTTTCCATTCCGGCAAGTCGCGGGTGTCGGCAAAGAGCGAGCGCACGATCAGTATGAAACGGGCGGCGGCAGTGGCCTGCTCTTCCGGAACATGTAACGGCAGGTAACGTTCCCCCTGAACCGTGCAAACACCGCCCTCCGGATCGGTGGCCTTGGGAGCGAGCAGCCGCCCTAACTCCAGCCTCCGGAAGCCTTGCTCCCAATTGAAACGATCTCCACTGAGGTGGGTGTAGCCGCGTTTGCGGTTATGCTCAGCGTCGATGCCGTAGAAAATGCCGAGATCGTCCACCCACTGCCGCCACTGCGAAAAGTCCAACGGTTCGCCCTGCGGATCCGTTTGAGCGCCCACGAAATTGTGACAGAAACACGGATTATCAAAGAGTGCAAAGCAGTCGCGGCGGCTGTAGTCGGAGTAGCCGAGTTGCAGCAGACATTCTGCGGCTTCGGCGAGTCGGCTGGCACTGCTGCTTGTGCCGTCAATCAGGTTGAAGGGCAGGTCGTGCAGTGCCTCGAACGCCTGTTCGAGTTCGTGCTGATAGGTCGCCATCTCCGGGACAATCACCGCGATTTCATGGAAGCGCAGCCCCGGCGTGTTCCGGACGGTGTCCCAGACCGTGTTGGCGACGATCTCCGCCTCGCGGCTGGGGTTGGGGCAGGCGATGATTTCGAGGCTGACGTCCTGCGCCAATCCTAAGTTCGCTGCTCCTTGGCGACGCGGTTCGCGGTTGAGAATGTCCTGCTGCACCTGCTGAAGCACGGTGGCGTCTTCGTCGGGCATCGCCTCCCGGAAGTGTTCCTCGAACTGCCAGCCCGTGAGGGTGTTGAGCAGTCGGATATTCTCGCGTCCGGGACGCCCCCACGCCTGCAAGAGCGGATTCTCCTCCTCATGCTCAAAGAGTTCCCCCGCCTCAACGTCCTGCTCCTCGATCCGCAGATCGCGCTCAAAGTGCAGCCTCGTTTTTTCCAGCCGATCTGCCCAACCTTCGTCGAGTCCCTTCCGGAAACCCGCCTTTTGCTCCCAAGTTGTTTGGAGGTCTTCCCAAAACTCGCGGCAGGGATTGAGCGTGTAAACATGGATTTCACGGACGGTTTCCAGTTGCTCTGCAAGCAGGTGTTGGTGGAATCCGGAGAAGTACGAGAGGCCGAAAATGTGGAGCTTAGTGTCGCGCTTGAGTTGGGTCGGCCGCCAGGACTCACAAAGTTGTGGGAGAGTTTTCCAACGTGGTTTGCGGCTGTCGGTGCTGTCCAGCCGTTGGTTACGTTGGACGAGCATCCCGTTCGGTCCCAGCACGCGCTCCCAGAGTGCCATCTGCCAACCTTCCGGATCACCGGGCATTACTATGGGCAAGGCGCGGCGACCCTTGTGCCACGCCGATAGCAATTCACTGCGGGAGTATTCGTACTCTTGGAGCAGCTTGGCCAAACGTTCGGCCAACTGAAAGCAGCGGCGTGTCCGTGCCCGTGCCGAAAGCTCTCCACTGCCGGCGATGTAATCCCTGAGCGGTTGCCACACCACCTCCACGCTCGCCTCCGCTGCCAGCAGCGCATCCATGAGGAACTGCTGAAGTTGGTGCAGTTGCAGCAACTGCGTCCGGGGCGGCACCACACCTTCGTCGTGCAGCACCCGCACAATCGCCTTCTCCAACGGTACAAAACGCAGGTTCGCTGCAATGCCAAGGTACTCCGAGACGCGCAGGGAGATCCACTTTTGCAGGCTGAAGTTGGGCACGACCACTGAAACCAAGTCGAAGGGATCGCGGTTCCGGAGGTGCTGGACCAGTGGTGAAATGAGGTGATCGAGACGGTTGGCGTAGTGGAGGACAGGCACCGGAGTTTTTTTGCGGTTCCGATTTGCGAAAGATAGTGCTACAGTCAGCCCCTTGATTTCCGGAGGTGTGTGTTCACACCCTACCAGTCGAGTTTGATGAGAGCAATGAGTTTGCTGAGTTCTGAACGCGGGTATGCCGTCCCTCGCTACCGCTCCTTTGGAACTTTGGAACTTTGGAACTTTGCCCCTTTCGGTTTCCTCCCATGTGGTTAGATTTCATTTTGTTGCTGGATGCCACCTTGCGAACCGCCACCCCTTTGGTGTTCGCCGCGATGGCGGGAATATTTGCGGAGCGCTCCGGGGTCATTGATTTTGGACTGGAGGGCAAGATGCTCGGCGGCGCGTTCATTGCGGCCTGCGTGGCGCACTGGACGCAATCGGCGTGGCTGGGGCTGTTCGGCGCGATGACCGTGGGCGTTGTCTTCTCAATGATGCACGGTTTCGCCAGCGTCACCAAACGCGGCAACCAAGTCGTGAGTTGCGTGGCAATCAACATTTTTGCGATAGGGCTTACCACGGTCCTCGGCATCGCATGGTTCCAGCGTGGCGGCAAGACCCCGCAACTTCCAGCGGACGCACGCTTTTTACCTATCGAACTGCCCTTTGCTGCCGAACTCCGGGGCATCCCAATCCTCGGCGAGGTTTACTCCGAATTGATCAGCGGCCACAACATCTTGGTGTACCTCGCGTTCCTCATGGTGCCGCTCACGGCGTGGGTGGTTTTCAAAAGCCGCTTCGGGCTGCGCTTGCGGGCGACGGGTGAGAACCCGCTTGCCGTGGACACCGCCGGGATTTCCGTGAATCGTATTCGCTATCAGGCACTCGTCATCAACGGCATGATCGGCGGCATGTCCGGGGCTTACCTCTCCACCGCGCAGGTTGCCTTTTTCGTCAAAGACATGTCGGCAGGCAAGGGCTACCTCGCGCTCGCGGCAATGATCTTTGGCAAGTGGCGGCCCTATCCCGCCATGTTCGCCTGCCTGCTCTTCGCCTTTGCGGAAGCACTCGAAAGCCGCTTGCAGGGGGTGCCCATCCCCGGAATCGGTGTGGTGCCGGTTCAACTCATCCAATCACTCCCGTACATCCTCACGGTGGTGCTGCTTGCGGGATTCGTCGGCAAGGCCGTTGCACCTGCGGCCATTGGACAACCCTTTGTAAAGGAGCACTGATTTGACCCTCGGACTCACGGCCATTGGCACTTGGCTTCCGGACACCCGGATCACCAACCTCGACCGCCTTGAAATCTTCAACATGAAGGAATCGTTTGTGCGGGAAAAGATCGGTTTCCTCGAACTTGCTCGCAAACCGCAGCAACTGGACTCCTCGGACCTCTGCGTGAAGGCGTGGGAGGATTTGCAGCACAAGCATCCGTTTCCGGTGGAAAGCGTGGAGTGCGCCATCGTCTGCACCCAGAATCCGGACGGAAACGGTCTGCCACACACTTCTGCGATTGTGCATCGCAAGCTCGGACTCCCAACCTCCTGCGCGGTGTTTGACATCTCGCTGGGCTGTTCCGGATTCACTTATGGTTTGTCGATTCTGCAAGCCTTCATGCAGGCGCACGGCTTCCGGGCAGGGGTGTTGTTCACTGCGGATCCTTACTCGAAGGTGATGGACGAGAACGACAAGAAAACCAGCACGCTCTTCGGTGACGGTGCAGCGGCGGCACTCGTCACAGACCAACCGGTTTGGATGTCCGGTGAATTCGTGTTTGGCTCGGACGGCACCAAGTGGGAGAGCATCATCGTGCGCGACGGCACCCTTCACATGAACGGACGCGCCGTTTTCACCTTCTCCGTGCGTGTGATTCCGGACAGCATCCGCGCCATGCTCCAACGCAACGACTGCACTCTCGATCAAGTGGACCGCCTATTGCTGCACCAAGGCAGCCGCCACATCGTCAATGCCATTGCCGACGAACTCGGCGTGTCCCGCAAAAAATGCCGTTTCTATGCTGCCGATTACGGCAACACCGTCTCCTCCTCTGTACCGATGGTGCTTGCCGAGGAGTTCGACAACCCCGACCTCAACACCCTCCTCATCGCCGGATTCGGCGTAGGCCTCTCTTGGGCCAGCACCGTGCTGCGACGTGTCCGCTGATGCTGTTGTTTTGTCTTGACGCGCAAGTCCAGAGACCGTAGTTTTCGGAGAGGGATTGTCTGAGTTATCGGGGCAAGTTGCCCGATTTGTCGGGTAACATCGGATGGTCC
>CAJWCD010000158.1:0-6842 GCA_913020725.1 uncultured Pseudomonadota bacterium
GACCCCAGAAATCGACTAATTTATCACCTCAGAGGACTTCTTGCGAGACCATCAAGGTTGTGATCCGAGGAGGCTTCCACAGGAACCCCCTTGCCGTCTTCCGGAATGCGGAGCCGCCGACTGACGAGCAGCACCATCGGCTGCACCAGCAGCAAGGTGCCACAGGCGATCAGGCCGATGGTGTCCATGCCTTCCAAACGTCCCGCTTCCAGCGACAGCACCCACGAACTCCAGAGTCCCCCGAAACCAAGCGAGAAGGTCACGAGGATCATGCTCCACGCCATCAGGCGTCCACGCACCTCGATACTGGTGAGTTCCGACAGCACCGCTTGCAGAGCGGGGAAGCGCACGGCCAACCCCAGCATGATACCCGCAAACGAGGCTCCCACGAAAGGAGCGGGCACCCATTCGTGAGTCGAAATCACCAGTGCCGTGCCCAACACAAGCGATCCTCCCGCAATGCAGGACAGCCGCCAGCCACGGTTCAGTAGAAAGCGGGCGCAGAAGTTCCCGGCGATGCTCGCCACCCCACCCTGCATGTAGCAGAAGCCGATTCCGGAAGGAGTCATCCCGTAGTTGGTGGAAAGCCAGACACCCACGTTGGGGGCAAAGCCGAAGAAGCCAACCTGCATGAAGAACTGCATCCACAGCACGACCCGTACTTCCGAACGCCGCAGCAGGTCGAGCATTTGCCCATACTGTCGTGCCACCCGCTCGTTTTCTGCCCCTGTTCGGACGTGTGGGAGCCGCAGGATCACGAGTAGCAGCACCAAGACGACAACCGTGATTCCGAAGAAGATGTAGCGCCACGAGAAGAGTTCTCCCAGCCATGCACCCAGTGGCACTCCCAGCAGTGGCACAATGGCAAAGGAAAGCCCAAAGTTGGCAATGGCACGGTCGCGTTGCCTGTCAGGGAACATGTCGCTCGCGTAGGCGATGCAGTTGGACAGGATCGGTCCTGCAAAGAAACCACTGAAAAAACGTGAGGCCAGCAGCGTTGTTGGCGTGGTGGCAAGTGCCAATCCGCAGGAGGATAATGCTAGCCCGAACGAGAGCAGCAGGATCATGCGCCGCCGTCCCCAGCGGTCCGAAAAGGGGGCGAGCAGAAACGCCGAAATCGTCGAGGCCGCCGGGCCAATCGCGATCAGCAGGCCGCCCTTCTCGACCGGAAACCCGGTGCTGTTGGCGATCTCAACAGTGAGCGGGATCAGGATCATGTGCTGAACGTGCGAGCAGAACAGCAGCGCAAACAGCGACCCCTGAAAAAACCAGAAATGTGGCGCTGCTTGCTTCATAAAGAGAGACGGTCGGTAATCGCGTCTTCGTTGGTTGTCTTCAGCATTGCTGCCGTGTGCTTCTGTTCTGCGCTGGCAGGGAGATTGAGTGTTGCCAGCGGAGCGTTCATCCGCCGGGTGAGTTGGTGAAAGCGCAGGTTGTGGAGGAAGGCAGCCACCGTTAAGCCGACGATCATCCCGGTCCACAAACCGATGACCCCATACCCCCACTGGAGGCCGAGCAGGTAGGCGATGGGCAGACCAAGGACTGAGTAGGAGAGCAGGTTCACTAGCATGGGAACGCGGGTGTCCTTGAGGCCGCGCAACGCACCCAGTGCCCCCACCTGAAGTCCGTCGGAAAGTTGAAAGAGTGCCGCCATAAACAACAACTGCACCGCAACAGTGGTCACGGCAGAGTTATCGGTGTAAATCGAGATGAGCGTTTCCGGAATCGCCGCCATCACAATCGCCATCCCAAACATGACGATTCCGCAAAGCAAGACTCCGGAGAAACCGATGCGTCGAGCTTTCTCAGGTTCCCCGCGGCCAATGGCAAACCCAACCCGTGTGGTGATCGCGGTGGAGAGTCCCCAAGGAATCATGAAGCTGATCGAGGCGATGTTGACAGCGACCGAGTGTGCGGCCATGCTCGTCACGCCCAGCATCCCCACCATCAGGGCAACGATGGCAAAGAGGCCTGTTTCGGCCATGGTTGCAAATCCGGTGGGCAAGCCAATCTGTAGAATTTCTCGCAGATGCGAAATTGAGGGCCACTGAAACCTTTGCAGCAGGTGGTATTTCCGGAATCTTGGGAAGCGCAGGCAGAAGACCAACATCACCACCGCCATTGAGTTCCAGACGAGGCTGGAGGCCCAACCTGCGCCCACCGCGCCCATGGCCGGAAAGCCGAAGTGTCCGAACATGAAGGTGTAATTGCCCAGAATGTTGAGTCCCAAACCCACGACATGGAAGTACATGTTGGGGCGCGTGAGGACGATGCCCTCGTTGAAATGCTGTAGCACAGAGTAGAGCAGGATTCCCGGAAGTGCGGTGCTGATCGCTTTGAGATACCCAGTGGAAATGCGGATGACTTCGGACTCATATCCGATCAGGCTCATGATCGGTTCAAGATTGTGGAGGAGGACGATTGCAGGCACGCAAAGCGCTGCGCTCAACCAGAATCCTTGCAGCACATACTCACCCATCGACTCGTTTTTCCCCTCACCATGCAATTGCGCAACAATGGGGACCAGCGTGGTGAGAATGCCGAGAGCAAACAGGAGAATCGGATGCCAGAGCGAGGAGGCAATGGCCAAAGCCGCCAAGTGGGTGGGGCTGATCTGCCCGGCCATCACGGTGTCCGTGAACGTCATCGAGATCAGCAGCAGGTTGGCGGCGATCACCGGAAGGCCGAGGCGCAGGATGCTGGCTGATTCGTGCAGGAATTTCTGGCGGCGGCTGGTGGAACTCATAGAACACGTCACAAGGTTGCCGGAAGCAGAGGCTTCGGCAGCGGTCTGAGAACTCGGTCATCAGGTCGATCTCATTATCAGACGGGAAAGCCGGTCATCTTGCAACACAAGAACAAGTGACCTATTTTGAGCGGGTGAGGCTATGAGGTCTCTGTTTTTTCAGCAACACATTTTTTGGATTTGAATCATGGAGCAGATGGATATTCGTCGCGTCGTCGTGCAGCTTGAGGAAGTGCATCGGGAAATGGAACGCACGGTTGATCCTCCCTCACGGAAGGTGACGGTGGCGGCGGTCATCCGGAATCCTTACGCGGGTCGTTATGTGGAGGACTTGGAACCACTTTATGACCTTGGCGTGGAAGTTGGTGGCTATCTGGCTCGCAAAGGAGTGGACGCCCTCGGCGTGGAGCCGTCGCAAATCCAAAGCTACGGCAAGGGGGCGATCGTGGGCATCAACGGAGAACTCGAACATGCCGCCGCTGTGCTGCACCCGCGCTTTGGCAAACCCGTGCGAGCGGCCGTGGAAAAGGGGGACGACATCATCCCCTCAACCAAAAAACTGGGTGGTCCGGGCTCGGTGCTGGTGATGCCGCTCACCAACAAGGACAGCATCTGGAGCTTCGACCACATGGACGCTGCGGAAATCACCATTCCAGACGCACCCCATCCGGACGAGCTGGTGATCGCCGTGGTGCTCGCGGATGGGGGGCGCCCATTAGCACGGGTGAGCAGTTGAAAACAATCAAACAAAATGACTTTCTCAGGCAATTCAATGTTTAAGGCAATGATTCTGCTCAAACGCCGTGAAGGCATGAGCATGGAGGAATTTCTGAAATGGTGGCTCGGTCAACACGCTGAACTGGCCAAGCAACTTCCCGGACTTCGGCGGCTTTGTTTCAATGCTGTCGCAGGTGACGGGGAGGGGCTGTACGATGGAGTTTCCGAACTGTGGTTCGATTCGAAAGTGGATTTCGGGGGAGCCTATCAAACTGCAATCGGTCAGGCCGTTGCGGCGGATTCGCTGGCCAATGTCAGCAAACGTGAGCGGCTTTTGGTTCAGGAAAACGTGGTGGTGTCATAGCACAAGACCGCAACGCAGTTTGAGCAGTTTCCGGAACCACCCCCTCTGGTTTCAGCTTCCGGAACTTGTGTGTTCCTCCCGGTCGCAACGGAGTTGGAAGGTCGCCATACCGATGACCTTTCGCCCTTTCCAGGCTTCCAGATCAAAGGTAGTTTCACCGAATATCCAACGGCGGTCGCTGAAGCGGTAGGCACATGCGACCCGACCGGTCACCCGGAATTCGCGTGAGGCCGTGGTGCAGCGCACGAACAGTTTTTCCTGCACCTGCTTGGAACTGATTTCCTGCTTCCAGTGCAGCTTGCAGGTCCACGCCTTCATGGTCTTGAGCGGGAGTTCCAGTGCAAACCGAGTCTGAGTGGATTTGGCCGGAAATTCGTGCTGGAGCAGCACCATGCCCTGCTCGGTGCTGGGTTCCACTTGTGTGATCGTCCACGAAAACAAGCTTTCGGCTTGCAGGGACAAGGGCGCAAATCCCAGCACAAGGCTAAAGGCCAATCCTCGCCAAAGCTGCGGAATCCGTAAGTTAGTGGCTCCAGAGCAACACCTGTCCCATTTTCCGACAAAGCTTATCATTGGTAGTGGAGTGGGCGGCACGGCGCAGCTCTTCCCCGCTGAGAGCGAGAGCCTCGTTTTGGGAGTGTTCCGGGCATGTCGAAAGGGCTAGGGTTTTTGCAGGTTCCTTTGAAGTGGAGGATGTATCATCCTCTGCCTTGCTCGGAAATCATACCATGTCCTCCGGCGAGGTCGAGCTTAGGATTCGTACTTGCCAAATAAGGCGGGGCTGGAATCCTGTCTGGCCCCGTGTTATGCTTTCTCGAAAGCTTAGACTAAAAGCATTGCTAATGAAGAAAATCGCTCCCTCTTTGAATACGCTAGTGCGGGCAAGCTGGCGAGTTGCTCTAGTGTGTGCGGGACTGCTCTTACTGACGACAGGTTCCAGCACAGCACAAACGGCCAGCGTGATTCGCTGGGTGGCGGTATATGAGGAAAACAACAGTCCGGACAAAATGTTGCGGTTGCCGAGCACATCCTCAGAGCGCCGTCGGGTGCCCTTTATCTACCTGACTGAGTGGAAGTGCGAACTGCACTGGAATCAGTCGGTTCAGCGGACTCACATTGAAGAACGCCTCTCTGTGCGTTGCTTGCTGGATGATGGGCGTGCCACCGCAGCGGACGAAGCGATTTGTAGCTACTGGTTCGATCCCGGTGAAGTGCGGATGGAGCAGCGGGGTACCCTCACCCTCACGGAACGCAAACGCCATCAGGCGACCATGGATCTCTCTTGTCGACTGGAGCCTGCCACCAGCCCGTGAGTGTTTCGGTTGTTGCGATTTTTGTTGCAGATCGCCAAGACAGGGAATTTTGGTATTTTTCTTGGATACAAGTTTCCTGATACGGTAAACACTGCCAAGCTCCACAAAACGGAACCCCTGACATGCCCAAGGAATTTGTTGAACGCGCCTTGATGACATCTTTGATTATCACCTTTCTGCTGGCGACCTTTGATCTGATCTTGTTCCAGATGGTGGGAACCGCTTTTGTCACCATTCTGATCAAATCCTATTCGCTCTGGATTTATCTGCGCTATCGTTTGCGGTGGGACACGATCAAGTTGCTGGAAATCGGCGCCTTGGTTGCCGATGTCGTGTTGATCATTGAAGAGGGGTTTGCAGTCGCCTGCCCGGTTGCTTCGCTACTGATCGTCATTCTGGTCTCGCTTAACAAGGAACGTTTCTTGAGCAAGTACCAGCAGGATTTGGATCGGGTGTTGTCTGGAAAGAAAAACGGTTGAGCGGCTGGGCGGAGAGTTCCCAAAACCGCTCAAAGGTCAGAGGGTCAGCTACGAGTGATGACCACCTTGCTGGGCTTCAGACTGAACGAGAGTTTCTCTCCGGCATTCACCTTCAGGATTTGAAAGACCTCTTTCGGAACCGAGGCCCGACCCGATCCGGACTTGGTGGATTTCACCTCAACCATCACCGAAGACGGCATGGGCTTGCGCTTACGACCGGCGCTTTTGCTGGCCTTGCGGGTGCGGATGAATTTGGGCGGAACCTTCCCCAATTCCATACACGCAGTGAACAAGGAGTTCCTGAAACTCGTGACGTTCTTGAACCCGCACTCCGAGAAAGCGGCGTTCATGGAGGTGCTGGAGGATAACTCCGTGGCTTTGTTGACCAGTTTTTCCATCTGGGCTGTTGTCATTTTTGCCATGAAATGAGCTTTGATTGGGATTTAAAAAACAGAGTGGCTATTGCCACCCTCTGTAAAGCGCGGGCATGATTGATGCCGACACTCCTAACTAGCATAAAGTGTTTTTTACAGGAGTGCAAGTGTTGAAATCGTTTTTTGTTTAATTTGCTAGATTGCTGATGCAACTGCTGTTGAGGGATGAAGCATCCCAATTGCTGGGAGATTCAAGATGAGTTCATTGAAAAAAGACAGTTTTGAGCAAACTTCGTTTCTGCCGAAGCCAACTATCTGGGGGGTTTTCAAAGTGCATGAAACGGGCGAAACCTTCACCACACCCTATGTGTGGTGTGACAGTGAGGCGTTTGCAGAAAAAGCGCGTTCTCGCTTCAATCATACGGTTATTCAACAGATTTTCCAGCAGATGCCTCCCGGATAAAATAATAACCGCCACTCCCATGAGTTTCAGCAGATGAGATTGTTTTCGCAAGATTAACCTATTGATTTTACAATATTTTACTATCCAGGATAATATAAGAGAACCAAAAAAACCATCAGTGAAATGAAGCCCCCGAACACCTGCGCCCGGCTTGATTGAACCTGAGCCCAGAACTCCACCACCAAACCTGCACCGTCCTCTCATGTGATCTCCTCTGGTGAATTACAAAATCGCATAAAAGTAATTCAGGTAGTGGCATATAATTAAATGATAAGGTGGTAGTAGCTACCAAGAATATGACAGGTTGTACTCGACGATAAACCAGTGGGTTACTCGGTCATGCCACCAGTCTTTCTTGGAGAAGGAAAGGGTCTCGCGGACGAAGC
>CAJWCD010000159.1:0-6706 GCA_913020725.1 uncultured Pseudomonadota bacterium
GAAGACTTCGACGAACTCGCCAAGCAGCATGGTGTCCCGGAGGATGTCGAAATCACGGTCGAGGATGTCCCGGATGTTGAGGGTGTGCAGGAGGTAACGGTCCGTTCCCCGGCGCATGAGGTGCCCTCGCGCAATCAGTTCGCGGGTATAGACCGAGCCGGATTCAAAGTAGGAACTGACCACCATCGCACTGCTTGCGGTGAGCATCAGTGGCAGGATCAGGGAGTAGCCCCGGGTGGCTTCCATGACGAGGAAGATGCCGGTGAGCGGCCCGTGCATGACCCCTGTCACCATGCCCGTCATTCCCGTGAGCGCAAAGGCCGTTTCCTCGGCAATGCCTTCCAGTGGCAACAGTTGCAGACCCATTCCAAACGCCAACCCCACGCCACTGCCGATAACAAGGCTCGGCGCAAACACGCCTCCCACCCCGCCACTGCCCAGCGTGACGCCACAGGCAACGAGTTTGAGAAGTACGAACCCCAGTACAAACAGCAACGTCGGGCGCACTTCGGCGGTGAGAAATGCCTGCGTGGTGACATAACCTTCTGCAAGGATTTCTGGAAACCAGTAGCCCAGCAGCCCCACCAGTAAACCTCCGGTCGCTGCTCGGATCCAAAGCCGCTCGGTCAGTCGTGCAAACACGGACTCCCACCACGGCAAGCTGCGCACAAACACGACCGAAAGCAGCCCCGTCAAGACCCCGAGAGCAATACAGGCGACAAGAGAGGTCGGGGAAAAATTGGCGATCTCGTGGTGGAAGGTGATTTTGTTGCCCGCCAGCAGACGGCTCACTTCCGTGGCGCTCACGGCGGCGATAATTGTCGGCAGGATGGTGAGGGCGGTGTATTCACCAACGATGATTTCTAGCGTGAAAATCAACCCTGTGAGGGGTGCGTTGAAAATGCCGGCGACAGCCCCGGCCACCCCGTAGCCGATAAGCAGCCGCTTGCGCCGCTCGTTCATGTCGAGCCAGCGTCCGATCAGGGTGCCCCACGCCCCACCGACACAAACAATCGGTCCTTCCAATCCGGTGGAGCCGCCACTTCCCACCGTGAGCAGGCTACCGACAAAACGAGAGGCGATCATCCGCCGCCGCAGGGACTTTGTTCCAACAGCCATGCCCTGGATCACATCCGAAACTCCATGTCCCGCAAAGTCCTTCATCAGCGAGCGAATCAGGTAAACGGCCAACCCCATTCCCGCTGCCGGGAAGAGAATCGCCCACGGCCCCCATTCTGACCCCCCAAGCGCTCCCCGGACTGCGTGAACACTTGCGTTGAGTCCGATTGCGAGCAAACCACAGACGAGTCCGATGCCCAGCGCGGAGAGCATCATGATGGCGGTTTCTCCGGCAGACACTCGTTGAAGGTGCTGAAGCGGGTCGTCCCCTTCGCTCCCTAGTGCACGAGGAAGAAAGTCAGTGAGCCGCTGAGTCCAGGCTTTTTCGGAAGGCTTCGAGGAGGGCATCCGGGAGCGGTTGTGTGTGCAGAAATCCCATCAGTTCCGGATTCCGGAGCAGTCGGGTGAGTTGGGCCAGTAGTTGAAGGTGGTGGGTGGCATCCACGCTGAGCAGCACAAACACGGCAATAATCGGTTCGCCGTCCGCCGCCTCAAACTCCACAGGGATTTTGGGCAAGCCAATCGCCACCACAGAGTCGGACAACTCCAGCATTCCGGGAGTTTGCGGGTGTGGTACAGCCAGCCCTTGCCCGATCGCGGTCGAAGCGAGTTGTTCGCGCTCCTCCAGCAACGTGGCGAGCGGAGCGTTGGTGTGCAGGTGGGCGTTGAGCCGAGTTTCAAGATCTTGGAAAAGTACGCCTCGGTTTTCGGCGGAGAGCTTTGCATGGACCCCGCCCCGTTCTAGCGCAGCCAGCAAATTCGCCTGCTGCCGCTGCTGGGTGATTCCCGAGGTTTTCCCGACGAACAGGTGCTTTTTCTTGGCCCAGGCGAGCAGCGTGTTTTTCTGAAACCGAGCCTCGCCGTTGCGCATCTGACACGGCACCTCTCCCAGCCGAATCCAGCGCTGCAAGGTGGTTGCCGGCACTCGCAGCAACTTGACGGCTTCAGGCAGGGTGAGCAGTTGAGGCATGAATGGTAGGGGGCAGAGCCCCAGAATTTGGACAACGTTATAGCCTAGTCCAAACAACTCGAAATTTGAAGCAAGAAGATGCGAGAAAAGATGCAGAATCAGCGGAAGTGCATCACAAGTTGGAAGTAACTGATCTCCAAACCGTCCAATTTGAGGATGCCTCCGCTGCTGACCGCAGGCCGCACGTTGGGAGTGTAGCGGAACATGGAGCGCATGACAAACATGCCCTTGTTGTCCACACGCAGGTCAAAACCGCCGAGCAAACTGCGAGAAACCGTGCTGGTCGAACTGCTGGCGGCGCTGCTGCCGCTGTCAGACTCGGTGATTGCAATGGACTCTTGGTTGTAGCCCACTCCCAAGAACGGGTGAAAGCTGCCGAGTTTGGCAATGAAGGTCGCGGCTTCCAATCCGGAAATGCTGCGGTTGATTTTGAGTTCGTAGCCATAGCCCTTCTGCACATAGGGCACGGTTCGGGAGGACATCTGAAAAAAGCTGTCCCAGCCTCCGAAGTAGTAGCCGAGATTGGCTTCCGAGTACAGTCCCGTGCCCGGACGCTTGGCGAGGTACTTGCGGCTGCTGTAAGTGTACGGAGAGGTTTTGAGCGAAATCGTCTGGTTGATGCCGAGTCCCAACGTGAACCCACTGGTGGAGCGACCACTGGATTTGTCCGGGTTGGCGGTGTCGAAGAGGTAACGGTACCCGAACCAAGTGAAAGAGTTGGGGAGCTGCGCATCAGCGACCCCTACGGTTGAACCATTCCGGTAGTAGGGATATGAAACCTTGGAACTGGACGTCTTTTGAGTGCCGAGTTCCACCATGCCGTAGGGTGTGGGTAGTAGGAATCCAAAACTCATGGAGGTGCCAAGGGAGGTGTGCTCCGGACCCGTGTCCGCCGCTGCGGAAGAGGAGGCCTGCTTGAACGTCCGAATGTGCAGGGAGGTTCCCAGGAAAGGACTGACGGTGTTCGGTTTCACCTTGAGGACATAGAGCCGGAACCCCATCTCAATGCCGTTGTTGTAAGTGACAGTAATCCCGTCTTCGGTGGTGGTGGAAGTCGTCGGAATGGCCAAGTAGAGGTCGGTGCGTCCCTTCATCCCAAGTCCTCCGAAAACCAGTCTCGTGCCCCCCGTAGGCTGCACATACATTTGCTCGGCACCTGACGCCGAGCTTTGGTAGTTCAGGAGAATCTGATCATTGTAGTTGACCAAGTCCACCCCCAAATACATCTGGAGGAAGCGGCTTTTCTTGACGTATTCGTAGTTTTGCGCACGGAGCCCTCCCGCTCCGCACAGGAGCAGCAGGAAAGTGGCGAGTAGTGCAGTTTTCCGGAACGGTCGGTGGAACATGATGGCGTCAGACAAAGCAATCCGTTTATGCGCCATGCAACTTGCAGCCCTTTTGGGGAGGCGAGCAAAGATCGAAAACAGTGTCCGAAATTCGGAGTGAACCGTTGTCAAACTCCGGAGCAAAGCGGCTCAACCAAGGCTGCTGGTGGTCAGCGCATCGGCTCCGGATTGACGGCGATGATGCCATTGGGATGGAACATCAGGAAGAGGATCAGCACCAGCAGCACGGCCGCATCCGGAACCGAAAAACTCCGCGCCGACTCACGCGCTTATTTGCGATAAGGTCTAATAAGGACCTCGCCCTCTCGCGGCCCTTCCAGATCGATTTCCAGGCCTTCCAGCGGTTTGCCCGCCTCCCAGGCAACGGCGGCCCGTGTTTTCATCAAATTCCTTTCAGACAGCTGTTGAAATGTGGTTCCACGTTTCCCTGAGCCATCTGACACAGGCCAACGAATTTTCAAAAATCGAATACCTAGCCCCTCCTCCATAATCCGGACTGGGTATGAATTCGGTGGAGATGGTCTTGAGATTACTATCGGAATGCGACGCGTGATAACGCATCAATTGCCGAAGAACTTCCTTCCAGGGTTCCAGCAGGGATTCATTCCATTCGCTGTGCCATTGACCGGGTTCAGGTTCGAGGAAGGGATACTGGATTCCTCGGCCGATGGTATCCTTGGGATGCTGAGAAACGAGGCCTTCAAGTCCGGGATGATGCTTCCAGACATTCCTTGGATTGTTTGGCACCGCGGCCCGTGCATGGCAGTGCCTGACGAAACCCCGCTGGATCCAATTTCCGCAGACATGGTCTTCCTGGAAAGGGTCGAGGACCAGCTCTCCGTTTTCAATCGATTCGCGAATATTGAACACTTCCTGTTCGCGAGGATTGTCGATTTTGAAAATGACATGCGAGTGGTCGAGGGTCATTCGGAAGGGGATGCCTCGACGTTCCACAAGATCGGCCACTTTCTCGATACGCCGGAAATCCTCGGACCACATGTTGACATGCACCTCGAAAGTAGGGCGGCACCCAATTTCTTCTCCGGTTTCATAGGCTTTAAGGTAGATTTCCGCGACCTGTTCGTCGCTCACCAAAGAACCGTCCGCGTGGTCCATGATAATCTGGGTGTTATGGACCAGGCTGCCGAGACGGGCCCCGAGACGAAGGTTTTCCATCAGCAGTTCCTCGTCCCTTCCAACTACATAAAACCAGCCTCCCGCCAGGATCGGCAGATCGTACTTTTCGCTGCAACGCAGGTAATCGTACTCCAACTCCTTGGCGGGCGTCTTGTCGAAATAATCGTATACCCCTGATTCCTTAACCATCTTGAATTTGGTTTCTAGGGGAATCTGCGGGTCGGCATCGGTGTGCATCACCCCGCTTTCGGTGATACCAAAGAAAAGATCGGTTCCCATAAAAATTTTATATTTTATAAAATCACGTCGTGTGCGGCTTTTTTGCGAGGTTCCGGCAAGGAGACCGGGGAGACCACGCACATGGAGTACTGGTACAATACCCTGCGCCAGCGGCTCGGGCGCTTCGTCCGCAACTCTCCTTCTCCAAGAAGGACTGGTGGCACGATCGTGACCCACTGGTTCATCATCGAGTACAACCTCTCATGCTCCGGGTAGCACGCATCGGGGTCTGAATATCATTTAATGGCATGCCACTACCGATAGATGAAGCGCAATTGCTCCCATCCCCCATTCTTCCGCCTTGGGTAGTGAGAAATCAGGGTGTGAAGGTGCTGGTGCCTCCGTTGCCACATAGCCATTCTTCCGTCCTTGGAGGAAAGGTTGCGGGCTGTCAGGAAAATTAAGACGGCAGAAACCCGATTTTTTCTCTTGCCTTTGCGGAACAGATTTGGCATTGTTTCTGGAGGTTGATATGGGTCTTCCTGTTAAGCCCATTTGATGTGGACGAGGAGGGGTTAACCTCCTCGTCCGCATTCCAGTTCCCGCCTATCATACGCCTGTTAAGCACACCCTTCAAGCGAAAAGTACAGATCTGATTTTCGGACATGAAAGACCAACTCATTGATCAGGGATATTGCGTATTAAAGAATGTGCTCAACCAAACATCCCTAGAGCAGATCAGGAAATTATGTGGCGTCATCCTAAAAGGTCTTCCCAAACAGCATAGGGACAGAAACCGATCTCAAGGAAGTTTGGTGTTGATTGCGGACTATCCTGAATTTGCCAGCCTGATTGCCCATCCCGGTATTGTAGAGGCTTTCAACACGTTTGAGTTTATGGATCCCAGATTCAGTTCTGGGTACATCATTAGCAAGCCATCTCTGAGCCCAGCCCTGTTTTGGCATCAGGATTGGTGGGGTTGGGATGATCCAGTATCATATACGGAATTCATAGCTCAGACTTTTTTCATGATTTATCTCACGGATACAGAAACTAAAAACGGTTGTCTAAGAGTAATCCCGGGAAGCCATCGGACTAGTCATCCCATTCACGACGCTCCAGCAGCGCACAATGAAGCACTTGCAAAAGTGGTGGATCCCACCAATTTCCTCTACCACTCCCAACCTGAAGAAATTCCGGTTCCTGTGAAAGCAGGAGATCTTGTGGTTGGAGATGCACGTTTACTCCATGGCACATACCCCAATAACAGTGAGCAGGAACGCACAGTGATCACCCTCTGGTATCATCCTGATTTCGGTGGCCTGCCTGAGGGCATGCAAGCACGCATTATGGAGATTTTCCATCGAAGGGGAGTGGATACAGACCTAGGCTCTGAAGACAGTAGAAACCCTGATGACTGGCCAGATTCCCAGCGTGATATGATTGCTCCCTATCTTCCCAATTATAGGGGTGTGACCTCACCCCATGAGTGGAATCGAATCCCTAGTTGGAACTCAAACGGCTAAGCATCTTTGGAACTCGTTGAACACAGAGAACACTCCCTGTTTTGCTGTAAGACTCTCTGTCCAGCCCCCACTTTTTGCTCCAGTCACTAAGTTAGTCTGAGTGGGGTCTGGTCCTGCCCACATTTTTGAGACAATGAGTTAAGGTGTTTTTTCTCTTATGAAGAGGAGACACCATGACTCAGAAACAAATCCGTGGTCTTTTTCTCACTATGGCTGTCAATCGTTCAAATTCTAATGTGCTGGCCTGGAATGGTCTCAACTTCCGCTTGGATTCATCAGATGATGACCTCTTTCGCATCAATTAAGCAGAGTAGACGCATAATTCTTTAAACAGGCAATTCCTGGAGAAATAGTTTAGTTTTCGTTCACTGTAGTGAGTTGCTGAATAA
>CAJWCD010000160.1:0-6622 GCA_913020725.1 uncultured Pseudomonadota bacterium
GAAAAGCTTGGCAAAACTAAACTCAATTTTCGCCCCAAGGGGCGGGGTATTAGACAAAAATATTCGAAATTAAATCAATGACTTACGAGAGTCTACGTAACATCAGTCATTTATTAGACGGTCCACTAGAATAGATGCCGGAGTATCCTGCCAACTGAAGCAATTCGATTTCCAGCTCCAGCATTTTGCGGGCTTCTTCCTCAGAGCGTTCGTGATCCCACCCGGCGAGGTGGGCACAACCATGTGCGAGCATCCGGGCGAGTTCGGTTTCCACAGGCCAGCCGTTTTCCTGTGCCTGCCGAGTGACCTGCTCCAGCGAAACCGCCAAATCTCCCACGCACTTTGCATCAGGATCATCCTCCCAGTACGACCAAGAAAGCACGTCTGTGGTTTGATCCCGCTCCCGGAACTCCCGGTTCAGCTCCCGCATTTCCATATCGTCCGTGAGGTAGAGCGAAACAGAATGCTCTCCCGGAAAAAGTTGCTGAAGGAAGAGAGTCAGCACTTTTTGGAGTGTTTCGGGATCAGCCTGCTCCGCGACGGTTTTCGTACAAGTGATTTCAATCACTCCACTCCTTGAACTCAAAGACCCGCAACTTGGCGCTGCGGCTTCTCGGATTATCTGAGACTTCAGTCTCGGTTGCCATGATAGGGCTGCGGTTGACTGCACGTCCAATGGACTGTTTGCCGCAGATGCAGTAGGGCAGATGGGGTGGGCAGGTGCAGGGCTGCTCCCATTCCCGGAATTGTTTTTTGACCGGACGGTCTTCCAGCGAGTGAAAACTGATAATGGCCAGGCGTCCCCCCGGATTGAGAAAATCTGGAAGGATGTTCAGCAGGGTTTCCAGTTCCTCTAGCTCGCCGTTGACGGCAATCCGCAAGGCCTGAAACGTCAGGGTTGCCGGGTGGAAGCCGGGTTTGTGAAAGCGGCGAGGAATCGTGCTGGCAACGAGATCGGCCAACTCGGCAGTCGTGCGAATTGGGTTGGTGCGTCGCCGTTCAATGATCGTTCGGGTGATCTTCGCAGCATTGCGCTCCTCACCGTATTCCCGGAGGCAGCGGCGCAATTCGTGTTCGTTGATTTTTTGGAGCAGTTGCGCCGCGTTCGGGTCTGAACTGTTCGGGTCCATCCGCATGTCCAAGGGACCATCGAGGAGAAATGAAAAACCGCGTTCTGCCCGCTGGAGTTGTTCGGAAGACATGCCGAGATCGGCGATCACGAAATCATAACGCAGTCTCCAGAGCTTGACGTAGGCGGGGAGTTCCGAAAACCGGGCCTGCCGAACGTCCGTCCGTCCCGGAAACCGAGTTTCCAGTCGCTGTCTGGAAGCTTCCACTGCCACAGGATCGCGGTCGATTCCTCGAAGCTGAGCCTCCGGACAGTGACTGAGTAGTGCGGAACTGTGCCCGGCACCACCAAGGGTGCAGTCCAGCAGAGTCGCAGGTTGCTCCGGCAAGTTCGCCAGCATTTCCTCGACCAACACCGGAACATGCTGGAAGTTGTCGGTGGAAGTTTCCATGATCTCAGAAGCCCAACACTTGCCGAGCGGCAGGATGGAAAGTGTAGCGGTGCTGAAACGCGAGGTTGTGTGTTTTCTTGAGTTCCCGGAAGAGCGGGTGCGGCTGCCAGTTTTGAGGCTGGCGGAAGAGTAGGTCCAGCACCTCGGAGACCACGTTTGCTTGGAGGTCATGCCGTGCCACCAGCACCGGACGTTGCATCGGCAGCACGATGTCTTGGAACTGCCCCGGATACGTTGTTGCGGGGAGCATCCCCATTTGCATCCACGGAGCTGCTTCTAAAAGCCCTTGCCGCAGTTGCGGGCTGAGCGCGAGCAGGCGGTGCAGCGGGTTTTCCTGAAGAAGCTGATGGATTTCCTGAGCCGGGGCCGGAGCCAACACCATCCAAGCGCCTTCCTGTACCCATGTGGTTTCGTCAGTTTGCGGGGAGAGGCTTTCCCAACGGATGCTTTGTACTCCAGAGTGGGTTTGTGCTCCCCAGACCACGGCCAGCGGGAACGTGTTCGGATGCATCCGCAAGGTGAGCCGAGGATCGGCAGGCAGTACAAGCAGCTCCGGATTGGCGCTGATCACCTGCAACCAATTCGTCCAGAGGACCGTCAGCACCTGCACTTTCGGGAAATCCCCAAGCCAACGTTGTGCCGATTCCGCGTCCACGATGGCCAAATCACCGCGCTGCTCCGAAAGCTGTTCCAGTCGGGATTTTGGAGCGACAACAAAGCTCCAGTCGAGCTGGGATTCCTTGTCCTTGACCGCTCCCGGAAGTTTCCAGAGCCGTACCAGTTCTTGGGCAAATTCGCGGGAACCTGAGTTTTCCGTTCCCCCCAGCACCAGATAGTGGGTCTCCGCACCAAAAGCAGCACTCGCCAAGATGCCACAGCCAAGCACGGCGGCAAGCAGAAGGAGAGGCCGGTTCATCGCTGGCAGGTGGGACAGAAAAAACTGCTGCGCTGCTGCTGGACGATGCGCTGGATAGGAGTGCCGCAGGTGCCGCAGGGGGAGCCGTCCTTGCCGTACACCCGCAGGAACTCCTGAAACTCTCCGGTCTTGTCATCCACCCGTCGGAAATCGGAGATCGAGGTGCCGTTCATTGCGACGGCCTCTTGCAACACGGACTTGGTGGTGGCGACCAATTGTTTGCGCTCCTTGGGTCGAATTTGCTGGGCCGGACGTTCCGGATGTATCCCAATGCGGTAGAGGATTTCCGAGGCGTAGATGTTGCCGATGCCCACGATCACACGCTGATCCAGCAGCACGGACTTGATGTTCCGGGAAGTGCGCTGGAACGGATTACGCAGGGAGTCCGGAGTGAAATCGGAGGAGAGCGGTTCGAGACCCAATTTTGCCAAAGCGTGACTTTCTTCCAGTGTATTCAAGACTTCCAAAGTGCCAAAACAGCGCACGTCGCTGAAGACCAGCCAGCGTCCGCTCTGAAACTGGAACCGCACCCGCTGGTGCTTGTCCAACGACGGTTCAGTTTCGGCGACGATGAATTTTCCCGTCATCCGGAGGTGCCCCAGCAAGTAGCCTTTCGGGGACAAATGGAAGCAGAGGAATTTTGCACGGCGGGTGACATCACGGATGGTGCAGTCCAACAACCCCTCTCGGAAAGCATCGCGGTCTCCCTGCACAATCAGCGTGGGATGCAGAACCTCCACCTGAGCAAAGGTTTCGCCAACGATTTGGCTGCGTAGCCCACGGACCACGGTTTCCACTTCCGGGAGTTCTGGCACGGTGCCTATCCCCGGTCGGGTTGGTGCAGCCACTCGCGCATTTTGGATGTCGCTTGAAACGGCGACAGGCGGATGCGCTCGATCACCTCCTTCCGGTGGTGATCTGGAGTTTCTACGCTTGTTGGCACGGCCCAATCCTCTGCTCCGGGCATCTCAATTTTCTGCGAACTCCGCAGCGTGTGGCGGAGGAATCCGTTTCCGTTCAGTCGCCAATTGCGAATCAACCATGAGAACATGCAGATGCCAATGCTGATGGTGCAGTAGGTCAGGATTCCGGTCAGTAATTCCGGCATGGCCACTCTTCCGGGTCGGGTCGAGATGCTTTGTGGTGCGAGCGGCAACTCACGACGAGTTTCACTCAGGAGGGCTGGTGCTAGAACATGATGTCAAGACTTGGAAGCTTCGGTAACCTGAGCATCTGTGGCAGATTTCATCATGGTCTCCATGCTGCGCCCCAGAGTTTCCACAAACTGCCGTCCAAACTGGAAGGTCGGTCCCATCATCTCCGCCATGGTTTCGGATTCCATCTGACCCGTGCGCATCTGCTCTGCAAACTTCTCCAGCACCTCCCCCTGCACTTTCGAGAGGTTAGGCATTCCCAAGGTTTCCCGGATTTCTTCCGGCGTGGCTTCAATGCTGATGTTGATTTTCATGGCGATGCCTTGTCGTGTTCTCGTGTACGCAGGTCGGCCCACGCTGGTATTAGAGAAAATTCACGAGCCGAGAAACACCCACGGTGTTTGTGTCCGGGCTTGCTGCTCGTAGGCTGAGATTTTCTCGGCGAACCCAAGGGTCCAGCCAATGTCGTCGAGCCCGCCGAGCAGGCAGTGTTTTGCAAAGGGATCGACCTCAAAGGAGAACACCTGTCCACTTGGGGAGCAGACCTCCTGCGAAGGCAAGTCAACGGTCAACTCGCAAGCTTGGTTCGTTTCAACCTCCTCGAACAACGCCTGCACCTCCTCCGGTTGCAACATCACCACAAGGATGCCGTTCTTGCGGCAGTTGTTGTTGAAGATGTCCGCAAAGCTTGGCGCGATGATGCAACGGAAGCCGTAATCAAGCAAGGCCCACGGTGCGTGTTCCCGACTGGAGCCGCAACCAAAGTTGTCGCGGGCCAACAGGATTTGTGCGCCTTGGTAGCGTGGAGCGTTCAGCACGAACTCCGGATTGGGCTGAGTGCCGGCATCGTCCAGATAGCGCCAGTCGTGAAAAAGGTGGACGCCAAAGCCCGTGCGTTCGATCTTCTTGAGGAACTGCTTGGGAATGATCTGATCCGTGTCCACGTTGATCTGGTCAAACGCAGCGGTCAGGGCGGTCAGTTGGGTGAACGGTTCCATAGTGTTCTTTTCAAAGTTCAATGTTCTGGGGAAATTCTGGGAAGAGCCATGAAGTGGCTAGTGGACCTTCTGCGTCAAAAAAACTCAAGCGGCCATCCTCATCACAGTAGCAAACTTCTTCGGCCCCTGCTTCAAAGTACAACCCTTGTTTTTCGCGCATTTCCTGAGCGGTGTTGCCGGGGGAGAACACCTCCACACACACCTCCGGAGCAATGAAGCATTCCACCTCATGCCGGATCTGCTCAAAGCGCTCACGCGCAGCCCAAGCCACATCCGCTGCTTTTGTGCCCATGCGAGTATGAATGCACATTCGACCAACGCCTTGCCGTCAGAGCGCATCAGCAGCAGCAGGTGTGCAATTTCAGCTTGATAGATGGAGTGATTCACTCGAACGGAAGCCATGACGATTTTTCCAAACTCATTGAGTTCAATCTTGAAGGGAAGATTTCTCAGGCTGGGATGTTCGCAGGCTTCCTGCCAGTTCATGGGGCGCTCCGGTTACAGGGTGCGGGGATCGGCAAAGCGTCCGGCCACGGCGGCGGCGGCGGCCATCAACGGGCTGACGAGGTGGGTGCGTCCACCCTTGCCTTGGCGTCCCTCGAAGTTGCGGTTGCTGGTGGAGGCGCAGCGTTCTCCGGGTTGGAGCATGTCATCGTTCATGGCAAGACACATCGAACATCCGGGTTCGCGCCAGTCAAAACCGGCTTCCATGAAGACCTGATCCAGCCCCTCCTCTTCGGCCTGTTGTCGCACTAACCCACTGCCGGGGACGATCATTGCGTGGACTCCGGGCTGAACGGTGCGTCCTTTGACGAACTCCGCAACGACCCGCAAATCCTCGATGCGGGAATTGGTGCAGGAACCGATAAAGGCTCGGTCAATCGAGATTTCTTGCATCGGCGTGTTGGCTTCCAGACCCATGTACGCCAAGGCGCGTTGCAGCGCCTTGCGTTCGGTGGAATCGGCGACAGTGTCCGGATCGGGAACCTTGCCGTTGATATCCGTGACCATGCCTGGATTGGTGCCCCACGTCACTTGTGGCAGGATGTCCTCAGCAATCAGCGTGACCACGGCGTCAAACTCGGCGGCTGGATCAGAAGGCAATTGCTTCCATGCCGCGACCGCTTGGTCGAAATCTGCACCTTGCGGGGTGAAGGCCCGTCCTTGGAGGTAGGCAGACGTTTTCTCATCGGGTGCCACCATTCCAGCTCGCGCTCCAGCTTCGATGGCCATGTTGCAGAGCGTCATGCGCCCTTCCATCGAAAGGTTGCGGATGGCCTCTCCCATGAACTCGATCACATAGCCTGTGCCTCCGGCGATGCCGATTTTACCGATGATCGCGAGGATGATGTCCTTCGCAGTCGTATTTTCAGGCAGGGAGCCCTCGACAGCGACTTGCATCGTCTTGGGTTTTTGTTGCTGAAGCGTTTGCGTGGCCAACACATGCTCCACCTCAGAGGTACCAATTCCGAAGGCCAATGTTCCAAAAGCCCCGTGGGTCGCGGTGTGGGAGTCGCCACAAACAATCGTGGAACCCGGCAGGGTCAGCCCTTGCTCTGGCCCCATCACATGCACGATCCCGGAACGCTTGTCGCCAAGATCAAAAAGCGTGATCTCAAAATCCTTGCAGTTCTGTCGCAGGGTTTCCACCTGCTTGCGGGAGATCGGATCCTTGATGGGAATGAGTTGATCACGGGTGGGAATGTTGTGGTCCGGAACCGCGTAGGTGGCTTCGGGGCAACGAACTTTGCGTCCGGCAAGCCGCAGCCCATCAAAGGCTTGGGGTGAAGTGACTTCATGGACGAGGTGCCGGTCGATGTAGAGGATCGTGTTACCCTCTTGCTCATGCACAACGTGCGCGTTCCAGATTTTCTCAAACATTGTCTTGGCCATGGTCCGAATCCTTCAAATAGGTGGGTTTTCAGTAAGGATAATTCTAAAGGGTGCCCTGCTGGGAGTCAAGCTTCCGGAGCGCACCATCTCTTCGGGGCTGAGTTCGCCCCCCTTGGGTTTCTTCTTTGCTTGCAGGGTCGT
>CAJWCD010000161.1:0-6573 GCA_913020725.1 uncultured Pseudomonadota bacterium
TGGGACTGGACATCTGAGGACTCAAACAACCCTCCTTGAGACCTGAATAGTTACGTTGATTTTTGATTCCTTTCGGCTCCCCTGCGTTTGCACGGTCAACAGTTACGATGACAGATTGACACCTCGCCAAGACCATCACGGCCAATCTTTTCGGTCAGTTCCTCCATTTGCTGGAACGGTTCGCCTTTCCATCCAGTGACCTTCAGCCTGAAATGTGGCATGATGTAGTTCTCGTAACCTCAATCAATGGAGATTGTATGAAGACCCATTCAACGATTGCATCCTTGATCCTGACTCTAGTACTCAGTTTTTTCCTTTATGGATGCCCAGATAAAAAATCAAACAAGAAGGGGGGCTCGGCCAGCAAATCCATCTACGGGACTCCATCTTCAAAACCTTATCAGTCAAAGCTTATTAAACCCTGAACGTCAAATCGACCATTGAATTCGTGAATTCTTTATGGGTTGGTGATGGAATGCAATTAAATGATAAGGCGGCAGCAGCTACCAAGAACCGAAAGCTATGTTCAACCTGCCAAGCTCACAAGCCGATCCCCGGTGCGGACGGCGTCTCCGGCTTTGACATGGACGGCCTGCACGGTTCCGGCTTGCGGCGACTTGACCTCGGATTCCATCTTCATCGCCTCCAGCACGAGAAGGGTTTGGTCGGCCTCCACTAAGTCTCCGGGCGCGACTTCGATGTGCACAATGTTTCCGGGGGTCGGGGCGGGTACGTCGGTTGTAGTGTCTGCAACGGCTGGAGCCACTGCTGGACTGGACGAGGCCGGAGTTGCTTGCAGCGCACCTGTGCCTTCGGCAACTTGCACTTGGTAAGCGCGGCCTTCCACAGTGATCGTGTAGCTGCGTGGTCCTACCGGGGATACCGCAACTTGGCTTGCTGCCTCCGGAGCCGAGGTTGGCGCTGGTGCTGCGTTCGACTGCTTGCGGATCATCAGCTTGGCTTTTCCGAGTAAGAAATCCACGCCCTTTTCCTCACAACTTGCAGCGATGAAACGATTTTCCTCGCTTAATTCCAAGCCGTTTTCCTGCAACAGCGTGTCCACTTGGACCGGATCGTCGTCAAGTAGATCTAGCGGATTCCCGGTGAAAACAGGCTTGTCCAACTGTTTGGAGGCGAGTTTCACAATTTCCGGGTCTGGAGCGACCGGAGTGCGTCCGAAGTAGCCCAACACCATGTTGCCATACTGCGGGTTGAGTTTCTCCCAGCGGCCTGCTGTGACATTGAGGTAGGCCTGCTGGAAATAGAATTGCGAAACTGGAGTCACCGCAGTGCCGAAACCGCCACGCCGCACGACTTCCGACATTTCCTTGATCACCTGTGGGAAGAGGTGCAGGGTTCCAGTGTCGCGCATCATCATCGTGTTTGCGGTCAACGCGCCGCCGGGCATTGGCGAAAAGGGGATCAACGGCGAAACCATGCGGGATTCTGGAGGGACAAAGTAATCCTTCATGCACTCCGTGAAAACCTCCTCGGCACGGATGATCTTCTCGGGATCAATGTCGAGGGTGAAGTCTGTACTCTTGAGCGCGTGCCAGAGGGTGAGAATGTCCGGCTGCGAGGTGCCCCCACTGACGGGACTCATCGCCAAGTCAATACGGTCAATTCCGGCTTCGATGGCGCCAAGGTACTGGCTGACCGAAGTGCCTGCGGTGTCGTGAGTGTGCAAGTGCAGAATCATGTCTTCCGGAACCAACTTGCGGGCGGCCTTGATGGTGTCATGCACCTTGCGAGGGTTGGAGGTGCCCGTTGCGTCTTTGAAGCAGATCGAGTGGAAGGGGATGTCCGAATCAAGAATGTCCCGCAGCATCCGGAGGTAGTCCTCCGGCGTGTGTGCCCCTTCGCATCCGGGCGGCAGATCCATCAGCGTGATGCAGATTTGATGGTGCAGCCCGTGGGCGGCGATGCGTTCTCCGGAATACTTGAGGTTGCGCAGATCGTTGAGCGCGTCGAAGTTGCGGATGGTGGTGATGCCGTGCTGCTTGAAGAGTTTGGCGTGTAGGTCAATCATGCTGCGGGGCTGTTGCCGTAACCCCACGACATTGATGCCGCGTGCCAGCGTTTGCAAATCTGCTTCCGGGCCGACGGTTTTGCGGAAGGTGTCCATCATTGCAAACGCCGACTCATTGCAGTAGAAGAACAGGCTCTGGAAACGCGCCCCGCCTCCGGCTTCAAAATGCCGAATTCCGGCCGCGACCGCTGCTTCCAACGCAGGCAGGAAATCCGCCGTGGCGACCCGCGCCCCGAACACCGATTGGAACCCGTCCCGGAAGGACGTGTCCATGAACTGAACGACTTTCTTGGCCATGAGCATTCCTTCTTGCTTCAGATTGGAGCCGCAAGTTGTTTGCGCTCCTCCTCATAAACAGCGATGGCCGCTGCAAACACTTCCACCGGAACGGCAGCTTGCTTTGCTGGCGGAGGAGGGGGCCTTGCCGCAACCTGTTGGTTCGCCAGTGCGGCTTCTTCCAATTGAGACTGCTTGCGGGTGAACCGCGCCACTAGCCCAATGCACGCGATCATCAACAGCAGGAACAGCATGACCGTAGTCATGCCGACTCCCATTAGCTTCAAACCTTCCAGCAGCATCGTTCTTCTTTCCTAAACCCTTAAAAAATGACAAAGCAACCTACCCGCAATCGTACTGAGGAAGCCATTGATGTTCAAGCCGGAGGTTGCGAAACGGAGCCTAGCTCGCCACGGGGGCAGAGAGCAGCCACAGCCCAAAGACGGTGTCACCGACTGCGTCATTTTTCTGGAAAATAGAGCAATCCCGCACGAATCCACACCAAAGACATTGCAAGCCGACCCCGAACCCCTGTACCGTTATGTGGGGGTGCGGCGTTGATTTACGATGGAACCACTCGCTCACGGCCTACAGCCGAAATTGCCAACCCAAGGAGAACCCATGTCAGAAACGGAAATGCTGCAACAGATGGCCGCAGCCATGCCGCTCGCCAAAACTGCTTTGGATTTGAGCGGGGATGGTCAGGGGTACGGCTTGATCATCGTGGACGAGGTCAACGGCTTTGCCACGGTCGGGGCCGGAAATCTTGCTCCGCCTGCTCCGAATGAGCAGGTTGCGACGATGGTTGCTGAAACCAATCGGCTCGCCCACGCCTTCACCGAACGTAACATGCCCGTGCTGGCCTTGCTCGACACTCACGATCCGGACAAGCCGGAGCCGCCTTATCCCCCGCACTGCGAACGTGGCAGCGGCGAGGAGGAACTGGTTCCGGAACTCAAGTGGCTGGAGAATGAACCAAAGGCAACGCTGGTTCGCAAGGACTGCATCAACGGCTTCATTGGCGCGTTCCAGCCGGACGGTTCCAACGCGATCATCGACTGGGCGGCGGCGAATCAGGTGGCAAACGTCTTGGTGGTGGGCATCTGCACGGACATCTGCGTAATGGATTTCGTGCTGACCCTGCTCTCGGCCCGTAACCACGGCATGGTCCCGAGCCTCAAGGAGGTGGTGGTGTACGACAAGGGTTGTTCCACCTACAGCCTGCCCCGGGACGTTGCGGAGGACATCGGATTGCCGTCGAGTGCCAGCCACCCGCAAGCCCCCACCCACCACATGGGCCTCTACTTCATGGCCTCCCGTGGGGCGCAACTGATGGAGCAGGTGGTGATTTGAAGCTGCAAGCAATGACTCAGTAGATTATCTTTTTGATTTATTGTACGATATATCGTACTGATTAACGTCCAAAAAATAGACATGCAACGACTCGTTATCGATCAAGACATCCGCTCCCTCTCGGACTTCCGAGCCAATACCACCTCGTTTATACAGCAGGTCCACCAGACCAAGCGACCTATTGTCATCACCCAGCATGGAAAAAGTGCGGCGGTTCTACTGGGAGTCTCGGAATACGAAGCCCTGATGGAGCGGTTGGAACTCCTGCAAGACATCCACACCGCTGAGGCTCAACTGAAAGCAAACCAAGGTATTCCCCATACCGAAGTGAAAGCGGAGGTTTTGAAAAGGTTGGGGGCATGACCCTTGTCTGGTCATCTCTGGCAGTTGAACGACTTCATGAGATTGCTCAATACATCTTTCAGGATAATGAGGAAACGGCGGTGCAATGGCTGGATGCCGTCCTTGAGCAGGTGGCGCAGTTAATCGACTTCCCTCAAATTGGACGTGTCGTCCCCGAAACCAACCGGGAGGACATCCGAGAACTACTCTACAAGAATTATCGCATTATCTATTGGTTGGACGGAGAAGTCGTCAACCTTCTGACGATCCGTCATGGCAAGCAAATCCTCCCGCTTGAAGATCTGAAACCTCATCAAACTGATCGCTGAAATCGTGTAGACATGAGCCAAATTATCGGAGTTGACGTCGGCGGCACCTTCACGGACTTGATCCTGCTGGATGCCGCAACCGACGAAGTCCGCATTGCTAAGGTGTCCAGCACCCCGGAAAACCAAGCGTTTGGGGTGCTTGCGGCGATTGAGTCCACGGGCGCGTCGCTAGAGTCGTTGGAGAGCATCGTTCATGGCACGACCGTGACCACCAACGCCCTGCTGGAGCGCAAGGTCAGTCCGTGCGGCTTGATCACCACCGCCGGATTCCGGGACGTGTTGGAGTTGGGACGCCGCACGCGCCCCAAGCCTTATGGCATGACGGGCAGTTTCGAGTGCCTGATTCCCCGCGAGTGGCGGCTGGAAGTCACAGAACGTATGGACAGCGACGGCGAGGTGGTGCGTCCACTCGACGAGGACGGGGTGCGCCAGACCGCCCGGCAACTCCGGGAGGCGGGCGTGGAATCGCTGGTCATTCACTTTCTGCATTCGTACAAGAACGACGAACACGAGCGGCGGGCTGAGGCGATTGCGCGGGAGGAATGGCCCAACGGTTTCATCACGCGGGGTAGTGCCTTGATGTCGGAGTACCGCGAGTACGAACGTGGCACCACCGCAGCGATCAACGCTTCGATCCAGCCCGTGCTGCACCGCTACATCACGCGGCTGCAAGATGAGTTGTGGGACAAGGGCTACCGCAAGGATTTGCTGGTGATGCAGGGCAACGGCGGCACGGTTTCCTCGAAAATTGTTGCGGAGGATGCCGTCAAAACGGTGATGTCCGGCCCCGCTTCCGGAGTGATGGCGGCGGCTTACACGGCAAGCAAGGCGGGGTCTCCGAATGTGATCACCTATGACATGGGAGGCACCAGTTGCGATGTCGGCCTGATCACGGGGGGCATCCCGCAGGTCAGTTCAGAACTGGAGATCGAATACGCCATGCCCATCCACGTTCCGATGGTCGATGTCCACACCATCGGTTCCGGAGGCGGCAGCCTCGCGTCCATCAATGAAGCGGGCCTGTTGCAGGTGGGACCAGAAAGCGCAGGCGCGGCGCCGGGGCCGATCTGCTACGGACGCGGCGGGACGCGGCCGACGATCACGGACGCGAACCTTGTGCTGGGACGTCTCAATCCGGAAGCCCTCTTGGCGGTGGACCATCCGGTTTCGCTGGAAACCGTCCGGGAGCGCATCATGTCCGAAATCGGCTCCCCGCTCGGCATGGCATCGGTGAACGAAGCCGCTTCTGCGATTCTGCGCATCGCCAACATCAAGATGGCCGAAGCGCTGCGGCTGGTTTCACTGGCTCGCGGGCACGACCCCCGCGATTTCGCGCTCTTCGCCTTTGGCGGAGCGGGGCCGCTGCACGCCGTCGCACTCGCCCGTGAGCTTGGGGTTCCCAAGGTGCTGGTGCCGTCCCGTCCGGGCATCACCAACGCGGTCGGTTGCGTGGTCGCGGACGTGCGGCACGATTACGTCAACACCCTCAACACGCCGCTGCCCCTCGTGGACATGGCGCTCGTGCAGGAAACGCTGGAGCGGCAAATCGCCGAAGGCCAAGCGACCATCGAACGTGAAGGCGTGGAGATCGAAGAACTCACCGTGATCCACGACGTGGACATGCAGTTTCAGGGGCAGACGCACATCCTCACCGTCCCGCTTGCTTCCACCAAAGTGGCGCGTGAGCAACTGCACGAGGTCTTTGAAAAAGCCTACTGGAACCGCTTTGCCGTGGAACTTCCGGAAATCCGCCCCGTGTTGGTGAACCTGCACACTGCTGTGATTGGCCACCGCAAGGACGTGCCGCTTTCGGCGTTGATGAAAGCCTCCGAACGCAAAGCCACGGTCGCAGAATGCCGCATCGGAACCCGCTCCGTGTGGTTCGAGCAGGGCCGTTGCGACACACCCATTTACCGACGTGAACACCTACCGCTGGAAGGCACGTTGGAAGGACCAGCAATCATCGAGCAACTGGACTCCACCACCGTGGTGGAACCCGGAAACACGGTTGCCGTTGATACGTTTGGCAACCTGCTCATCACGGTGTGACGATATCGGCCCCTCACCTCGATGCTTTCCGGATTCCGAGTTTGAGGAGCGCACCGCTAGTGTTCTGCCTAATTAGGGTCTGCTGAAAAACATCTTGTATCTTCACAAATAGCTGATATAATTAGTTTAAATATAAACAGCCTTGCCCCTGAAGGCAGTCAAAGTGCAAGGTTTTGTGGCGCACCCCCCGCAAAA
>CAJWCD010000162.1:0-6550 GCA_913020725.1 uncultured Pseudomonadota bacterium
ACGAAGCAGAAACCCGTGCCGAACTGATTGACCCTGCGATCAGAGCCGCAGGCTGGGGTGTGGTTTCTGGAAGCCGCATTCGTCGCGAGTTCATCACTTTAGGGCGGTTGCAACCCGGAAACACCCGCGCCAAGCAGGACTTCGGGGTTTGGGGCTTCCGGGGATTGTGCCGGAACACTCCCGCCTCCTGCTGACCGGACCTGTCGATAAAAATTAAAAATAGCGACATTTTCGGTTGATGTGTCGCTCGGAGCGACATATCCTTGAGACAGGACAACTCCATTCCAGCCGACCCACATGCCCTGCAATCCAGCCCAGCCCTACAACGACCTGCCGCTCCTGCCGCCCCGGCGGGAATTGGAGACGGCGCGTGTGCTGAAGCAGTGCATCCGCTCGCGGACGGTGCTGGCCGAATTGGAGCAGTCCGGAAACTTCCTGCCCAACAGGACGCTGCTGATCAACGTCATGCCCCTGCTGGAGGCGCGGGCGAGTTCGGAGATCGAGAACATTGTGACAACGACCGATCGCTTGTTCCGGAGTTCGCTGCTGGAGCAGGCTCCGGATGTGGCCACCAAGGAAGCTCTGAGCTACCGGCAGGCACTTCACGAGGGTTTTCAAAGCCTGTCCCACCGACCGCTCTGCACGGCAACCGCCGAGCAGGTGTGTTCCGTGATCAAATCCAAGGAGATGCTCGTCCGGAAACTCCCCGGCACGGCGTTGGCGAACGAGGCGACGGGAGCGGTGCTCTACACCCCTCCGGCGGGGGAGCGCCTGCTGCGTGACAAACTGGCGAATTGGGAGCAGTTCCTCAACCTGCCGACCGAGCTTGATCCGCTCGTGGTGCTGGCGGTGGCGCACTACCAGTTTGAAGCCATTCATCCCTTCATGGACGGCAACGGTCGCACGGGACGGGTGCTGAACCTGCTGCACTTGGTGCAGTCCGGGCTGCTCTCGGTGCCGATTCTCTATCACAGCCGGGGGATCATCCGCCGCAAGTCGGAGTATTACCGGAAGCTGTGTGACGTCACCTTTGAAGACGCATGGGAGCCGTGGATTCTCTACATGCTGGAGGTGGTGGAAGAATCGGCCCGCTGGACCTCCCGGAAGATTCGGGATATTTGGGAACTGCGGGAGCAGACCAAGACGCTGCTGCAAACCCGGCGGCCCAAGCTGTATTCGGCAGAACTGCTGGAGGTGTTGTTCCAGCAGCCCTACTGCCGGATTGCGGATTTGGTGGCGGCGGGCCTTGTGAAACGCCAAGCCGCCGCAAGCCACCTCAAGCAGTTGGTCGAGGTTGGCGTCCTCGCCGAGGAAAAAGTTGGCCGGGAAAAGTTGTTCATCCACCAAGCCTACCTCAAGCTCCTGCTCCACGAAGACGAGGAAAACTGATGTCCCGGACTTCCCCTCTAAAAAGCTTCTCACCGCCAAGTTTCACGATTCCATCATCCGTGCCCGGCAGCGGTTGACCACACGAGACGAGCAAAATGAACCCGGAACTCAATGAAGCAGAAACCCGAGCGGAACTGATTGACCCTGCGATCAGAGCCGCAGGCTGGGGGGAGGTGTCCGGAAGCCGTGTGCGGCGGGAAGTGATCACGCTGGGGCGTTTGCAACCCGGAAACACCCGCGCCAAGCAGGACATCGCGGATTACGTGCTGGAATTCCACAACCAGAAGCTCGCGGTCATTGAAGCCAAGCGCCGCAGCGCCCATGTCACCACAGGGCTTGCCCAAGCCAAACGCTACGCCGCAAAACTCCAGACCCGCTTCACCTACTCCACCAACGGGGTCGGAATCTATCAGGTGGACCTGGATTCCGGAACCGAGGGGGAAGTGGATCGTTACCCCAGCCCGGACGAGCTTTGGGACACGACCTTCGGAGAATCGCAGGCACAGGAATCCTACTGGCGCAGCCGCTTCTCGGAAATTCCCTTTGAGGAACGCGGAGGACAGTGGCAACCCCGCTTCTACCAGCACAACGCCATCACCAATGCGCTTGATGCCATTGCCCAAGGCCGCGATCGGCTGCTGCTCACGCTGGCCACTGGAACGGGCAAGACCGCGATTGCCTTCCAGATTGCATGGAAGCTCTTCCACAGCCGCTGGAACCTCACAGACTGGCGAGCAGGACTTGGAGAAGGAGAGGAACCCCAGCGCCGACCCCGCATCCTCTTTCTTGCCGATCGCAACATCCTTGCGGATCAGGCTTTTAATGCCTTTGGCGCCTTTCCGGAGGATGCACTGGTGCGCATTGACCCACAGGTGATCCGCAACCGGGGTCGGGTTCCCAAGAACGGCAGCGTCTTCTTCACCATCTTCCAGACCTTCATGACCGGAGTAGACAAGGAGGGCAACCCCAAGCCGAAGTTTGGAGACTACCCACCCGATTTCTTTGATCTGCTTGTGGTGGATGAGTGCCACCGGGGCGGGGCCAATGATGAAAGCACCTGGCGGGAGATTCTGGAATACTTCTCACCGGCGGTGCAGCTTGGGCTGACGGCCACCCCAAAACGCAGTGCCAACGTGGACACCTACGACTACTTTGGGGAGCCGATCTATGTTTACTCACTCCGGGAGGGCATCAACGACGGCTTCCTGAGTCCCTTCAAAGTCCGGCAGTTTGCCACCACGCTTGACGAGTACGAATACGAAGCAGATGACAATGTCATCGTCGGAGAGGTGGAGGCAGGAAAAACCTATACCGAGCAGGACTTCAACCGCATCATCGAAATTCCGGAACGCGAGCGCAAGCGCGTCGCCCTCTTCATGGACGAGGCCCATCCACAGGAAAAGACGCTGGTCTTCTGCGCCAATCAGGATCACGCCCTCACGATCCGGGACTGCATCAATCAGAGTAGGGCCAGCACCGATCCCAACTACTGCGTCCGGGTCACGGCAGACGAAGGGCCGGAGGGCGAGCGTTGGTTGCGGATTTTTCAGGACAACGAGAAAATCATTCCAACCATCCTCACCACCTCCCACAAGCTCTCCACCGGAGTGGATGCCCGCAACGTCAGAAACATCGTGCTGCTGCGTCCGATTCGTTCCATCATTGAGTTCAAGCAGATCATTGGACGCGGCACCCGGCTGTATGAGGGCAAAGACCACTTCACGGTGTACGATTTCGTCAAAGCCTACGCGCATTTCAATGATCCGGAGTGGGATGGCGAACCCGAAGGAGAACAAACCGAACCCTGTCAACACTGTGGTCAACGTCCCTGCGTTTGTCCTCCAAAAATCTGTGAGATCTGCGGGGAGCAGCCCTGCGAATGCCAGCCGCAGCTTTGTCCAGACTGCCAGCAGTTTCCCTGCATTTGCGAAAAACCGCCACGGCTCAAGATCACCCTCGCGGACGGCAAGGAGTTGCTCATCCGGCACATCACCTCCACCATCTTCATGGATGGCGAGGGGAACCTGATCAGCGCGCAGGAATTCATCGAGCGGCTCTATGGAGAACTTCCCAAGCTCTTTGAGGATGAGGACAAACTCCGGGAACTCTGGAGCGACCCCGGCACCCGCAGTTCCCTGCTTCAGAATCTGGAAGAAGCTGGATTTGGAGTTGAGCAACTGAACGAGTTGCGAAAAGTGATTGACGCCGAGCAATGCGATCTCTATGACGTGCTCGCCTACATCCGCTTCAAGGTGGAACCGCTCCGCCGGGAGCAGCGGGCCGAAAACTGCCGCGAATTTCTGATCACCCAATATCCGGATGAGGAACTTCAGACTTTTCTCGATTTTGTGCTGCGGCAGTATGTGTCCGGCGGGGTGACGGTGTTGGGTCAGGACAAGCTGCCCAAGCTGCTGGAACTCAAGTACCAATCCACCACGGAGGGTTCCCGCAAATTGGGTGGAGCCGCCTTCATTCGGGACACGTTCCGGGGATTTCAGAAAAGTTTGTATGCCGCGCCCTGAAAATTCATTTCTATCATCGGGCTTCGTTTAAAACGCGGAGTTGAGAGTTTTGCGGGTTTTCGAGTTAGTGGAAAACCAGCCCTTAAGAGTTTTTTGAAAACCTACAGTGTTAAGGCATGCCATGAAGATATCCACCGAGACAATTATCCCCAAGGGTCACTCCATGAGTCGGGTAGAAGATCAGGAGCTGATTACCGGGAGGGGACGCTACACGGACAACAACAAGCTCGCCAGGATGGTCCATCTGCACCTGGTCCGCTCCCATCACGCTCATGCAAGGATCATCAGTATCGATAGTAGCAAAGCTCTGGAAATGCCAGGCGTCTTGGCGGTTTACACGGTTGATGACCTGATCAGGGATGGAGTCAACCCCTATCCCGTTCCGGGCCCCCCCGACTTCTCCCCCAAGGACATTGTCGAAGCGGGTTATAGACGCGAGGACGGTAGCCCGATGCAAGCACCAATATGGTACGCCTTGGCAAAGGATGAGGTTCGCTATGTTGGTGAACCGGTTGTAGCCGTGCTTGCTGAAACGGTTGCACAGGCAGTGGATGCGGCTGAGATGGTGGAAGTCAACTATGAAACCCTTCCTGCAGTCGGAACGATTGAGCAGGCGGCTTCTCCGGATGCGCCGCAGATCTGGAAGGGGGCTCCGGGAAACGTGCTGATCCGGATGGAACTCGGGGATCAGGACAAGACCGAAAAGGCCTTGAGCCAGTCTGCACACGTAACCCGGCTTGAACTGAAGAATAACCGACTTGTCGGCAATGCCCTGGAACCTCGAGCCTCCGTGTGTGAGCGGGATCCCCAGACAGGCAGGTTCACCCTCTACGCGGGTCACCAGAGCCCAACCGGGCTACGGGAAAGTCTTGCGAAGAACATATTCAATTGGGATTTGAAACAGCTTCGGGTCGTTGTGGGACATTTGGGAGGAGGCTTCGGAATTCGTGCGGAAACCTATCCCGAAGAGATTCTCACAGTCTATGCGGCCTCCAAGCAGAATCGGCCGGTCAAGTGGTGTGCCAGCCGAACGGAGGATTTTGTTGGCACGGTCCATGGCCGAGACCAAATCAACAGTGCTGAACTGGCCTGCGATGCCCAAGGACGGATTCAGGCCTTGAAAATCGACACCCTTGGCAACGCAGGGGCGTATCCCACCGGTGGGGTGTGTATTCCACTAGTGGTCGGAACCAAGATCACAACCTCGCTCTACCATGTGCCAACCTTTTACTATGATGCGAGGATGTATCTGACCAACACCATGCCGATGGGAGCCTACCGTGGTGCAGGGCGTCCTGAGATGATCTACCTTATCGAACGGCTGATCCAGAAGACTGCGGAGGAGATGGGCATCGACCCGATCGAGTTCCGCAGGCGCAACTTCATCTCCCCTCAATCCATGCCGTACACCACGGCAATCGGGGAAGTCTATGACAGTGGCAGGTTTTCGGATGTGCTCGACTCTGTCTTGGAGTCCTCCGGTTGGAACAGCTACGAGCAACGCAGGCAAGGCTCCGAACAACGTGGAATGCTGCGGGGCCGGGGGATCTCCTGCTACATCGAATGGACTGGCGCTGTGTGGTTCGAGGAGGTCACCACAGCGGCACAAAGCGACGGTTCGGTCACCCTCTACACCGGAACCCAGAACATGGGACAGGGGCTGCAAACCGCCTTCACCCAAATTCTCTCAGAGCAACTGGGTTTGCCAGCCTCGAAAATACAGGTCGTACAGGGCGACACGGACCTTGTCAAGGGGGTGGGGAGCTTTGGTTCGCGCTCGCTCTACATTGGTGGCTCCGCCGTAGTCGAAGGCGCCGAGAAGTTTGTCGAGGAGGGCAAGCGTCTGGCGGCCAATGCGCTGGAGGCAGCAATAGAGGACATTCTCTACGAGAAGGGGTGCTTCAGCGTGGTGGGCACCAATGTCGGTATTGATCTGTTTGACCTCGCAGCCCAGCAGCCCGATGAGCAATTTTCAGTCTACTCGAAAACCAACCTTGTCAATGAGAACGGAGTTGGCTATCCAAGCTGGCCGAATGGATGCCAAGTGGCCGAAGTTGAGATTGATCCCGAAACGGGCACTGTCCGGCTTGACCGCCTCACGTCTGTTGATGATGTCGGTAACGCTGTCAATCCGATGCTGGTCGAAGGCCAGGTTCACGGTGGCATCGTTCAGTCAGTTGGGCAGGCCATACTTGAGGAAGCACACTACGACGAAGAGGGGCAGCTACTCACCAGTTCCTTCATGGACTACGCTATGCCTAGGGCGGATGACCTCCCCAGTTTTAATTGTGGACTTTTCAAGGACGCACCCTGCCTCACCAACCCCCTCGGATCGAAGGGTGTGGGGGAACTTGGGACAGTGGGAGCCACCCCAGCCATAGTCAATGCCGTGATGGACGCCCTGCGTGGCAGGAATGTGACCGGTTTGGAAATGCCCCTCAAGCCTGAAAAGATCTGGAAGGTTTTGCAAACCTAAACCTGGCAAGGAAGCAAGAGCCTCTGTTCTACCAAAATTCCAGCGGTTTTCTCCTGGGGTGGAATCCGTGAATGATAATAGACCTTATTGCAAATAAGTGCGTGAGTTGGCGCGGAATTTTTCCGTTTCGGTTTCGGGGTTCATGCCGCCTTGAGCCATGCCT
>CAJWCD010000163.1:0-6546 GCA_913020725.1 uncultured Pseudomonadota bacterium
CACCAACTATCTGATTTCCAATGTATTTTTCTCTTCGCTTTTGGTGAAGTGAAAATTATTTGTGCTTTCGTGACTTTTTCAGCAGACCCTAAATATCTGCTAGAATGAGAGTTTCCATTTGTAACGTTTGGTCGGACAGAGTTGTTTACTCCCCATCCCTTCTACGATGTTGACCACGAACACCTGATCTATCACTCCACCCAGCGTTTTCTGGAGGCGGGGCATCGCAGGATTGCGATCATGAATCCTCCTGAGTTCCTAAATTACACGGGACTCCGTCTGCGAGGATACCGACGGGTTTTTGCTGATGCTGGACTTCAAGTCGATCCGGACTTGATTCACAACTCGGCACTATCCTTCGAAACCGGGTGTGAATCCATGAATCGTTTTCTCAAGCTCGACCCTCCGCCTACGGCCTTCATTGCTCCCGGAGTGTCCAGTGCCTTGGGGATGCTCAATGCGTTGCAGAACGCCAATCTCCAATTGGGGGTTGATGTTGGTCTGATCGCCTTTGAGGGTACTCGTTTTCTGGGATTTAACTTGCCTGGAATCAGCGCCTACCATGCTTCACTTGAAGAGGCTGGCGAGCAGCTTTGCACCCTGCTTCTGCGCCGTCTCGGCGGTGAACCCGCGATGGCATTACAGCGGGTGAAAAACGCAGAGTATCGGGATCGCGGATCGGGATGAGCAGATTGATGATGCTTTACAAGTCACGACGTCTCAGCAATGACTGATCCCGAACACCCCCATCGACGGCAGAACGCACTTACCGGAGAGTGGATCTTGGTGTCACCCCATCGGACCAAACGACCTTGGCAGGGAAGTCAGCATTCCCCGCAAATCGAAAATCGTCCGCCCTATCACCCCGAGTGCTACCTCTGTCCCAGAAATTCGCGTGCCGTAGGGAACCGTAATCCGGACTATACCGGCCCCTACGTGTTTTCCAACGATTTCCCAGCGCTGCTCCCGGGAGTCGGTGTGCCCGAGTCCGAGCATCCACTATTCCAAGCTCAGTCAGCCTCGGGAACTTGCCGGGTGCTTTGCTTCTCAGAACGGCATGACCTGACGCTCCCCGAACTGGAACGGGCTGCCATCGAAAGAGTGGTGCAGGTTTGGGCTGAGCAGACTGAAGAGTTGGGGGAGCGATACAGCTGGGTGCAGATTTTCGAGAACAAGGGAGAGTTGATGGGTTGCTCCAACCCCCACCCTCACGGGCAAGTCTGGGCCAGCGACTTCCTGCCCAACGAGGTCAGCAAAGAGGATCGGCGGCAACGAGACTACTTCCAAAGCCACCGTTCTCCGCTATTGAGCGACTATGCTGTCCACGAATTGGCCATGCAGGATCGGATGGTGGAGATGAACGACCACTGGCTGGCGGTAGTGCCGTGGTGGGCGGTGTGGCCTTTTGAAACCCTGATTCTGCCCAAACGGCATGCTGCTCGGCTGCCTGACCTTTCTTGGGATGAGCAGGCTGCGCTTGCTGAATTGCTCAGGGATCTGCTGACGCGCTACGACAATCTTTTTCAGACGAGCTTTCCGTATTCGATGGGCTGGCATGGCGCTCCCTTTTCAAGTCAGTCCACCCAACCTTGGATGCTCCATGCCCACATCTACCCTCCGCTGCTGCGTTCGGCGAGCGTCCGCAAGTTCATGGTCGGCTACGAGATGCTCGCCGAGGCCCAGCGCGACATCACGGCGGAACACGCTGCCGCCTGTCTCCGGGAATGTTCCACCTCTCATTACCGCAAGGCGACCGCATGAGGGAAATTGCGCGTCGTGTTCAACGTGCTTTCCGGGAACGTTTTGGTGTTGCTCCCATCCACCTAATCCGTGCCCCCGGACGGGTGAACCTCATCGGAGATCACACGGACTACAGTGGGGGCCTCGTCATGCCCCTCGCGCTCGAACATGCCATCTGGATTGCCCTCCGTCCCCGTGCAGATCACCGGGTTGTCCTCCACTCCCTAGATTTTGCTGAGACTGCGGAGTTGAACCTTACGGAACCTCAAACCCAGGGAAAGGGCTGGCAGGAATACTTCAAGGGGGTGGCCTGGGTGCTGCGGGAGGCGGGCTGGCCGCTCTCCGGCTGGGAAGGCGTGTTTGCCGGAGATGTGCCTCGGGGAGCCGGGCTTTCTTCATCGGCGGCCTTGGAGATGGCCTGCATCCGCGCCTTTGCCGAAGCTTCCGGAGTTCCGTGGGAGCCGCAGGTGGCCGCGAAGCTGGCTCAGCGTGCCGAGAACGAGTGGGTGGGCATGAATTGCGGGATCATGGACCAACTGATTTCTGGGTGTGGAGTTGCTGGGCACGCGCTCTTCATCGACTGCCGCAGTTTTGAAACCGTACCGGTTCCTCTGCCTGAAGGCACAAAGGTACTGGTGCTTGATACAAGAACGCGGCGGGGATTGGTGGATTCTGCCTACAACGAGCGACGTGCGTCTTGTGAGGAAGTGGCCCGCAGGCTCGGCCACTCGCTGTTGCGGGATGTACGGTTTGAAGAACTGGAGTCACAAACGGAGTCACTGGGCTCGCAGCTAGTTAAGCGTGCGCGGCACGTTCTCACCGAAAACCAGCGTGTCCGGCAGGCTGTGGAAGCCATGTGCTCAAACAACCCGGATGAGCTTGGTCGCCTGATGCAGGACTCCCATGCAAGCCTGCGGGACGACTTTGAGGTCTCCAGTCCTGCCTTGGATGCGATGGTGGCTTGTGCGCTGGCAGCTCCGGGATGCTTTGGAGCCCGGATGACCGGAGCGGGCTTTGGCGGCTCTGCCGTCGCACTGATCGACGCCGGTATAGAGGCAAGGTTCACCGAGGCAGTTGGCTCATCCTACTGTGCGGTGACCGGAGTTGATCCGGAAATCATGACCTGCGCACCCACCGATGGAGTTAACCGACTGACCCGGCTCACTGAACAGTCCGTTTACGCGGACATCTGAAGCAGTATGATTTTCTCGTTGAAGCAAATACGTCAGTACACCAGAGCAGCATAAGAACACAATACAGAGTGGTGGTGATCGACGGGATGTTGTGTGGTGGTCTATGACCAAGAACTCTCGCACCGCAACGCCATCGAACGCTGCTTTGGACAACGCAAGGACTTCCGCATCGCCCACGACATCTGCCGAAACCTCAAGGCTGGCTTTGAGGACTCGCTCATCGAAACCGCCTGCGGACTGCACAATCTCAGGAGCGACTTTCCCATCGAGGCATGGCTCAAGGCGGCATGAACCCAAGTCAACATTCCAGAAAAACTCCGCAATGACTCAGCCCCTTATTTGCGATAAGGTCTAAAAGGGAAACGATGAAGTGCGTCCAGCGAGCATGAAAAACGCACCTTGAGGTGCAAATCGGCGTCATGTTTGCCATCCACCGGGACCTTTTATCACGGTGAAATCGAACTGTCCATAAAGCAGCCTTGAATTCTGTTTGAGCGAGTTACATTTGTTGGTTCCCAAAAATCAAAAACTTCAACAATTATTAAGTGAACAAGATGAATGGTTCTTTTAGTTATTATATCCGAGAAGCATCAAAAGAAGATGAATCTTTTTTATGGGAAATGTTATATCAATGCCTTTATGTTCCTCCTAATGAACCTCCACCAGATCGATCAATTATTCATCAACCAGAGCTTTCAAAGTATATAAAAGATTGGGGTTTAAAAGATGACTATGCGCTCATTGGAATTGATAAAACCTCTAATCAACGAGTTGGTGCTATTTGGTTAAGGTTGTTCAAAGAGAATGATCAAGGCTATGGTTATGTAGACAATCATACACCTGAATTAAGCATGGCAATCTTACTTGAATTTAGAGGAAAAGGATTAGGAACGGAGTTGCTAAGTAAATTGTTACAATACTTAAGAGAAAATAAATATAAGACCGTATCACTCAGTGTCTCACCAAATAATCCAGCAAAGCGTCTATATGAGAAGATGGAGTTTAAAGATACTGGAATTATATCTGGTACATCAATTACAATGCTGAATACTTTGAAATGAAATTAAAGAAAGCCAACAAGACGCTTCAGCAGATTCTCACCACAGCCGCTGCGTTACGGGCTTTCAGGTAAACTCAAAAGTCATTTCATTAATCAACAGTTTAGTGAGAAACTGCTGAGCTAAACGATCCACTGCAGAAGGATTTATGAAACATCCGGGTTAGATACCTCTGGAATCCCCAGAAGGGGAGGATGAGGCAACGGTCGCATGGCCCCAGCGCGCAAAACTCACACTGAACAAGACGATCATGAAACTCATCAAACTGGAGAAGAGGTAGATTTCGAAAAGACCGACTTGCTCGGCAATCGTTCCGCTCAGGATCGGTCCAACAAGGAAGGCAAGAGACTGGAAGAGAAGGACGAAGGCCATGTTCTTGGCAATGTTTCCTTTTTCCAGAGAGCACAGGCTGAGCAAGGTGGGTTGAATGGTGCCAGAGAACAATCCTGCTCCAATCATACCGAACAGAGCAGCTGGCGCGTATTGGAAAGTGAAAACCAGCAGCAGTGAGACAGCGCATAGAGTACCCCCCCCTGCCAAGAGGATGCTGCTGCCGAGGCGCCTTTTCAGACGGTCCCCAACAAAACGCACACCGGTCTCTGTGACAAGGAATCCGAGTGATCCGAAACCCGCCATAGCGTCTTTGAACTGAAACTTGTCCCGCAGAAGGATGCCCGACCACGTGATGACCTGGCTCACGGAGAGGAGCAGGAAAAAGTTAATACAGCCCAGCAGGACCAAAGTGAAGGTGATCCGAAACGGGGCACTTTCCTCGCTTTGATCCTGATGCAGTGGTTCAAAGGCTCGGATCAAGAACACCATGCACAGAGCCAGGCCGAAACCAACAAGGGGGAAGTGGAGGTCGAGGGGGAAGTGGTGGGAGTTCGCCAACCATCCGAACCCCATTCCGAGGATCACACCAACCCCGCTGATCCCCTGATAGAAGGACATCCACCCTTTCTCCTGTTGGTTCTGCAGGGTTCCGGCCTGGGAGAACAGGATGATCATGCTGGTCCCGAACCCGAAACTGAACAGAGTCCAGAGTGCGATCAGGCCGGCATAGCTCGGTTTCTCAAGGAAACCACAGAGCGAGAGGACAATGCAGGCCATGGCAAGGCTGAGGATCCTTTTGGGACCCTGCCAGCGGATCAGCTGACCCCCGACCAGGTTACTGATCACCGCTCCGCAACTGAAGCTGAAGAGGACCCAGGAGAAATCAGCATAGCTGATCCCCATCCATTCCTGGAGAACGTGCAGTCTGCTCAACAACGAGCCAATGACTACAAACACTCCTGCGTTCATCAGAAGCAGCACCATGTGATTGCGTGGACTGCTCAACTAGACCTGATGGGTTTGAGGAATGCCTCGACTTCTGTCATCGAATTAGCAAGGACTGATCATGGGCAGTGATCATCAAACAAAGGTTTGTTGCTTGAGGCATTGCTTGTCAGAGATGAGTTTTGGTCTTGAACCTCTGGCCTGCAGGTCGCTTGCTTGCAGTAAGGATTGACTCGTCCTGTCCTGCCCGCATCACTTCAACCTGGAGGGGATTTGAGAGAAAAGGAGCATGAGGATAAGTAACAGGACAAGGAAACTTCATCCGGAGGATGCTATTGATCCGAATTCAAAAGATGACTGCCTGCATCCGACACTTGGGCTGGAGGTTCCTCCCGAAATAGAAAAAGAACACCCGGATTGGGACATCGAGGTAGCCTGGCACTGCTTCTCCCAAGCCATCACCCGCCGACTCACCAGTCCAGGTGGAGAGACGCGATTCCTCAAGATGGTGAAGGCTGGCCGGTATCCCAGCATCATAGACGAAGCAGCACGCATGCGTTGGGCAAAACCCTTCCTGCCCGTTCCTGAAATCTTGGCCGAGGGAGCAACCGGTCGAGCGCAGTGGTTGCTGACTGAGGGGCTTCCAGGATTGGATGGAACGCATCCCGCCCTGCAGGCCGATGCACCGCGGCTCGTGAAACTCCTCGCCCATGCCTTGCGACGCTTCCATCAGGCTCCAGTGAAGGGATGCCTCTTCGATTTCCGTTTGGATGCGGCGTTGCAGCACGCATGCGCCAGGCTGGAGACGGGTTTGATTGATCCAGAGGAACATTTCCACAATGAATTCAAACATCTTACTGCAGAGCAGGCTTTGGAGCATTTGGTGGCTGCGAGGCCCAGGGACGAAGAACTGGTCGTCTGCCATGGTGATTACTGCGTCCCCAACATCCTCATCCATGAAGGATCGCTTTCCGGGTTCGTGGACCTCGGGGAACTCGGTGTGGCAGATGTCTGGTGGGATCTGGCGGTTGCCACATGGAGCCTCGATTGGAATCTGGGGCCTGGGTTTCAAGAGTTTTTCCTGAAAGAGTACGGTGCGGTTCCTGATCCCGCGAGAATCCAGTACTACCGCTTGCTATACGACGTCGTCTCATGAACTGCCTTGCTGGAGGATTTGAACAACGTCGCTTGGGGTCCACTATAACACATCGCGGATTCAACCCGTAAGTGCAACAGGTGGGTTGATTCCTGAGAATAGCTGATTTGGAGTCTTGAAG
>CAJWCD010000164.1:0-6474 GCA_913020725.1 uncultured Pseudomonadota bacterium
CCCGCGCTGTCCCAAGCCGCGGCCGAGTTCTTCGGCCACGACCAGTTCACCCTCACCCGCCAAGGCAGTGATAAGGAACGCCTGAGTGTGCTTGTCAAATCCACTGCCTGATCCTTGATCCTCCTGCTCCCCTAAAGGAGTTTGCGGGAGGTGCTACGATGCGTCCAGACGTTTTGGCACTCGGAAGTGTTCGCCGACATTTCGACGCTTTCAAAGGAACAGATTCTGGAGATTGACACCTTCACCTCCTTTGATCTGGATGGTTTGAAGGTCTGGGTGGCTTTGGATTGTTGTTGTCGAAAAGATGGCGTCATCCACATTTATGATTGGAAGACGGGAAACAGTGACGATGGAGCCACCAGTGAGCAACTGGCCTGTTATGCGCTCTATGCCCATGCGGCGTGGGCAATCGACCCCAGACACTTGAGGCTCATCGAATTCAACCTTGCTCGTAACGAAATCAGGGGGCATGATACAGCAGGGTGGATTTTGAGGAAATTCGGCAGCGTATCCTCTTATTACTCGATGATGCAAACAACGCCTTTCGTGGCTGCACCAACCAATGAAACGGACGCTCGCATTCTGATTGATGATCAGTTGCATACTGCTGGTTGGAATCCGGCTGACAAGTTCCAGGTTCTCACAGAGGTGAGCATCTCCGGTGAAGCAAGGAGTGTTGCCGAAACTCCGGGGCCACTAAGTGCAAAACATGGAACCCGTGCCCGCAACTTTTTTTGGCATTAATGAACAGGCCTATATGAAGCGACTGCTTCGTGCAACTGCCCGTGGTGCAATCGGGCAAGCAAACATCAACAGTGTCGAACTTCGGGCACTTTCGATTTACAAACCGCCGTTGCAATTACAAAAAAAATTTGGGGAAAAATGGGAGCAGATACGTTCAACGGTCTCATACAAAGTCAGTCAGAATAACAATCTTGATCATTTGTTTTCTGTTTTGATGAGTCGTGCTTTTTCCAGCGAACTCACGGCGAAGTGGCGGGAGGGGGCACATGCAGGAGTTGCTGGCCGAGATGGCGCAGCAGGTGCGGTTGCTGAACCTGCCGCTGCCGCAAGATCCGGGAGCCGCGCCATGAGCGAACCGCCGCCTTGCTCTGATGCCCGTGCCCGACGGCTATACCGACTGGCTCGCCGACCTGAAGGCTAGGATTCATGGCGCCCAGCAGCGTACGACACTAGCAGTGAACCGCGAGCTAGTGCTGCTCTATTGGCAGATCGGACGCGACATCCTGACGCGACAGGCCGAACAAGGCTGGGGGGCCAAGGTGATTGAACGATTGTCCCACGACCTGCGCAAAGCCTTCCCCGACATGCGGGGATTTTCACGGACCAACTTGATGTACATCCGTGCCTTTGCGGAGGCTTGGCCGGATCCCGGAATTGTCCAACAAGCTGTTGGACGATTGCCCTGGGCCATAACCTAGTGTTGCTGACCCGCCTGAAAGTTCCGGAGATGCGTCTGGCCTACGCGCAGCGTGCTATCGAACATGGCTGGTCGCGTAGTGTGCTCAACATCCACATCGAAACCCAACACATCGAACGTGAAGGCCGGGCCGTCACCAATTTTGGCGACCAGTTGCCCAAGCCGCAATCGGGCCTCGCACACGAGTCTCTGAAAGATCCGTACCGGCTCGATTTCCTAGGCTTGCGAAAGAGGCTGAAGAGCGGGCCATCGAAGATGCGCTCGTCAAACACATCACCCAGTTCCTGATCGAGCTTGGATCTGGTTTTGCCTTCATCAGTCGGCAGATGCATATCGAATCTTAACAACTTCACCAACCCTGAAAAACTCATGTCCAGCAACTTCAGTGACTCGCACGTCATCCGCAAGCCCGCCGTTTCATCCAACGGGGGCATCGTTGCCTCGCAGCACAAGCTCGCCTCGCAGATCGGGGCGCAGGTGCTGGCTGAGGGCGGAAACGCCATGGATGCCGCCGTCACCACCGCCTTCGCGGTGTCTGTGCTGGAACCGTGGATGAGCGGCATTGGCGGGGGCGGGCACCTGATGGTCCACGATGCTCCAAACAACACGACTCACGCCCTCGACTACGGCATGATTTCGCCGCTGGAACTGGACCCGGCAGGCTATCCGCTTTCCGGGAGTGGCCTCTCCTCGGACCTCTTCCCGTGGCCGGAGGTGGTGGACGACCGCAATGTTCTGGGGCCAACGGCGATTGCCGTGCCCGGACAGGTGGACGGGATGCGTGTGCTGCTGGAACGCTTCGGGACGCGCTCGTGGGAGGAAGTGTTGGCTCCGGCAATTGCACTGGCGGAGGAAGGCATGCAAATTGACTGGTTTGCCGCGCTCGTGATCGGCACCGCCACCCCGACCCTCAACCGCTACCCCACCAGCCGGGAGATTTTTCTGGACGACGGCTTTGCGCCGATTCCCCCGTGGTCTCCGACCACCACGCTGCGCAAACCCTTTCCGAAGTTGGCCAAAACTTTGCGGCAACTCGCCAAATTCGGACCCCGTGAATTTTACGAAGGCGACCTAGCCCGTTCAGTCGTTGCTGATATTCGCAAAGCCGGAGGTTGTATTTCCTTGGAAGACTTGAGGAATTACGAAGCGCAACTGCTGGAGCCGCTGGCGGTGGATTATCGCGGCACCAGCATCCGCGTGAACCCGGAACTGAACGCCGGGCCGACGCTGGCGGAAGCCCTCGCCCAACTGACTCAGCGGCTGACCCCGGAAGCGGCTCCGGCAGGGCACACCTTCACCACGCTGACAGAGGTGTTGCAGGAAGTCTATACGGACAGGCTGGAGCGCATGGGCGACGTGGAGGGTGGACGTGGCGGCCCCTCCTGCACCACGCACCTCTGCGTGGTTGACAAGGACGGCAGCATGGTCTCGCTCACGCAAACACTGCTCTCGATCTTCGGCAGCAAGTTCGTGCTGCCCGAATCCGGAATCCTGATGAACAACGGGATGATGTGGTTCAACCCGGAGCCGGGGCATCCCAACTCGATGGCGCCGGGCAAGCGTGCGCTGGCGAACACCTGCCCAGCCATTGGAATCAACGAACGCGGCGGCTTTGCCGTGGGCGCTTCCGGAGGCCGCAAGATCATGCCCGCCGTGTTGCAACTCGTCTCTTTCCTGCTCGACAGTGGCATGACGCTCGACGAGGCGATCCACCACCCGCGCATTGATGTCAGCGGCGGCGAGGTCGTGGTGGCCGACCGCAAGCTCCCGGAAACGGCCCAGCAGGCGCTTGCCGAAAAGTATTCGTTGCACCCCACCGACCGGGTAGCCTTTCCCCTGCCGTTTGCGTGTCCCAGCCTCGTGCAGCGCGTGGATGGCGTGAATCACGGCGGTACCGAGACCTCCTCGCCGTGGGCCGATGCCGTGGTTCAACCAGCGGCTTGAACCGGAATTGCCTTATTGCCCAGACGGAAAACCTTGCATGGAACTGAAACCGAAACAATTGCGCAACGGCCTGTTGCTCCTGCTCACCACAGCGTTACTGGCAAGCTGCGGGGTTCCGGTCCTGCATCGTTCCAAGGTTCTTCAAACTCTGGAAAAGGAGGGGCGCTACGGAAGGGTGCATTTCTGGGGAGAGGACGGCGCACCCCATGGCATTCCGGTCGTCATGCCCAAGGAGGCTCCGGTGATCATCTCGGACTTTCACAGCGGACTCGGCGCTCGCAGCGGCACCCGCTCGCAACGCCATCAGGGCATGGACATCTACGCCAAGACCGGCACACCGATTCTGGCCGCAGCGGATGGCACAGTGCTGGAAGCGGTGGTTGAAAAATGCTGGGGGCCGACGATTCTCATCGACCACAGAAAGGACGACTCCGGAAACCGGCTACTCGCGCTCTACGGGCACTTGGGGAGGATGCTCGTGGACTCAGGCAATCCCGTGCAGCGCGGACAGCAAATCGCGGTCATGGGTCCGCCGCTCCCCAAGTGCGGGGCCGGAATGGAACACCTGCACTTCCAGTTGAACCGTAGAGCACGGGGTCCGAACAAAGGGAATTATTGGGGCTGGGGGTTTTTTGTGCAGGACGGCAAAAATTCCCTGAATCCCCACCGCTTTTGGGCCAACGGTCCCGGACGGGTGACTTGTTTTTGGAAAGGCGAAGTTTACCCGCAAGGTACACTGACCTACCCGGTGCGGTGCCTTCCCCTTGCGGAGTCGCAGCTGCAGGCCAGTCTCACTGCTGAATGATCACATCATCGTCCGGAGGAGGCGGACTCACAGTGAAGTGGCGCTTGAGCCGGGACTTGAGCCACTCGCGGATGGGATAGCGAGTTGGGGGAAAGAGCAGGATCAGCCCAGTGAGGTCGGTGAGGAATCCCGGCGTGATCAGCACCAGCCCTGCCGCCACGATCAGTGCTCCATCCAGCAAATCATCTGCAGGCGAGCGTCCTTCCATTGCGGCTTCCCGCACTCGCAGCAGCGTGTTCAGTCCTTCCATTCGGGCCAAATGCGCTCCCAAAAATCCTGTTCCCAAGACAATACCAAGTGTGGTCAACGCCCCCAACTGACTGCCGATCTCGATAAGCAGGTACAACTCGACCGCCGGGATGACGGTGAAGGCGAGGAAGAGCTTGAACAGCATCGGGATGGTCTCGTTGGTGAGTTCGGTGGCCTTCCTGATTATTCCGGAGATGACGCGAAGCCGCAAGAGGGGAAGGGAAAAGTTGATTTTTCTGTTGACTTTGTTTAATATAATGAAAAAATGGTTACTAAGTTTAACAAACTGAGTTTGATAAACTTCAAATACTGCCCGTTCGCCTTGAGCCTGTCGAAGCACAATCACAGTTCAGCCTTCGACAAGTTCAAGGCGAACGGAGCGGTTGCAACCCAACTTCACCTCTTCTAACAAAAGGAACCTTATGGCTCTGAGACTTGGCGACGACGCTCCGGACTTCACCGCAGAAACCACACACGGTCCCATCAGCTTTCACGAATGGTTAGGCGATGGCTGGGGCATCCTCTTCTCGCACCCCAAGGACTACACGCCGGTCTGCACCACGGAACTCGGCTACATGTCCAAGATGCTCCCGGAGTTCGAGAAACGCAATGTCAAGGTACTTGCGATCAGCGTTGACCCACTCTCCGACCACAAGGGCTGGGTGCAGGACATCAACGAGACCCAGAACACCACCGTCAACTACCCGATCATTGCCGATCCGGACCGCACGGTGGCGACGCTCTACGACATGATCCACCCTAATGCCAACGACACCCTGACGGTACGCTCGGTGTTCGTGATTGGGGCGGACAAGAAAATCAAGCTCACCCTCACCTATCCGGCTTCGACGGGTCGCAACTTCGACGAAGTGCTGCGAGTGGTCGATTCCCTCCAACTCACGGCAAACTATCAGGTGGCGACCCCGGTGAACTGGCAGCACGGGGAGGACTGCATCGTGGTGCCCGCGATCCCGACGGAGGAGATTCCTGCGAAGTTTCCCAAGGGCCATCGCGTGATCAAGTCCTACCTGCGCTACACCCCCCAGCCCAACCTCTGATCCATGAGCCTCCCGCACATCATCCTCGCCGCGCACGGCAGCCGACGCACCGAATCCAACCAGGAGGTGCGGTGTCTCGCGGAGCAACTCGGGGCGGGACTGGATGGTGCACAGGTGCGGGCGGCGTTTCTGGAGTTCGAAAAACCCACGATTGCGGATGCGCTCCACGCCTGCGGCCGGGAAGGTGCGGAGTCGGTGATGGTGGTTCCGTACTTCCTCGCGGCGGGACGGCACGTCACCCACGACTTGCCCGCCGTGATTACTGAGACGATGCAAAAGCATCCGCAGGTCAAGGTGCGCCTGCTCCCGCACTTGGGTGCGTTCACCGACCTCTCTCAGCTTTTGTTGGGGAGACTCTTCACCACGTTGGGAACTCCCCAAACACGGCAGTTTGCCCTGAGGTGAGGGTTTCACCACAGAGTCGCAGAGGACACAGAGATTTGTTGTTGAGGGCCACATGAAGAAAATCCACATTCTGCACGAGAATCCGGAGTGGTTGATTCCCCTGCGCGAGGCGCTGGAGGAGCAAGGGCTTCCGTATCGGGAGTGGCTGCTGGACGAGGGAACCGTGCCCTTCCACGAAACCCCTCCGGAAGGCGTGTTCTACAACCGCATGAGCGCATCCTCCCACACGCGGGGGCACCGCTACGCCCCGGAACTCACGCTGGCCACCCTGCACTGGCTGGAGCGTCACGGACGGCGCGTTCTCAACGATCACCGGGCGCTGCACCTTGAGGTCAGCAAGCTCGCGCAGTACCGGGTGCTAGAAACCGCAGGACTCCGGACGCCCCACACGATTGCCGCCGTGGGGCGGGAATCCTTGCAGCAGGCGGCGGAAGCGCTGGGGCGCACCCCGTTTATCCTCAAGCCCAATCGAGGTGGCAAGGGGCTAGGTGTACAGCTTTTCCACGCCATTCCGGCAATGCTCGATTTTGTGGAACAGTTGCCTCCGGAGGAACAGCCGATTGACGGCACTT
>CAJWCD010000165.1:0-6284 GCA_913020725.1 uncultured Pseudomonadota bacterium
GAGACACCCTTTTCGTTCAACCTGCGGCGTTCTGAGCATCCGAATTTTTTCAGAAGTCGGTGCCCTGGGGTTCTTGCGAGCCCATCAGTTTTGTATAAATTTTCCTGTCCGGCAGAAAAATGCTTCAGGCCTGTCGACTCGGTTGGGACTTTTCCTCCATGCCACTTGCAGACAGGCTTGACTTTGGGCAGCACCCTCCGGAGACTTTCCAGTTAAGCTGAACGCCGGACTCGGAGTTTTTGCCTGTCCGGGTACCTTCATCCAAAAAGCGACAACTCTGCAATGGGTCTTCTGCGTGAAAACTATGATGTCCTGATCATGGGCGGGGGGCTTTCCGGGTTGACGCTCGCCCTTCAACTCAAGCAGAAAGAGAGCAATCTCCAGATCGCCGTCGTCGAAAAAGCGAAGTATCCCGTTCCCGAAGCCGCGCACAAAGTGGGAGAATCCTCGGTCGAGATTGGTAGCCATTACTTTCAGGACATCCTGAAACTGAAACCTTTGCTGGATCAACAATTGCCCAAGCTGGGACTGCGGTTTTTTTATACGCACGAAGGCAACCATGATCTTTCAAAAAGAGTTGAATTGGGACCGAGCGATTTTCTTTTTGTGAAAAGCTATCAAATTGACCGGGGGCGTTTTGAAAACGCTTTGGTCAAGCAGTGCATTGCACAGGGAATTTCATTCTGGGAAGGTTCCCGGGTGCAGGAGCTTGAACTAGGCAACTGCGATCACCAAGTCAAGATTCTCCGGGAACAGCAAGCCTACCTGTTTAAAGTCAAGTGGCTCGTGGACGCAAGTGGTCGCAGAAGCCTGTTGAAGCAGAAACTGGGGTTGTCCAAACCGACCAAGCACGATGTCAACGCTGCGTGGTTTCGGATTGGTTGTGAAATCAACATTGATGATTGGTCCTCCAATCCGGAATGGCGAAACCGCAACAAGCACTCCCGGAGAATCAGCACCAACCACTTGATGGGCAAGGGGTATTGGGTGTGGCTGATTCCGTTGGCATCCGGATCAACGAGCATTGGGATTGTCGCGGATGCCAAGCTGCATCCCTATGACGAAATCAACACCTTCCCAAAAGCCCAAGCTTGGCTGAAAAAGCACGAACCCCAGTGTGCAAGTGCCGTTGCAGAAAACCTAGAGGCGTTTCAGGATTTTCTCGCATTGAAGTATTTCTCCCACAGTTCCAGGAAAATTTTTTCTGCGGAAGGCTGGTACCTGACCGGAGATGCGGGACTGTTTCTCGATCCGTTGTACTCTCCCGGAATCGATTTCATTGGCATGTCCAACACCTGCATCACGGATTTGATCACAAGGTCTTGCTCAGGAGAAAAACTTGTAACTCGTGTGCAGGAGTATGAGCGCATCATCCGCACAATTTTCGCTGGATTTTTGCTCATTTATGAAAACCAGTATCCCGTGATGGGCAGCGCGAAGGCCATGAGCCTCAAGGTTGTCTGGGATTTTGTGATGTACTGGGGAGGGATCGCACTGATTTATTTTGGCGGAAAACTGTGTGATCCGGAGTTCATGAACGTAGCAAGAACTCATCTCAATCAATTCTTCGTTCTGAATGTTAAAATACAGAAACTCTTGCTCAAGTGGTCCAGCCAAGAGCGTGAAAATTATGAAAATTCAGGGATGTTCTTGGATTATTCAAAGCTGGAGTTTTTGCGGACACTGAACAAAGACCTCCTTCGACAAAAGACGGATTCTGAGTTATTGGAGCAACTGTCAAGCAATGCGAACCTTGCACAGGAAATTTACAATGAAATCCTCTGGAAGGCGAAGGATGAGATGCCCGAGCTCAAAGAAGTGCAAAACTGCCATCCGCCGCAAACCGCCCATCTGCAATCCTGCCTTGCTCCCCTTTTCCAATAACTTCTCCGTTCCTGAAAAAAGGTCTTCAAGGTTGTGGCTTTCACGGATTGCAAGTGCATGAAAATCACGCAGAGCATCCATCTGCTCATCGGACTTCTTATGTTGCTGGGAGCGACAGGATGCGTCAAGGACTCCACGACCGTGGCTCCAGTACGGATCGCAGACCGTCTTGACTTTGCACTGCGTCCTCCCGAAACTTTCGGGCAAACTCTTTCAGTCCTCCAGCGCATCGAGGCTCAGCATGGAGAACGGATTTTTGAAACACTGGTGCAACTGGAGATCAACCCGGAGCAGGTGACTTTGGTGGGATTCACGCCAATGGGTGTCCGCACCTTCACGGTACGGTGGTCCGGAGCCGAGTTGATTGCAGAGACCCTTGCAGGCGTTGACATGCCTTTCGGACCAAAGTATATTTTGGCCGATTTGCAAATGGCCCTCTGGCCGGAAATTCCCGCAGCGGATGCTTTGCAAATCCGGGAAACGCAAGAGCCGCCGTATGTACGCGAAGTGCTGCGAGCCGGAGTTCCAGTGGTTCGAGTGCGCTACGAAACGATGCCGGCTTGGCAGGGACGCATTGATTATCACCATCTTGAGCGCGGTTACCGTTTGTCAATTCATCCTTTGCAGATCAACCCAAATCCATGATGAACCGAACCTGCCGGATTTCTGCGCTGGGCATGGTCTCCGCACTTGGTGGAGGTCACGCACAAAACATGGAAAATTTGTTGTCGGAAACTCCACCAAAGCTGGTGCAAGGATTGGAATTGGTGAACAACGAAATCCCATTTGTGGGCAAGGTCACGGTTCCACTTGCGGAATTTCCTGAGCAGTGGAACGAGTACCGTTGCCGGAACAACGCCCTTGCGCTCACCGCGTATTTGCAGATCGAGGAGCAGGTTCAAGAACGAATCAACACGTTCGGCCCCTTCCGCATTGGAGTGGTGCTGGGCACCAGCACCTCCGGCATTGCGGCCACGGAACAGGCTGTGCGAGTGTGTCGAGCAGAGGGAGAGTTCCCCCAAGCATATGACTACGCCCAGCATGAATTGAACAGCGTCGCGGACTTCATTGCTTCGTATGCCGGGATCACAGGCCCGGCCTACACGATCTCCACCGCATGTTCTTCCAGCGGCAAGGTGTTCGCGTCCGGACAAGCCCTCTTGGAAATGGGGCTGTGTGACGCCGTTGTGGTGGGTGGGGCCGATTCGTTATGTGAACTCACCCTCAACGGGTTTTCTGCGCTGGAATTGCTGTCGGATGAAATCAGTAACCCGATGAGCAAAAACCGCAAGGGGTTGAACATTGGCGAAGGCGCGGGACTTTTCATGCTGGAAAAAGCAGCGGGCGGAATCCAACTGCTCGGAGTCGGAGAATCTAGCGACGCACACCACATGTCCGCACCCGATCCGCAAGGCCGTGGGGCAGTACTCGCCATCCGTGATGCTCTGCAAAAAGCCAAGCTCACTTCCGAATCCATCCAATATGTGAACCTGCACGGCACCGGAACGCGCTTGAACGATGAGATTGAAGCCCGGGCGATGCAGACGATTTTTGAGAATCCTCCGCCGTGTTCTTCAACAAAACCGCTGACCGGACATTGTCTGGGAGCTTCTGGAGCACTCGAAGCTGGCATTTGCTGGCTGGCTCTGTCCAAGGCTGCGGACTACAATGGCCGCATCCCTTTGCCTCCACACTGGTGGGACGGCGCAGCGGATGAGTCTTTTCCGGAACTGGCACTCACTCAAACCGGACAATCGATTGCCGCGCAAGCGGACATTTGCATGATGAGCAGTTCCTTCGCCTTTGGCGGTAACAACGTCGCCCTGATTATGGGTTCTGATTTTGGTTAACCGAGTTATGCCAAATCCAACCCGGGAATATCCGCCTATTGGCGAACTGATCCCACATTCCCGGTCCATGTGCCTGTTGGATCGGGTGATCCATAAAGATGAGGATCAAACGCAGTGCACAATGGTTGTGTCCAAAACCGATCCCTTTGCAGATGCTTCCGGAAATGTTCCGGCGTATATTGGAATTGAATACATGTCCCAGTGCGCGGCGGCGCATTCTGGTTTGAAAGCAAGGGACGAAAAGGGGGAAACTGTGCCAAAGGTCGCGTTTCTGCTGGGTTCCCGCAAAGTAGAGATGCTCGTCGAAGCATTCCCTGCGGGACAAATTTTGCTTATCCAAGCAAGCCGGATTGCGAATACCACCGATTCGGCTATTTTTACAGGTGAAATTCGTGATTCTGTCAGTGGCACCTTGTTGATGAAGGCGCAATTGATGTTCCATGAACCCGATGTTTTGGAAACCGAAAAACAACCATGACACAACGGGTGCTGGTCACTGGAGCCAGCCGAGGAATTGGCCGGGCGATTGCGTTGGGGTTGGCCCAAGCCGGGTTTGAGGTGGTACTGAACTACAAGAGCAACCGAGCCCAGGCCGAGGAAACCCTGTCGCAAATCAAGGCCGGCAAGGGTGTGGCCAGCCTGTTGCCTTTTGATGTCTCTGATCGTGAAGCCGCAGTAACGTCCATCGAGCAGGATGTTGCTGCGTCCGGAGTGTTTTACGGAGTGGTGTGCAACGCCGGAGTCGCCGCAGACGCTCCCTTTCCCGCATTAACTGGAGAGGCTTGGGATTCTGTGATCCACACCAATCTCGACAGCTTTTACAACGTCTTGCATCCTGTGGTCATGCCGATGATTTTGGAAAAAAAAGGAGGGCGGATTGTGACCCTGTCCTCCCTCAGTGGACTTGCCGGCAATCCGGGGCAGGTCAACTATGGTGCAGCCAAGGCGGGAATCGTTGGAGCAACCCGCGCCCTTGCTCAGGAATTGGCCAAGCGTAAGATCACGGTGAATTGCGTGGCCCCCGGATTGATTGAAACGGATATGGTCGCAGAACTCCCCTTGGATGAAGCGAAAAAACGCATTCCGATGCGGCGGCTCGGCAAACCCGAAGAGGTGGCTGCACTGGTGAAGTTTCTCTTTTCGGAGGATGCTGCGTACATCACGGGGCAGGTGATTTCCATCAACGGAGGCATGTTGTGAACCGACGGGTCGTGATCACCGGAATGGCGGGTTTGTCTGCGCTTGGCTTGGATTGGTCAACCGTTTTCCAGGCCTTGAAAGTCGGGAAATCTGCTGTGAAAATCATGCCTGCTTGGACTGCGGTTGAGGGCTTGCGAACCCACTTGGGGGCACCCATCGAAGATTTTGCGGTTCCGGAACACTACACCCGCAAACAGATTCGCTCGATGGGACGAGTCTCTTTGCTGGCGACCCGGGCCACCGAGTTGGCTTTGGAGGATGCGGGTTTGCTCGATAGTTCCGAGCAAACGGACGGACGCATGGGCGCGGCCTTTGGTTCCGGAACCGGCAGCCCTCCTGCGAGTCAGGTGTTTTTCAACAGCTTGCACACCCACCAGCGCTTGCGGGGAATTTCCTCAACGACGTACATCAAGATGATGAGCAACACCTGCGTGGCCAATCTGGGACAGTTCTTCAAGCTCAAGGGGCGGCTTATTCCCACTTGCAGTGCTTGCACCTCCGGAAGTCAGGCGTTGGGGTTTGCCTACGAAGCCGTCAAGTTTGGTCAGCAGGATTTCATGATCGCCGGTGGGGCCGAAGAGCTTTCCGTGTCTGAAGCCGCTATGTTTGATGTGCTGTATGCCACGTCCATTCGCAACGACGCGCCTGAGCAAACTCCCGCTCCGTTCGACCGTGATCGTGACGGACTGGTGATTGGCGAAGGTTCGGCCTCGTTTGTGCTGGAAACTCTGGAGTCGGCAACCGCACGAGGGGCGAGGATTTACGCAGAATTGCTGGGGCACGGGGCAAACTCGGATGGCGAACACATGACCGCCCCCTCGGTGGCAGGAATGCAGCGGGTGATGAAACTTGCGCTCGATGACGCAGGACTAGCACCACAGGACATTGGTTACGTCAACGCGCACGGCACCGCCACGGAAGTGGGGGACATTACTGAATCGGAGGCAACAAATCGTGTTTTTGGGAAGTCCATACCCATCAGTTCCCTCAAGGGGCATGTGGGTCACACGATGGGCGCTTGCGGTGCGTTGGAAACTTGGATGGCCTTGCACATGGCCCGAGAAGGATGGTTTGCCCCCACGCTCAAACTCAATGCAGTGGACCCCCGTTGCGCACCTCTCGATTATATCATGGGCGAAAAGAGAAAGCTGGATGTGGAGCATATTATGTGCAATAATTTTGCATTCGGAGGGATTAACACTTCATTGGTCTTTAAAATAACTGATGTTACGCAATGCATCTAAACACATTGAAATAACTTAATAAAATCAGAATTATTGTGTTTCGGCGAGTTTGGGTCAAAGATTTCGTCGACAAACAGCAGGATTTAGCGGGACAAGGCTTCCGCAG
>CAJWCD010000166.1:0-6160 GCA_913020725.1 uncultured Pseudomonadota bacterium
CGATGCCGGGCTTGAAAATTCAGTTCCCGGAGCAGATGGGCGTTGCAGAGGGCATGGCCACATTCGAGTTTCGCATAGCTCTTGAGGCCGTCGTGCACGAAGATGTTCTGGAAACGGGGCAGGAGCTCCAGTCCCTCGAAGGCGAGGGCGCCCCGTTTGGGGTGCGTCGAAAGCCGGCTGAGCGATTCCGTGACCAGGACATGGAGCCAATGGAGACGTCCCCCCCGCCCGGACCCCGGTCTCGTCGGCCCCGCAACGGGCTGCCGCAACAAAGTTTCGCAATCTTCCTGTGAGAAGGTTTCAGGCGGCGGCCCGCTTCCCGAATCAGGTTCACCACCGTCCCCGTGGAAGGATGGACGCCACACCAAGCTTCAAGCAGTTCGCCAGTGCGTTTGGCCGGCAGCATCTGGTGCTGGGTGAGGCAGACCACCAGTGCCCTGAAACGGGGCCGTACTGCGCGGGAGCCTGAACCTCATCGGGGAAGGTTCCCTGCTGGAGGTGTCCGCATCCACAGCGGCTTTGCCAGCGCCGATGCTCGGCGGCCTCCAAGACGGGCGCAGGAAGGCCGGACCCTTGGCGGGACTGACAGTCGCCCGCCTCCAGCGGAGTCCCGCAGGCCTGCAGTGCTGCGGGGGAAGGTGATCCACCAAGAAATCGGGCGTTTCAGAACGGGGAAGTGTGAAGCCGGGATGTCCGGGAACACCACCGACAGGACGCTCACTCGGCGGGCGCAGCGAACACGTTTTGCGCAGACCATCTGAAGCGGGAGGCTTCGAGGAGTTCGTGCTGTCCTTCGCCAATTGAGCGCGCAGCGCAGCGTTCTCCGTTTCAAGCCGTTGGACCGCGGCCCTCAGTTCGGAAAGCTCTTCGCGCAGCTCTCCGAGGCTCTCCCAGAGAAAGCGGATGAGTTGATCTTTGTCGGCGTGGCTCAGGCCGCTGAGTTCCGGTAAACGTTCCATGAACTCATCTTCGGCATCTGCGCGAAAATCTTGAACTGCCGGGGCGAAACAGTCAGGGGCACCTTGGGATTGACTGTAAAAATGATCAAAAAATTACATGTAATATCAATTATTTGACTACCTGAATAGTTACGAAATAATTCGATTCAACCCGTCACCTTCATTCAGTAATCATAATGCTTAATCCAGAAAATACCCTCCACGTTAAGGTTTTTTATTCTCTACTCTTTTCCAGTTTATTTCTTTGGTGGAGCGGTTTACTTGGAGCAGATTTGTACAAAGCCCCCTCTCTTTTATTGATAATATTTTTGTTTTATCTCGTACAAAAAAATATATTTCACCAGATAATTACTCTTGCAATTCAAAAATGGTATCGGTGGTCAATCTCATCTAAAGGAATTAAAATCTACTCGATCTTATTTTTTGTCCAATGCTTACTCTGGATGGTTTACCCAGTCCTCAAGTACTACTCATTTAATTTATTTACCCTAGATGCGGGCTATCACAGCAATATTCTTTACAATATATCAAATGGTGAATTTTATTCATCCATTTTTAATATGAACAGCTTGGGGGAGCATTTCACTTTATCCATGTCATTTATTAGTCTTTTTTATAAAATCATTCCAAGCATCAACTGGATGATGGGCTTTAAGGTTCTTGCTTATTTGAGTTCTGTGGTTTTCATTTGGTTACTTTGCAGAGAATACATTGAAGATCAACAGAAGGCTGTTTTTTTCAGCCTAGTATTGAGTCTAGGTTGGTTGTTTTTTTATCGGCCTATTGTCAATAGTGTTCGTTATGAATTCCAGGCAAACTGCTTAGCTCCTCCTTTCATCTTTTATGCTTTTTATTGTCTGAAGAAAAACAAGATATTTGTATTTTTTATTGTGATGGTCATCCTGCTTGGTTTCAAGGAACACCTAGGTGTGGTTTGGATTGGATTTGGTATTTGGACTGTTTTACAAAATCCACAAAAGAAAATGGGTTACATTCTTGTCGTTGGAGGAATTATAGCTATTTACTTATTGATTTTTGAAATCAAGCCTTTCTTGCGAGAATCTTCAATAAGATACAATGACGTGAATCTTATTGATCCATTCAATGATCTTGGCCTCAAGGCAAAATATTTTTTCGGCTACCTTTTGTTGCCGATCCTTTACATTCCACTCCTTTACTGGAAAAACGGAATTATGGCTGGCCCTGCGATCGGGATTAACTTAATCACAGCACAAAAAAAGATGTATTCATCTCATTATCACTATGATGATGTGGCATCGACTCTATTATTTATTGCGGTTATTATTTCTCTGTCCGCTCTTGATTTTCAAAAGATAACTTCACACTTTAAGTCCAGTAAACTACTGCAAAGTTTACTTGTAATTTGGTTTATGTTTTTCTTGATTTTATTACCGTATAGCCCTTTGAGGTTCATTAAAAAAGTCATCCCTCAACCATTTCACCAAGAAATCATTCAGGAGATTAACCGTTTTGAGCAAAGTTCATCAGGCAAACAAATTGCTGTGCAAGATGTGCTGGGGTCTCATTTTTACCGAAAGGAGATGCAGGCATTCTATCCAGGAGGTGATTGTGCTACAGGGAATAAGTTCTATTCAGGAAGCCTGCCCCACGGACTGCCGGAGTATGAATTTCTAGTACTTGCTCCTAAAGTACACCATTGGGGAATATCGGACATGAAGCAGTGTCTTAAGGAGCTCGATCAAGACCCAAATCACATAAGACAAAATGGTTATCAATACTTGGCGGTGTATCAAAAAAAATCTGACTTGTCTCTCTAAAATGAGTCACGGGTTGATTGCTCAGGCGAGTTCTAATTGCTACTGAAATGAGGATAGGTTGATGTCCAAGCACGATGTGCGCATGCGGGGGTTTCTGCGCCGGACTCCTGTTCCTGTTTTGCTCTCTCGGATTGAGCAGCACTGCCCTCCGCTTCCTGCGGAAGTTACCTCGGTGACGGAGGCGTGGGGTCGGGTGTTGGCAGAAACACTGACCGCACCAGTCGATGTCCCCCATTTCAACCGAGCGGCGATGGACGGTTTTGCGGTGCGTGGCGAGGAAACCTTTGGAGCGAGTGCCTACAACCCGATTCCGTTGCAGGTGGTGGGGCAGTCGCTGCCGGGCAAGCCTTTTGCGGGAGAAGTCTCTGCGGGAACGGCGGTGCGCATCATGACGGGGGCGCCGCTGCCGCAAGGCGCGGATGCTGTGCTGATGGCAGAACTCGCCGAAGCAGTGGGAGATTCCATTCAGGTGGCTGAGGCTGTGCCTCCGGAAAAGCATGTGGGCAAAATTGGCGAAGATGTGCGGGCGGGCGCTTTACTCTTCCGGCAAGGGCGGTGTTTGCGTCCGCAAGATGTGGGAATGCTAACCTCGGTTGGAATTCCGGAGGTGGCGGTGATCCGGAAACCGACGGTTGAACTGCTGATCACGGGCAGTGAGTTACTTGCGCCAGGAACACAGCCCAGCGGAGTGCAGATCGTGGACAGCGATTCGGTGATGTTGCGCAGTTTGGTGAAACGCGATAGTGGAAACCTGCTTGGCATCCAGCACCTTCCGGACGACCGGGAACCGTTGCGGAAGGCTCTGCTTGAATCGACCGCAGAAGTGGTGATCGTCACGGGCGGAACCTCGGTCGGGCTGGAGGACCACGCCCCGACGCTGCTCAGCGAACTTGGCGAGTTGCTGGTTCATGGCATCCCGATGCGTCCGGCAGCCCCGATGGGATTTGGCCTGTTAGGTGAGCGTAAGGTGTTTTTGTTACCGGGCAATCCTGTCTCCTGTTTTTGTGCCTACGACTGCTTTGTCGCCCGTGCTTTACGGTTGTTGGGGGGGCGCAATCCGGACTGGCCCTACGCCACCCAAACCGTGCGGCTCAAAACAAAAATTTCCTCGCAGATCGGGCGCATCGAGTATGTTCGGCTGCGACTCGATGACGACGGCGCCGAAGTGCTGGCCTCCGGAGGCGCGTCCATCCTTTCCTCAACCACGCAGGCAGATGCCTTCTTTTTGACCGAGGAGGAATCCGAAGGCATTGCAGCGGGCGAGACGATTTCGGTTTGGCGGTACGACTGATGCGCCAAGAACAGTTTCTCAACCTCGCCACCGCCGAGGAAGCCGAGCAGCGCTTCCGGGACGCGGTGCAGCCCCAACCGCTTCGGGAGGAAGTGGTGCCGCTGGCTCAAGCGTTGCGGCGCGTCTTGTCTCGAGATGTCAGCGCCCGTCACAATGTCCCGTTCTTTGACCGCTCCAATTTCGACGGCTTTGCGGTTCGTGCCGAGGACACCTTTGGAGCAGAGGAAACGCAGCCCATCCGTTTCACGCTCAATCCGGAATCGCTGCACAGCGGGGTGATTCCAAACTGCACTGTCGCTCCTGAAACGGCCACTCCGATTGCCACGGGAGGGGTGCTGCCACGCGGGGCCGACGGGGTGGTGCTGATTGAAAACACGCATCCGCTTGCGGGGGGCATCCAAGTCCTCAAGCCGATTGCACCGGGCAGTGGCATCTCCCACGCAGGTTCAGACATTGGGGCCGGGGAGGTGGTGCTGAGGCGTGGCGATTTGCTGGGGCACCGGGAAACCGGAACCCTCGCAGCACTTGGCGAGGCGGAGGTCTGGGTGTGGCGCAAACCTCGAGTCGGGATTCTCTCCACCGGAGATGAACTGGTCGCGCCCGGAAGTGCGATCTCCACGGGCAAGGTGTACGACTGCAACAGCACGATGCTCGCCCACGCCGTGGAGGAATTGGGTGGTGAACCCATCCGGCTGGGGATTGTCCCGGATGACAAACATGCCCTCGAGAAAATGGTGCGCAAGGCACTCGCCGAGGTTGACCTCTTGCTGCTCTCCGCTGGCACGTCCAAGGGTGATGGCGATTTGAATTACCGCGTGTTCCAGCGTTTCCAGAACCCCGGAATCCTCGTTCATGGCGTTGCGCTCAAGCCGGGCAAGCCACTCTGCCTTGCCGTGTTGGAAGGCACACCCGCTGCGATCTTGCCCGGATTCCCGACCTCGGCGATCTTCACCTTCACGCGCTTCATCGCCCCGGTGTTGCGGGCGTTGGTGGGCTTACCTCCGGAACAGCGCAGCCAATTCCCGGCGACCCTCCCCCTGCAAACGAACTCGGACAAGGGGCGCACCGAGTTTTTCCTTGTCCACCTCCTTGCCCACGACCAGCCCCCTGTAGGGGCGGGTTTGAAACCCGCCCCTAGCTTCACCGCCTACCCGACAGGCAAGGGTTCCGGATCCGTGACTGGATTCGCCCGCGCTGATGGATTTATTGAAATTCCCCGCGAGGTGGAACTGCTCGAAGCCGGTAGTACGGTCAAAGTGCAACTGCTGGGACAAACGGTGCAGCCCCCAGATTTGATGGTGGTGGGCAGCCATTGTGTGGGTTTGGATTACCTGTTGGGAGTACTGCGGGAGCAGGGCTTTTTGAGCCGCAGCCTCGCAGTCGGCAGCATGGGGGGAGTACTCTCGGCACGACGAGGCGAGTGCGACTTGGCCGGAACGCACCTCATGGACGCCGCCAGCGGGCAATACAACAAACACCTGCTCACTTCCGAATTACAGCTCGTCAAGGGTTATCGACGACGACAGGGGCTGGTGTTCCGGCAGGATTCCGAAGCCTTTGTGGAACTCGCGAAAAACCCGGAGGCGGTGCTGGAGCAGGTGTTGCAAAATCCCGAACTGCGCATGGTCAACCGCAACCGGGGCAGCGGAACACGGGTGCTGCTTGACCAACTGCTTCAACAGCAGCGGCCCTCCGGATTTTTCTCGGAAGCCAAGTCCCACACCGCCGTTGCCGCCGCCGTTGCCCAAGGCCGGGCGGACTGGGGCGTGACAATCCAGTCGGTCGCTGAGGATCAGGGTTTGGAGTTTCACTTTCTGCAAGACGAGGAGTACGATTTTCTGCTCCCGAAACCCCGTATGGAACGACCATCCGTGCAGGCGTTTCTGGCTCTACTGGAGCAACCAGAAGTGCAAGCCGGACTCCGAAAACTTGGGCTGGAGTGCTCCTAGGGCGTGTTTACAATCACAACAGCCAGACGAAGATGCAGGCGATGTCGATCATGGCCATGAAGTTGCGGTCGAGCTTCTCATAGTGTCTGGCAATCCTTCGGAACTGTTTGATCCGATTGAAGAAACGTTCGACGAGGTTGCGGTTCTTGTACCAGTGGCGAT
>CAJWCD010000167.1:0-6159 GCA_913020725.1 uncultured Pseudomonadota bacterium
TGAGGTCAATCACGTCCGCCGGAACCATCAGCGAATCCAGATGGTCGGCCCACCACTGCATCATCTCCCTGCGCTGCTCGAGGTGCAGGGAGCGGTCGTAGGCGGCACGGACCTTGTTGCCCTCGACGTGGGCAAGCTGCCGCTCGATGGCATCGGGATGCCAGAGTCCGGACTCGTTGAGGATGGTGGATGCCGTGGCCCGGAATCCATGGGTGGTGGCCCTGCTGTGGTAGCCCATGCGGTAGAGCGCAAAGAGCATTGTGTTCTCGCTCATGGCCTTGTGCGGGTTGTCCTGCTGCGGAAACACCAAGCCGTCAGGCCCGGAGAACTCTTCCAGTTGCTCCAGCACCTCGACGGCCTGAAACGAGAGCGGCACCAGATGCTCACGTCGCATCTTCATGGTCTCGGCGGGAATCGTCCAGGTCGGCGTTTCACCCTCCGTCTCAAACTCGCCCCACTGGGCAAGGCGAAGTTCCTTGGTGCGGACAAAGGTGTAGAGCATGAACCACAGCGCCAGCTTCGTGAGCATGTGCCCGTCGTAGTCTTCCAGACGGTTCAGGAACTCCGGAAGCTCGTCCGGCTTGAGCGCGGACTGCGGCTTCTTGCGGGGCGGGGTGAGTGCGTCGCGCAGTCCGGCGGCAGGATTGTTCTCGCATTGCCCTGTGATGATGCCGTAACCAAAGACCTTCTCGCAACGCTGCCGCGCCCGGCTTGCCGCCTCGTGCTTGCCCTCGGCCTCGATCCTGCGCAGTGCATCCAGCACCTCCCGTGTCCCAAGCTCGGTGATCGGGATTGCGCCGATCTCCGGGAACACATGGTTCTCCAAGCCCCGGCGCACGTCGAAGGCGTGTTTGTCTGTCCAGCGGCGTTCCTGACGAACGAGCCACTCCCTCGCCACCTTCTCGAACGTGGTGCCCTGCACTTCCTTGATGTGCTCCTGCTCCTGCACTTGCACGGCCTTGATGCGCTTCTGCTCCCGCTTTTCCTCGATGGGGTTGATGTCACCCTTGATCTTCCTCCGTGCCTCGTCACGCCTCTCCCGTGCCTCGGTCAGTGAAACTTCAGGCCAGACCCCGAAGGAGAAGGTTTTGCGCTTGCCCTCAATGCGGGTGTCCATCCTCCAGTATTTCGAGCCGTTGGGATGAACCAGCAGGTACATGCCGCCGCCGTCTGTGAGCTTGTGGGGTCTGTCTGTGGGCTTTGCCGTCCTGACGGCCAATTCGGTGAGCCTGTTTCTTGCACTCATGAAGCCTCTTGGCTGGGGTTTTTCTCATGGGCGAAAACCTGCGATTTGTACCGTCAAGCCACTGTCGGGGCAGGAAGTGCCGTTTTGTACCGCCTATTATCCCGTCAAATAATCTCGGATGCAAGCGGAATGTTTTGGACAGCTTTGGAGGGAGTTTTAGAAAGACCCTAGCATTTACAAGGTCTGGTAGGCTGTTTTGTGGATGGTGCTGGAGGACTCTGGACGGGTTGATGGCGGAGGAGGAGGGATTCGAACCCTCGGTACACGTTTTGCGCATACGCCTCATTAGCAATGAGGTGGTTTCAGCCGCTCACCCACTCCTCCGCAAAGGGCAATTCGTATGCGAGCTAGCATCATACGATAAGACTCTCTGTTTTCGCAAGCCCCAAGTATGTTGAGCTTGCTACACTCCGATAAGTCTGTAACGTGATTCCCAGACCGGACTGCGATCGGCTCCCTATCCGGGAGTTCCAAAACCTGCACGGCTCTGGAAGGCTACACGACAACTCAAACCCATCATTTGCAATGCACTTCACCACACGTCCCGAGCTTGTTGGCACATTTGGCATGGTTTCCTCCACCCATTGGCTCGCCTCTGCGGTGGGCATGGCCATGCTGGAGCGCGGGGGAAATGCTTTTGATGCTGCCGTTGCTGCCGGCATGGTTCTTCAGGTTGCCGAACCTCACCTCAACGGCCCCGGAGGCGATCTGCCCCTACTGCTCTATCCCAACGCCGAACAACGGGTTCGTGTGCTTTGCGGGCAAGGAACGGCTCCCGCTCAAGCCACCATTGCCCACTACCGGAATCTTGGACTGGGCTTGGTTCCTGGAACCGGACTTCTAGCCACAGTGGTGCCGGGGGCATTCGATGCGTGGATGCGCCTGCTTCAGGATTACGGTACTTTGCGCTTTGAGGAGATCATGGAGCCTGCCCTGCACTACGCTGAAACCGGAGTCCCCGTGCTGCCGAGAGTGCGGGACACCATTGCACAGGTGCAGTCGCTCTTTGAAACCGAGTGGATCACCTCCGCAGCCGTCTATCTGCCCAACGGCCAAACCCCGCAACACAACGCCCTGCTCCAGAACCCCGCACTGGCCAAAACTTGGAAACGCTTGATCCGGGAAGCCCAAGCCGCAAGTTCGGACCGCTCCCAGCAAATTGAAGCAGTCCGCCAAGCTTTCTACCAAGGCTTTGTCGCCGAGGCCATCGACCAGTTCTGCCGTACCCAAGAAGTGATGGACACGTCCGGAGAGCGAAACCGGGGAGTCCTAACGGGAGAAGACATGGCGCGGTGGTCCGCAACCTACGAAGAACCCATGACGCTGGACTACCACGGCCACACGGCTTGCAAATGCGGTCCGTGGTCACAAGGGCCAGTCCAACTTCAGACGCTAGCCCTGCTTCGGGAAGTAGACCTTGCTGGCATGGCCTACGACGGCTCAGAGTTTGTACACACCATCACGGAAGCCCTCAAGCTCGCAATGGCTGACCGCGAAGCCTATTACGGCGATCCGGATTTTGTGAAGGTGCCGCTTGATCAGCTTTTGTCCGGAAGCTACAACAACGAACGCCGTAAGTTGATTGGCCCAGCGGCTTCCTTGGAGTTGCGACCGGGAACCCTGCCCGGCTGGCAAATTCGATTAGCAGAATACCCAATCGAAACTCCAGAAACTTCGAGGATCTTCAGCGCGATGGGAGTGGGCGAGCCGACTGTGCAACACTCCGGAGCCACCGCAGGTGATACCTGCCACATCGACGTGGTGGACCGCTGGGGCAACATGGTTGCGGGGATGCCCAGCGGCGGGTGGTTGCAAAGCTCTCCGGTGATCCCGGAACTGGGATTCTGTCTGAATTCGCGGGCACAGATGTTCTGGCTGGAGGAAGGACTGCCGGCTAGCCTTCAGCCCGGTAAGCGCCCCCGGACCACCCTCACCCCGTCAATGACTTTGCGCGATGGAAAACCGTATCTCGCCTTCGGCACTCCCGGAGGCGACCAGCAAGACCAGTGGCAAACCACCTTTTTGCTTCGGCACCTTCACCACGGCCTCAACCTTCAGGAAGCCATCGACGCCCCAGCGTTCCACTCGGAATCGTTTCCCAGTTCCTTCTACCCCCGGGTGATGGCTCCGGGCAAGCTCGTGGTGGAAGGTCAATTCTTGGAGGCCACCATCGCTGATCTTAAAGCACGGGGGCACCACGTCGTCGTTGGCCCGGATTGGTCGGAAGGACGCTTGTGTGCCGTTTCGCAGGAAAACGGTTTGCTGAAAGCGGGTTCCAATGCCCGAGGCATGCAAGGCTATGCGGTTGGCCGCTAGCCGATCCCGCGTTTCTATGGCAACCGCAGTGTTTTCTGAAAAAACATATCCTTCCACTTTCGGGTGAATGCGGCTGGGGCAGATGCGCTGATGACTCCGAACCAGTGGTTGGTGCTCCTCGCAGGAGTGATTGGGCTGGGTACGGCGGCCTACGAACTCTACCGCCGCCACCAACGCTGGAAGGCCGATCCAAACGAGGAAAACGAGCAGGCCATGGACCGGATGGTGCGGCTGACGCTCGTCTTCGCAGTGCTAGCCACCTGCCTGTGGCTGGGGATCACCGAGATTCAATTCCCCAGCGAGTGACTGTGTGATTCCTCAATTCCGCACGAAGTACATTCCAGAAAACTGTCTCCGGAAAGCCAGAACATCGGCCCGCACGGAAGCCTTTGCTTCCTGTTCCAGCAACACCCTCCTGAAAAATGAGGCAATCGCAGGCATGTGCTCCGGAGCCATGCCTCGGCGCGTGATTTCCGGAGTACCAAGGCGGATGCCGTTCACATCTCCCTCTACGGGATCACGGGGCAGACCAATTCCGCAGGTGATGACATTGGCCAACTGAAGCTGGACCGAGGCCGCATCCCCGCCTCCAAACGAATGGGCCTCAATCGCAACATGCTGTGAGTTCGTGAAGCCCTTTTCCGGAACCTGAAACACGGGCAAGCCCTCGACCAGCAACGATTCCGCCAATGCTTGAGCATTGGCGATGCACTGTTGGGAGTAGGTCTCGCCGTATTCTAACAAATCGAGGGTCGCAATGATCATGGCCGCTGTCCGGCTCAGGTCGAAGTTTGCGGTCATCCCCGGAAAGGCAATGCGGTCCAGTTTCTCCGCCAAGGTTGGTTCATTGGTAAGGATGATTCCGGAAGGCGGACCACCAAAGGACTTGTAGGTGGAGCCAGTCATCAGGTGCGCACCTTCGGACAGTGGTTGCTGGAAAGCTCCCCCGGCAATTATCCCACCCATGTGAGCCGCATCATACAGAACCCACGCCCCGATTTCGTCCGCGACCTTCCGAACCTCCGAGACCGAATACGGGAACAGACACATGCTGCCCGCGACGATGATCAGCTTCGGTTTGAGTTGCTGAGCTTGGCTCCGTAAGGCCGCAATATCCACGTCCATGCGCTCCGGATCACATGGAACCTCGTGGATCTCCAACCCATAGAGACCAGCCGTCCCCGCCGAATGGTGCGTGACGTGCCCGGCAAAGCGATCCGAGAAGGCCATGATGCAGTCGCCGGGTTTCGTCGTCGCCATGTACGAATAAAGATTGGCGATGGCTCCGCTAGGCACTCGTGTTTCCACATAACGCACCCGAAACAGCCGCTTGAGCAACTCCGAAAGCATCACCTCCAACCGCTCCGAAGCCTCCATGCCCTTGTTGTACTTCTGTCCCGGATGCCCCAAACTCGGACGGTTACCCAAGGTACTGGCCAGCATTTTCCCCACTTTGGGGTTCGGCAGGTTGGAGGCCGCATTGAGTTGCAGGCATTCCTCGTCAAGGTAACGCTCCTGCTCCGCAACGCACCGAAAGGCTTCCTGTTCCAGTTCACATATTTCTAATCCACTAAAATCATTTGCTATTTTCTTGTAGTATGCTTCCACTTCTTGGTCCAACCAAATCCGCTCCCGACTTGCTTGGAGAACCTGCTCTTTAATCTCCGACATCTCAATCCTTTGGTATTGTCAATGCATTTCCTTGGGACACCGGACTTTGTCCGGGCTTGTCAACCCGATCCAAGGGGGAGCCATGCCTTATGGTCCACCGATTGATCCGGCACTTCCAACCCCTCCCTCGGTGTGCTTGCCGCCACAGAGGACGAATCGTCGGCTGAAGCCCCGGGAGGACTGGGAGCAACAACCCCACACCGACTGAGGAGTGGAACTTGTCCCAAACCCCTATTCAGCAAACGGACGGGCCGAGATTACTTGACCCGTCCGTGTCCCGGCATTATCATAACTCCATAAGCATACTGACTTTTCGGGATTTCTCATGCTGAAAGTTCCTTCCTTGTCTCTGTCTGCACTCTGTCTACGCCTTGTGGTGGTGGCTTTTTGTGTTGGCCTCTTTGCCTGTGATGATTCCGAGGAAACCGGAGAAACCATCAGCCTCAACTGTGCTGGAGAGGTAGACTCTGGCTCGACCACAATTTCGATTTCGGGTTATGTGAAAGACGGTAAAACCGGAAATACGCTCCCAAGCTCCGGGACCGGCACCGTGAACCTTTACAACAGCACGGGCACCACCCTGCTTGACAACAGTTCGGTCGGCAGTAGCAAATACTCCTTCTCCAACCTCACCCCTTCCACCTATGTCCTGAAGTCGGTAATCACAGATTATGTGAGTGTTGCTGACACCAAGTGCCTGACCTCCAGTAGCACGAGCAAAGATCTCATCGCTCTAACAACCGCACAGGCCACCAACGCCAACGTGATTGTCCTCACTTGGGGAACAACAGTGGAAGATCTCGACGCTCACCTTCAGGCCGACAGTGCTAGCTCAGCATCCCCAGATCATGTTTATTGGCCTACAAATAATAACGGAAGTTCATCCACATGGGCAATGCTCGATCTTGATGACCAAAACGGGTCTG
>CAJWCD010000168.1:0-6130 GCA_913020725.1 uncultured Pseudomonadota bacterium
GTTTCTGGGCAATCAAAAACTTTCCGTTCAGGTGCCTCGTGTCCGGGATACCGAGGATCGCTACGGACTCGCCCGCCAGCTCATCCATCCGCTCAAGCCGTGGTTGCAAGCGTCCGGATTCAATGGCATCTTGCAGGTGACGGGGATGCAGCACGAAGAGGTTTGGCACGCCATCAAGTACAACGTGCGGCTTGGCGTCACCACCGGGGCGCTGCTGCGGATGCTCCGGAACCCGTTGAAAGTGCTGGGGCAAATCGTCCGCGACGAACCCGCAACCCCGCTCTGGCATCCGGATCGGGCCGTTGGGGTTTCGCTGACTTTGGCGGGTTAGGTTATCCCTACGTCGTACCCAGCGTCCCCAAGCTTCCGGTGCAGGTTTCCGGGATGGTTTCTTTCGATCTCTGGTGGAACGAGGTGGATTCCGAGGACGGCCAGCTTTACATGGCGCATCACCAGAATCTCGACATGGGGCACCGCATCACCGATCTCAACGCCTGCGGTCCCACGCTGGCCTCGGCCCGTGACCTCGTTTACAAGGACATCCGCAAGCTGCGCTGCCTTGGCAGCTACTACCGCCTCGACTTGGGCGAATCGCTCTAGCCTCCGGGAACTCCCGCATAGGTGTCAATCCAGACCCTGCTCCCGCGCACGAGGTGCTGCGGGAAACTGTGGCGGCACGTCAGTAGCCCTTCCGAACCGCAGCCTTCCCGAAGAAAAGGTTGACACCGTTCCCCCCCCCCGCATACTCTTCGTACAGGAGATGCGTTTCGCCAGCGGCTTCGGCCACTCCCGCATCGCCAGAAACCCTTTCCCAAGAGGCAATATGATTAAACATCAAGGCGGCTGCCACTGCGGCCAGATTCGGTTCACGACGGAGTACGACCCCATGATGATCTACCAGTGCAACTGCACACGCTGCCGACGGATGTCGGGCACTGCCAGCGTGGGTGCCATGTACGGCATCAGTGAAGTCGAAACCACCGGAACTCCCAAAAAATACACCTGCAATGGGGGCAGTGGCATGTTGGTGCACAACCATTTTTGCCCAGAATGCGGGACTCGCTTGTACGCCATGCCAGAAGCAATGGAGGGATTTATGGGCATTGCACTGGGCGCTTTCGATGATTCATTGCAGTTTGAACCCCGGGCAGAGATCTTTACAAATTACAAAATGAAGTGGCTCCGCGACAGCGGCTGCATCAAGGAGTCCTTTGAGGAAGGTGCCGTGGCAGAGAGGATTCAACTCTTGATGGAGAATCTGGATCAGCGGGGCTAGGGTCCGAAGTAGGGCGGATGAAGCGTAGCGCCTCCGCCTTCTCGTAGCGGCTCCGCTTCGCTCGAACCGACCTGCCCCATCGGTTCGATAGCTGAAGTAGGTTGGGGCAAAGCCACAGGCCGTGCCAACCCCAGAGGGGCTAGTTCAGCCGGAAGGCCACCAGCGTCATGTCGTCTCGCAGGGGTTGGGTGCCCCGGTGGTTGTCGAGCGCAACCTGGACATTGTTGATGATCCGTCCGGGGTCGTGGTCATTCCAGAGGGACAAGGTCTTGAGGAACCGGTCTTTTCCAAACAGCACGGGGGTCGGCTCCTCACCCATCACATCCAAAATCCCATCGGAGAGCATCACCACGATCTGATCTTCGATGTTGAATTCGTGCGTGTCAAACGGATAATCGAGCGGGGTTCTCGACCCGCCCACCGATTTCCGGTTGCCTTTCACCTCAACGGCCTGCCCATTGGTCGGCAAAATGAAGATGCCGGATCGTGCCCCTGCGAAAGTGAGGGTTTTCGTCGGCTTATGCACCAAGCAGATGGAGCCGTCAAAGCCGTCATTGGACTTGGCCTTGCGGTCCACGTGCTGACCCAGCATGGTGGAAATTAAGTTGTGAGCCGATGTTAAATACTCTCCTGCCGCACTGACATTTTCATCATGGATCAGTCGGTCAAAAATGGAACCGGTGAGGGTGGAGAGCAAAGCTCCGGGAACCCCGTGTCCAGTGCAGTCCAGCACGGCAATCAAAATCGTCTCCCCCAAATCCTTGATGACATAAAAATCCCCACCCACCACGTTCAGGGGCTTCCAGATCGTGTCAATGGTGAGGTCATCGGGAAGAGAGCCGGGCAGCATGGCTCCTTGTATCCGTGACGCATACTGGATGGACTTCTTCACTTCCTCTTGGGCTTCCAATGCCAGGATCTTCTGCCGTTCAAGCTCCTTGGCAAGATTACCGCCCAACTTGACCTGCATCTCCAGCCGCTTGATCTGCTTGCTCTGATTGGAAACCTCTGCTTCCAGCCGTTCAATTTCGCTCAAGTCCATGATGTGGTTTGCCGGTAGTGATTCTTAACAAGAATTGTACACTGGGTCTTTAACCTTGTCTTCTCAACGCCTCCCGGTTTCGCCTTCCCCGGGGGGATTTGCGGGGAGCAACCAAATAACCAAAAGTCAGTCGGCATCATGATTCTTGCTGGATTGCTGCAGGATGTTTTGTAACTGAGGGATCAGTTCCGTGATGATCGTTTTGGAGTCCTCATTCAGAGCCAAAGGGTCAATTTCCAAATCCAGCCCCTTGGCGTGGAACGACAGGTTTTCGGAGTCGTCTTTTTCGGTTGTGAGTCCGGTGACGGTGTAGGTCTTGATGGGCCGGACAAACCCCTTGACCTTGATTTCTTTGTTCGGCACGAACTCGAAATGCTTCTGGGTGAGCAGCATGGTTTCCTCGCTGATGAGCACTTCCCCCACCCCCGCCGCCGATTCCAGCCGCGAGGCCAGGTTCACCTGATTGCCAATGGCCGTGTAGTCCAAACGGTTTTCGGAGCCGAAGTTCCCCACCGTGCAGATGCCGGAGTTGATGCCACAACGGATGTTGAAGGGGCGCGTCACCCCCATCGTGTTCAGTTCGTGGTTAAGGAGCTTCACCTTTTCCTGCATGGCCAACGCCATCGTGACGCATTTGACGGCATCGTGCTGCGGTCCCAGCGTTTCCGGGTCTCCGAGAAACACCATGATGGCGTCGCCGATGTACTTGTCAATCGTGGCCCCGTGCGAAATGGCCACGGCCGCCATCTCGTTCAGGTAGGCGTTGAGCGAGCGTGTGAGGATTTCTGGTTCGAGTTGGTCCGTGATTTCGGTGAACGAGACAATGTCCGAGAAAAAAACCGTCAGGTACTTGCGGTCGGCCCCCACCCGGACTTCCGCTTTTCCGGAAAAGATGGACTCATAGACTTGGGGGGAGAGGTACTTGGAGAGCTTGACGGAGAGGGTTTCGAGCTTGTTGTTCTGCTCGCTCAGAGTTTGGTTGAGGTTCACCTGCTCCTTGGAGAGGCGGTTCAGTTCCGCTTCCGTGCGGTCGGACATTTTCACGAGCCGCCGGGTTTGCTTGAGCAACTTCTCGTAGCCCTTCAGCAAGACCTTGGACTGTTCGGCATCCAGCGTGTGGTTCTCGGCCTGCGCTTTGGCGTTGTTCAGCAAAGCCTCTTCTTGCTTGAACAGCCCGGAACTCATGGGACGATCCACGCCTTCAGCACAAACAGCAAATCCGGGCTTTCCACAAAGTCGAACTCGAATTTAGAAGATTTCCGGGCAATCTCAATGAACCCCAGCCCCGCGCCCTTGCTTCCTTCCGGAGGCCCCTCGCGCAAGCGCTGCTTGTACGCCTTCCGGAGTTCCTTGGAGTCCATTTGCTGCAACTCCTCCAGGTTGGCTTTCAGCGACCCCGCCTTTTCCGCCTTCATCGGGTTGATGGCTTCCACAATGAATCCGTCACTGGAGTGGCCGATGGCCACCGTCCCGATCCCGCCTTGGGCGAGGCGTTCCTCGGAGTAGCGGATGATGTTCTGGGCCTGCTCAATGAAGATTCCAAACACCCGAGTCGTCAGGCCCTCGTCGTGGTCAATGTCCGTCACCTGCTCCCGGACAATGCTGGAGATCGCGGACAAGACCTCTTCCGACAGCAGTCCGGAGTAACAGAAAAAGGTGCCCCGGCTGAGGAGCAGCTTGTGAAAATCCGTGGAATCCATGTTTTGTCCTTTCCAAAATTCCTGAACAGGGTCATGAAATTTCAACGAGTTGGTAATCGGCTTCTTCCATGTCCTCTTCAAAATCCTCTCCGGCTTCCTTCATGGAATTGTCGGTGGAGCGGTAACGCCACTCGATGGAGACGTTTTTGCCATCCGCCGCCGCATCTTCCAACACTTCAAAAAAATCGAAGAAGAACTTCGCCGAAGAACTGTTGAAATAGCGCAGTTCGAGACTGACAAAGTACGAATCGCACGCCTCCAGCTTTTCGGCAAGCAGTTCCAGAATCGGCTCGGCAAAGGCGCTGATGTCTTCGGGGTAGCACTCCCCCTTCAGTTCCAGGCTGGTGTCCGAAATCGTGACTTCCGGAGTCCGGTTGGTCGCTTCCAGATGCATGGTTCCTTTCTCAGTGATGGAGGTTTCAGGGTGTTGGCTTAGTTTCGGCTCACTGGCGCTGATCGAGATTTTCCATCAGCATCTGGATACGCTCAAGAGAGCCGTTGTCCTCAAAGGACTCGACGATGCACCCCTCGCTCTTGAACCAGACGGGCTTGGTCTTGTTCCAGATTTCAACCTTGGGCGTGAACGCCTGCGGGTTGTCAAAACTTCCAACGTGGATATACATCATCCCGGCGATCAGATCCGGCTTCGTCACGATGTTGTTTCCACAGTTTCCACAAAACTCATAATGCAATTGATTGCCGCTGCTTCCCCGGGCGGAGTAGCGCTTGAGTTCTCCCTCAAAGCTCACTTCTTCTTCACCAAATATTGCAGTCACTCCCGTGCCAACACCCAACATTTTATCGCAGGTTTTGCAGTGGCAGGCCATCACCAGCATGGGATCGTACTCGGTGGAGAACTTGATGTTGCCGCAGTGGCATCCGCCTTGGTGCTTGATCATGGTCTTTCCTTTGATTGAAAGCACACCCACGCTACTTGCTCAGCAGGAAGGCACAAATTGACAGCCATTCCGAACGACTCTTGAACGTCTCGTTGCAGAAACGATTCGCCGGCATGGCTCGTTCCTAGATCGCTCTAAAACGTAAACTATCCCCATCCGCACGAAGGGTCAACTTAAATAGACCTTATCGTAAATAAGCGAGACCTTATCGAAGTCTGTCTTGAGGTTTCGATGGATGTTCCGGGCACTGCGGAAGACCTTGACCCGGCACTGCTGTGCTCGACCCGCACGCGCACCTTTCGCGCAGAATTCTTGTCATCTTCAGACAGGTGTGGTACTCCTCTCAACGGAACCTTCATCGGCAGGACGATCCCCATGTTTGAACAAACCTTCAAGAACATTGACGACATCCTGCGGCATGAAGCAGGCTGCTCCACCGAACTCGACTACACGGAGCAGACCTCGTGGCTGCTCTTCCTCAAGTACCTTGATGATTTGGAGCAGGAGCGGGCCGAAGGAGCGGAACTGACCGGACGTCAGCATGAACCCCTGATCCGCGAGGACTTCCGCTGGTCCGACTGGGCGGCGCCTCGTGACCTGCTCGGGGATTTTGATCACGACAGCGCCCTCACTGGCGAAGATCTCATTGAGTTTGTCAACGATGAACTCTTTCCCTACCTTGAAGAATTCAAATACCGGGCGTCCGGACCCAACACCATCGAGTACAAGATCGGAGAGATCTTTGGAGAAATAGAGAACAAGTTCCGCAGCGGCTACAGCCTCCGGGACGCACTTGAATTGGTGGATCAACTGAGCTTCCGGACCCGCAAGGACAAGCACGAACTCTCGCATCTCTACGAAGCAAAGATCCGCAACATGGGCAACGCGGGTCGCAACGGCGGAGAGTACTACACCCCGCGTCCCCTGATCCGTGCCATGGTGCAGGTCATCCAGCCCCAGCTTGGAGAGACCATCTACGATGCGGCCTGTGGGTCTGCGGGGTTCCTCTGCGAATCCCATGACCACCTGCGCCAGCAGGAACCCTCGCTCAGTGAACTGGAAACCCTCCAGCAGCGCACGTTTTACGGCAAGGAGAAGAAGTCGCTGGCCTACATCATCGGGGTCATGAACATGATCCTGCACGGCATTGAAGCTCCAAACATCATCCACACCAACTCGCTTGCAGAGAATCTTCAGGACATCCAACCCGGAG
>CAJWCD010000169.1:0-5978 GCA_913020725.1 uncultured Pseudomonadota bacterium
AGATTCAGAAAGCATTGGATGAAGACCGTTCCGAAGCCATTGTACTTGGCTGTGCGGGAATGACCGATCTTGCAACGAAACTTTCAAAAGAATTCGGTGTGCCCGTGATTGATGGAGTTACCGCCGCAGTAAAACTTGTAGAAAGTTTAGTTGCGCTCGGACTGCAAACCAGTAAACGAAATGGTTACGCCTATCCGCGTTCCAAACAGTATCTTGGCCAGTTCCAAGCTTTTCAACCTTAACCGTAGACCTGCACTATTTTAGCATCATTGGGGAGGAAACGCCCTTGTACAATTACGCCAGGGATATGAACCCACATGAGGAACTCTAATCCTGATTTTTTCTAACATTTTTTTAAATTAAACACTATGACTCTTACAGTAGATTTCGGCCCTAATGACATCGTCAAACAAATCGAGAAAACCGGTATTAAGGGACGGCATTTGATTTTCATTGACGATTTATCACCCACTGAACTTGATAACCTTTTCCAGACGGCAGCAATGCTCGAACCGTTCTGGCGTTACCGCATCCCGTTACTTGAAGGAAAAGTACTCTGCACGCAGTTTTTCCAACCCAGCACCCGCACACGATTCAGCCACGAAACAGCGATGTTCCGTTTGGGAGGAAATGTCATCACAGAATCCAATCCGCTGGTCAGTTCTTCTGCTGCAAAAGGGGAATCCCTCTATGATACGCTGCGGGTCACCTCGCAGTACGCAGATGTCATTGTCTTTCGTCATCCGGATGAGAGTGTGATTGACACCATCGAGCAATTGGGAAGTGATGTTTCGCCCATCATCAGTGGAGGCTACGGAAATGTAACACACCCGACTCAGGGGTTGCTCGACATGTACACGGCCTATCGGGCACTGGGTGCTGATTTCAAGAAAATGACCGTCATGATCGCAACTCCGGATCTCTCCCGTGCGCGTTCGGGGCAGTCCTTTGGGCTTGGCTTGGCTCGCATGGGCGCAAGATTGATCTATTCGGGCACAACTGGGCTTGAAACTTCTGATGTTATTCGCAAAAAATTACAGGCAATGAACGCGAATTTCGTTGAGGTCAATGATCTGACCATTGCCCAACATGAGGAGATGATTGCCGATGAAGGCGTGGATCTCGTTTATCTGCCGGGTTGTTCGGTGAAGAAGGGAGATCCTGGTCGTGATGATTTCCTGAAGAAAATGGCTGAATACTACTTCACCTTGGAGGGTTTGCAGAAAATCAAACAAAAGAGCGGAAAAACCGTCGGATTGATGCATTCACTGCCACGCAACGAAGGTGAGTTTGATTTTGCGATTGACGCCAGCGAGCATGAACTCTACTTCAAGCAGATTGGCTTCTCGGTGCCCCTGAGGATGTCCCTGCTCGCCAACATCTGCGGCGTCTAGGACACGCCAAACAGGAGAAAGGTAGAGCAATGCCGAACATGCCGAAAATCTATGTGCTCGGAACAGGTGGAACCATTGCCGGGGCGGGAGCTTCGGCGACCACCGCAGCTTATGAATCCGGACGCATTGAGGCTGCCGAGCTTGTGACAGCGGTTGACGGTTTGGAGCAAGTGGCTGAGATTCGGACAGAGAATCTGTTTGCCACAGGATCCGAAAATCTTGGGCCGGTCCAGTGGCGGAAACTGGCCCGCAGAATCGAGGAATTGACTGTAGACGCAGACATTGATGGTGTGGTCGTCACCCACGGAACCGACACGCTTGAAGAAGCTGCGTTTTTTCTGGAACTGGTGTGCCAGCCAAAGAAACCGGTGGTCCTGACGGCGGCCATGCGTCCCGGCACCGCGCTCAGTGCGGATGGTCCTGCGAATCTTTTTCAAGCGGCGCTCTCGGTTGCCTCCCTGCAACTCCGGGATCATGGAATTCTGATCGCCATGAACGGTTTGGTGTTTCCGGGATGGCAAGCACTCAAGACTGATTCTGTGGCGCTGGATTCTTTTCGCGCCTATCCCGGTGGACCTGTAGGACGCATTTCCGGAGAGCGTTTGCTGGTTTTTGGTGGGCCAAGCCGTTCCCCGCTTGCAGGCAGGTTCCACGAGCATTTACGGAATGAAAACGAATTACCGCATGTGGATCTTGTTTTGCTCCGGGGGGGATGTGGCGTGCGCACGCTTGATGATTGGGGCAGAACAGCATGCAAAGGATTGGTGATTGCCGGTTTTGGAGCTGGGACGATGCCCGATAGCTTGGTCGCACAAATCACTGGAATGGTGCGTTCTGACTGCGTCGTCGTTGTTTCTTCGCGGGTGTCGCAGGTGACGGTGATGCCGGAAACAATGACGCCTGTGCAAGGCGACAATGTTGTTCCATCCGGCATTCTCAATCCGCAAAAATCCGCATTGCTTTTGTCCTTGGCCTTGGACGCAGGCCTACCAGCCCCGGAAATCGCCAAGTTGTTCCAAACGTTCAGCACTCGAAATGAGTAACCCTTTTCAAGGAGTCCTCCGTGACTAGAGACAGAGAAATCTCCAAACGCATGATTATCGCGCTGGGTGGCAATGCCATTCATCCGGCGGGAATCAAAGGAACCTCAGAGGAGCAGGTGGCCATTGCCAAAGACACGGCACGGTCCTTGTTGCCCTTGTTGAAACTGGACAATGAGTTGATCATTACGCACGGCAACGGCCCCGGAGTCGGCAAGGTCTTGATGCGTCAGGCTCTTGCGCATGAACAAGTCGCTCCCATGTCTTTGGACATTTGTGTGGCCAACACGCAGGGTGTGACGGCCTACCTGCTCGTGCAGGCCTTTGAAAACGCCCTCCGCAAGATCGGCAATCCACGTCACGTTGTTGGCTTGGTCACCCAAGTTGAAGTTGATGCAGACGATCCGGGTTTTCAAAACCCGACCAAGCCAGTGGGTTATTTTTACAGTGAGGAAAAAGCCAAGGAACTTGCCGAGCAAATGGGGTGGACCATGCGTGAAGATGCCGGACGTGGATGGCGCATGGTTGTTGCTTCGCCAAAACCCAAGCACATCTGCGACATTTCTCTGGTCGAGGATTTGGCCAGTCGAGGCACGGTGGTGATTGCAGGAGGTGGGGGCGGCGTTCCGGTCGTGCGTGACCAGCATGGACTCCGGCATGGCGTGGAAGCTGTGATTGACAAGGACCTGACCACGGCACACATGGCGAATGTGCTGGGTGTCAAGGAAATCATGATCCTGACTGCCGTTTCCCGAGTGGCGATCAACTTCGGCAAGCCCGAGCAACAAGAACTTGATCAACTCACGCTTTCTGAAGCAAAAAAACATCTTGCAGAAGGGCAGTTCCCCGCAGGTAGTATGGGGCCTAAAATTGAAGCTGCAATTCGTTTCATCGAAGGGGGGGGCAAGCATGCGATCATCGGTCATCTTGAAGAAGCCCTGCCTGCACTACGCGGTGAAGCAGGCACCCATATCTTTCCAGATCAGGAAAGCTAAATTATCCACAAGGAATTTCTAATCTTTTTGCAGCAGAACAAGTTGATGAACTCTTCAGAATTCAAAATGCTGGAACCGGAACAACGCCTCTTGATGGGGCCGGGTCCAGTGAATGTATATCCTGCCGTGTTACGTGCAATGTCATTGCCGATGCTGGGGCAGTTTGATCCGCAGTTCACCGGTTACATGAACGAGGTCATGACGCTCTACCGACACGTCTTCCAAACACAAAACCAGTGGACATTCCTTGTCAATGGCACCGCCCGCGCAGGCATTGAGGCGTGTCTGAGTTCGATGATCTCACCCGGCGATAAAGTGCTGGTGCCGATTTTCGGCCGGTTTGGCCACCTGCTGACAGAAATTTCAAGACGATGCCAAGCGGAAGTGATCAACATTGAAGCTGAATGGGGAACGGTGTTTGAACCGGACCAGATTGCTGATGCAATCCGCACCCACCAGCCGCGTTTTATGGCTCTGGTCCATGGCGACACCTCAACAACAATGGCCCAGCCGCTGGATGAGATTGGCCCTTTATGCCGTGAAGCCGGTACCGTGGTTTATGTGGATGCAACAGCAACCTTGGGAGGGATGCCGATCGAGGCGGACAAGTGGTGTCTTGATGCCGTCACTGCCGGGTTACAGAAATGCCTCTCCGGTCCGCCGGGATGCTCTCCGGTCACGATCAACGAACGTGTTGCTGAAATAGTGAACGCACGCAAGCATGTCGAAGCTGGCATTCGCTCCGAGGACGCCGCTGATGCGGATGGGTTGATCGTGCAGTCGAACTACTTTGATCTTGCAATGCTGATGGATTACTGGAGTCCGAAGCGTCTCAACCATCACACCGAGGCAACCTCGATGCTCTACGCTGCCCACACCTGTGCTCAGGAAGTGCTCCGGGAAGGGCTTGAATCGGGATTTGCCCGGCATCGCATCGCCAGCCAAGCCCTCCGCGCCGGACTCACCGCCATGGGTCTGAAACTCTTTGGCAGCGAACGCCACCGGATGGACAATGTAACCGGAGTCTTTATCCCTGAAACACTTGGCGACGGTGAGCAGGTGCGAACACAATTACTGGAAGACTTCGGGCTCGAAATCGGCACCTCGTTCGGCCCGCTACGCGGCAAGATCTGGCGCATTGGTACCATGGGTTATGTGTGTCAAAAAGCTAACATTCTGCGCTGTCTCAATACTCTCGAAACTGTGATGCGCCGTAATGGTTTCGTCGCGCCTCCGGGTGCCGGAGTGGATGCCGCTTACAAGGTGTACGAGCAATGAGCACAAAGCCCGAACAACCAACAGGCGGTGTCCAGAGTCAGGGAAAGTCGGTACCGCCGTCTCTCCTCAACAGTCCACCGCAAGTGATCAACATTGGACTTGCGTCCTTTGCTGATGAACTCACGAAACAGGGAACCCCGGTGGTACATGTGGACTGGTCACCGCCTGCACATGGGGATGTTGAACTCGCCAATCTCCTTGCCAAACTGAGTGACTGATGACGACACCAAGGCAAGTGGGCACGACTATCCGTGAGGCCAATGCGGAGGCAATCCACCGGATGCTGGGGGCTGAGCCGGTGTTGGTTGATGTGATTCCGGCCAGTGAGGCGATCCCTGCTCTTGTGGAGGGCATGATTCTTCATGCCGGACCCCCGCTCGACTGGGGAAGCATGTGCGGACCAATGCGCGGTGCAGTCGTTGGCATTGCCGTCTTCGAAGGTTGGGCCGCAGACCTCGCCGATGCAGAGCGGTTGGCCGAGTCCGGAGCGTTCCGTCTCAAACCAAACCACGATTTTGGTGCGGTCGGCCCCATGACCGGCGTGACCACACGCAGCCAGCCGGTGCTGGTGGTGGAGAACCGCACCAGTGGCAACCGTGCGTTCTGCACCATCAACGAGGGATTGGGCAAGGTGATGCGTTTTGGCGGCAACGACGCCTCGGTGCTCAAGCGTTTGGGCTGGCTACGGGATACTCTGGGTCCGGCACTTGGTGCTGCCCTTCGTGTCGGCAAGGGGATTGACCTCAAACCACTGGTCGCCCGCGGGCTCACCATGGGGGATGAAATGCACCAGCGCAACCTTGCTTGTTCAAGTCTGTTGTTGCGGACATTAGCACCCGACCTTGCACGCACCACGGACGATCGCACCGCGTTGGCCGAAATGCTTGCCTTCATCGGCTCAAACGACCAGTTTTTTCTCAATCTGGCCATGGTCTTGGGCAAGGCAATGATGGACCCGGTCCATGGCATTGAAGGTTCTAGTGTGGTCACCGCGATGAGTCGTAATGGCACCGACTTTGGCATTCGCGTGAGTGGTCTTGGCGATGAATGGTTCACCGCGCCAGTGGAAATGCCAGTAGGGCTTTATTTTCCGGGCTTTAGTGCGGATGATGCCAATCCTGACATGGGGGATTCCACCATTGTTGAGACCATCGGACTGGGGGGATTTGCGATGGCAGCAGCACCGGCCGTTGCTGGTTTTGTCGGTGCGGGAGTGCCGTCCAGTGCAGCCGATTTTACCCGCACCATGGGTGAGATTACGCTCACACAAA
>CAJWCD010000170.1:0-5897 GCA_913020725.1 uncultured Pseudomonadota bacterium
GCAGCTTGCCTCTCTTCACCAGACGGTGAGTTGCACTTACGAGTTGAATCCGCGGTTGCAAAAACAGGGATGCCAGCAATTTGTTTTCAAATAGTGCTCAACCTTCGATTCAACACCTGATGGCAATATTGGTCCGGTGGCGGATGCGCTTGGCACCGATTGTGTGATTGTCTGTCCGGCATTTCCTGGGGCGGGGCACTTCGATCTCACAGACTCACTGGGCATTCTAGGACAGTTTGATCATCCGGATTTCCTTGCGGTGGTAGAGCGCATTGCTGCCGCCTGTGAGCAGTACGGCAAGGTGGCGGGTTTCCTTGATCTCAATCCAGACCTCATCTGCCTCTTGCGCGACAAGGGCTTCCAACTGCTCGGCTACGGACACGACGTGGGCGTGTTGCAAGCCGGATTCCGGCAGGGCTTGGAGCAAATCAGGAACGCATAACCAAGACCGACAATGGCAGACAACCTGACCGAACGACTGGAAAGCTGCTACAGGGGCGCGGTGTTTGATGTGATGCGGGATTTGGGATTTCCGGATGGCCTCCTGCCCGCGAGTTGAAATCGCTGGATCCGGAAAAGACGGTGGCGGGGCCGGTGTTTCCCGTGTTGGGACGACCGGATTCCAGTCTCACCCCTGATGAAAGCCTGCTGCGCTGGACCGAATTCCTCGGCACCGTCCCTGCCGGGCACGTCGACGCCTGCCAACCCCAAGATGATGACCGAGCCCGGATGGGCGAGCTTTCCGCAGAAACCCTCCAGTTCCGGGTGTGCGGGGCTACATCGTGGACGGCGGCTGCCGCGATGTTTCGTTCATCAAGGCACTCGGCTTTCCCGTCTTCTGCCGCTTCACCACCCCTCGTGACATTGTGGCGGCGTGGACTCCGGAAGCCTACAACGTCCCCATCCAGATTGGTGAGGTCGATCGATCCCGGCGACTATATACTCGGCGACCAGGACGGGATTGTTATCCTTCCCGGAACCCAAGCCGAGGCCATTGTGAATCGGGTCGAGGTGGTGGTGCAAACCGAAAACCTCGTCCGCAAAGCCATCCTCGAAGGCATGCCCCCCAAGGAGGGGGACCTGCAATACCGGAAGTTCTGAAGGGGCTGGACTGCTTGTCCGCCCTGAGTTATGCTCCGGGAGCAAAGTTTGATAGCCTCCAACGATGAGCACACAAGGATTCATGCCTCTTCCAGACAGCGACACCCTCTCTCCACAAGCCACTCTCCCCGTGAGCCACGGCAGTTCCTCGCAATCTGTGAAAAATTCCCAGATCACACTCCGGACACTGGCGGAACTGGAGCGCAAGGTGCTCTGGCTGTCGTCGTGGATGATCCACCACGCGAACCACCTCCGGGAAAAAACGGACGGCCTCAAGGTCGGCGGGCACCAAGCCTCGTCCGCATCGCTGGCAACGATCATGACGGTGCTGTATTTCGATGTGCTGCGTCCAGAGGACCGGGTTGCCGTCAAGCCGCATGCGAGTCCGGTGTTCCACGCGATTCAATACCTGCTTGGCAACCAGACGCAGGAGAATCTGGAGAAGTTCCGCAGCTATCGCGGGGCGCAGTCTTACCCCTCGCGCACCAAGGACGCAGACGATGTGGATTTCTCGACCGGTTCGGTGGGGCTGGGCGCGGCGGTCACGGCCTTCGCCAGCCTCGTGCAGGATTATGTGCAGCTCAAAAAATTGGGCGGTGCCGAAAACAACCCAACGGGGCGGATGGTCGCGCTGGTGGGCGATGCGGAACTCGACGAGGGCAACATTTTCGAGGCGCTCTACGAGTGCTGGAAACACGGGTTGCGCAACACCTGGTGGGTCATTGACTACAACCGGCAAAGCCTCGATGCCGTGGTCACGGACCGGCTTTTCGGGAAGATTGACGACCTCTTCCGCATGATGGGCTGGCGGGTGGTGACGCTGAAGTACGGTCGGCGGCTGGAGGAGGCGTTCCGGAAACCTGGAGGCACGGCCTTGCGGGAGTGGATTGACGAGTGTCCGAACAGCCTCTACTCCGCGCTTGTTTTCAAAGGCGGTGCGGTGTGGCGCAAGCGGATTCTTGCCGACCTCGGCCACAAGCCACGGGTGCAGGCGCTGCTGAAGGAGTATGCGGACGAGGCACTGCACCGGTTGATGACGAACCTCGCCGGACACGATCTCGAAGTACTCCACGAAACCTTCCACAGCCTGGAAGGCGAGGTGCCAACGTGCATCATCGCCTACACCATCAAGGGCTGCAACCTGCCGTTTGCCGGACACAAGGACAACCACGCGGGCTTGATGAATCCGGAGCAGATGGAGCAGTTCCGCGAGCAAAACAACATTCACCCCGGCAAGGAGTGGGAGCGGTTTGCGGGACTGGACCTTCCGGAACCACAGCTTGAGAAGTTTCTTGCGCAGGTGCCCTTCAACCAAAAGGGCCGTCGGCGTTTCCAGGCCGAGCAACTTCCGGTTCCGGAGTCCCTGTCCGTCGCTTTCCGCAAAACGGCTTCCACGCAAGAGGGCTTTGGCCGCATGCTCGCCGACCTTGCCCGCCGCGAGGAACCACTCTCGGATCACATCGTCACCCTCTCTCCGGACGTCACGGTTTCCACCAACCTCGGCGGCTGGGTCAACCGACGCGGAGTCTTCGACCGCCAGACCGCTGCCGATCCCTTCCGGGAGCAGGAGGTCGCCTCGATGCAGAAGTGGGAACTGTCGCCTTCCGGACAGCACATCGAGCTGGGCATCGCGGAAAACAACCTCTTCCTGATGCTGGCGGTGCTTGGGCTGTCGCACGACCTCTTCGGCGCACGGCTGCTGCCGATTGCCACGCTCTACGATCCTTTCATCTACCGGGGGTTGGACGCGCTCAACTACGCCTGTTACCAAGACGCCCGCTTCATCCTCGTGGCCACGCCCTCCGGAATCACGCTCGCGCCGGAAGGCGGGGCGCATCAATCCATTGGCACCCCCTTGGTCGGCATGGCACAGGACGGACTGGCGACGTTTGAACCGGCCTTTGTGGACGAACTCGCGGTCATCCTCGGCTGGGCGTTCGACTACATTCAGCGCGACGGCAGCAAGGGAGACTCTTCGGGATGGCTGCGGGACGCCAGCGGCGGGTCGGTCTACCTCCGGCTCTCCACCCGGCCCATCTCCCAGCCGGAGCGCACCCTTTCGGAGGAACAACGGCAGGCGATCATCACCGGGGGTTACTGGCTCAAGGAACCGGAATCGGGTGCGGAACTCGCACTGGTGTACACTGGCGCGGTTGCCCCGGAGGTGCAGGAGGCGTTTGTGCAAATCGCGGAGGACATCCCCGGAGCCGGGCTGCTTGCGGTGACTTCGGCGGATCGCCTCAATGCCGGATGGCAGGCGTCCCGACGCGCTCGCCACCAAGGAAAACGAGAGGGACGCTCACCCATCGAAACGCTGCTCGCTCCGCTCGCTCCGGATGCGACGCTGGTGACGATTCTCGACGGCCACCCCGCCGCACTCTCCTGGCTGGGGAGCGTCCGGGGGCACCGTGTGGAATCACTTGGCGTCGAACACTTTGGGCAATCCGGCAACCTCCGGGATTTGTACCAGCACTACGGTTTGGACGTGGAAACCATTCTCGATGCCTGCGCCACCGCCTGCCTGAACCGACTGGATCGCAATGCCGACTGAACCGAAGCCCTCGGCCACTCCGCTCGCTCGCCGACTGGCCGCACGACTCGATCTTGAACTCGCTCAGCTTTCCGGTTCCGGCTCGGACGGTCGCGTCACCAAAGCGGACATCGAGGCGGTGGTTTCACCACAGGTGAACGTTCCGGCTTCCCAATCTGCCGTTCCAGCGCTGGTCATGCTGGAAACCCCATCCCATCCGCAGGAGCCAGAGTTTGAGCTGCATCCGCTCAACAACGTGCGCCGCATCACCGCCCGGCGACTCACCGAGGCCAAGCAGACGATCCCGCACTTTTACCTCTCGACCGACTGCAAGGTGGATCAGTTGCTTGCTTTCCGGGAAGACCTTGGGCGGGACGCGGAGGGACGTTTCCGGCTTTCCGTCAATGACCTGATCCTCAAGGTGGTGGCCATCGCCCTGTGCAAGGTTCCGGAGGCCAACGCCTCGTGGACGGATGTTGGAATCAAGCAGTACCGCGCCGTGGATCTTGCGGTCGCGGTCGCCACCAAGCGGGGCTTGCTCACGCCTGTGCTGCGTAACGTTCACACCAAGGGACTCGATCAGATTGCCTCCGAAATGCGGGACTTGGCGGAACGCGCCCGTGCAAGCAAGTTGCGTCCAGAAGAACTTCAGGGTGGTACCTGCACCGTCTCAAACCTTGGCATGTACGGCATCACCCAGGCAGTCGCTGTCATCAACCCTCCGCAAGCCTGCATCCTCGCCTTTGGCAAAAGCGAGCGCCGCCCCGTGGCTCAGGGGGATTCCTCCGAAAATGTCACGCTGATGAACTGCACCCTCTCCGCCGACCACCGCGTCCTTGACGGCGCCGTCGCCGCAAACTTCCTCTCCACCGTCCAGCGCTGCCTCGAAGAACCGTTGCGGATGCTGCTCTAAGCCTGTTTTCCACCTCAAGGAAGCGTTTCTATTTTTTGTCTAACTTACTGATTTTTTAGAAAAACTTGCAAAACTCAGGTTTTTATAAGGGTTCTGTCCCTTTTGCTTTCCAAGGAGCAAATGCAACTTTTCCTAAAATCGTATACTTAGATGCATGTGATGCTGCAGGAATGTTATTAGCTATTCCATTAATTGTAGAAAAAGCAAGTGTGGCAAATTTTAGTGCCTCTTTGAATTCAGGAGGTATTCCAATTTCAGAAGTTGATTTTAACAAAATATTATGGGGCAATTTCTCTTGAATATATCTCATTATAACTGGATTTTTAACCCCACCTCCACTCGCATACATATAATCTATTTCATCTAATGCATCTTTTGGCATATTGTCTTTAAGACTAATAGATATAGCTTCTCCAGTAAATGCACAAAGTGTTGCCATTATATCTTCAGTCTGTATGTTTGAATGTTTGGCAAATAATTTTTCGCAATATGACTTTGAAAAGTCAGTTTTTGGCCAAAGAGATCTTGGTATCGCTCTTAGAAAGTATGGATGAGCTTTTAGTTCTTTCATCAAGTCCTCGTTAACGGTACCTTTAGCGGCGACTTCTCCATTACTATCCATTGGTTTATTAAATAGAATTTTGGCGGTATTATCTGATAAAATATTTCCAGGTCCTGTATCACAAGCCACCATTTTCCGACGATCTTTATGAGCAAGATGCGCATTGGCAATACCACCAATATTTAAAGTTAATGTTCCTTTTTCTTTGTGTCGAAATAGAACAAAATCCAAAAACTGCATTAAAGGGGCAGCACTTCCTCCCCAAACATGGTCTGCTTGTCGAAAGTTTGTAACTGTTGTTATGTTTGTAATTCCAGCGATTACAGATGTGTCCCCGATCTGATAACCAGCCGGATATGGACCATTTAACCATCTATTAACGTAATTTTCGTTTTGTCCATCTGTAAATTGACTGATTTTGTCGTGCAAAGGAGGTTCTTGATAAATCGTTTGACCATCTACACCTAGTACTTCAATTTCTTTAGGATTTAAATTATTATCTTTAATAAACTTGTTAACTGATTCAGCCATTACAGCACCAGCAATATATGTCAATCTAGTAAGTTCTTTCATATCTAATTTATTATCAAAAGCTTCTAGAATGATCTCTTCAACTTCTCTAGGCCATAAGAAACTAGAACCAGATAAAAACACAGGGGGGGTAGGGAAACCGTCATCTGCAATATCTGTTTCAGCCAAAACCACATCTATCCCATCAAAAGATGAACCACTGTTCATTCCTATAATTAATGCCCACATTGAGCAGGTTGTTTTTTAAAAATTATTATTTA
>CAJWCD010000171.1:0-5780 GCA_913020725.1 uncultured Pseudomonadota bacterium
CGAAACTCCGAAACTCCGAAACTCCGAAACTCCGAAACTCCGAAACTCCGAAACTCCGAAACTGAAAAAATGGACCTCAAGATTGATTACAGCAGCAAGCCACTTGCAGACGAAAAACTGGATGCCCTCGTGGTCTTTGTCGCGGGAAATACCGACCTGCGGGACAACGGCCTGAATGGCCTACCTCGGGTGTTGAAGAAACCGATTGCCTCCGCAATAGACCTTGGCGTGTTTTCTGGAAAGCAGGGCACGAAGCACCACTTGGTGACGGGAGATGCAACGTGGAAACAGGCGCTGCTGATCGGCTTGGGTCCCTTGGACAAACTCGATGGCGAACGACTGCGCCGAGCCGCCGGCAAGATCGGGCAGAGCTTGTCCTGCCTGAAGGCTGACACCATTGGGGTTCTTGTCACGCCGACCTTGCGGAAATCTGGAAAGCTGCCGCTGGGAACGGTGCTGGCGGAAGGTATTCAGTTGGGCGCATATGAGTTCAAGGAGTACAAGACGCAAGACGAGGACTCCCCGAAAAAATCGGCAAAAATTCGCATTTGCGATCCCCACAAGCTCACAGACCTCAAGTCTGTGAAGGTGGGCGCGGTCCTCGCGGAGGCCACGAATTCTGCCCGCACGCTGGGCAACACCCCGCCGAACGACCTCCGGCCTCAGCAGGTTGCTGAACATGCTCAAGCACTCGCCAAGCAGCACAAGCTCAAGTGCAAGGTCTTGGAAGAAAAGGACATGCAGAAACTCGGAATGGGAATGCTGCTCGGCGTGAGCAAGGGTTCGGAAGAACCAGCCAAGCTGATCGTTTTGGAATACCGCCCTGCGGGAGCCAAGCAAACGGTTGCGCTGGTCGGCAAGGGCATCACCTTCGATTCCGGAGGCATCTCACTCAAGCCGGGCAAGAGCATGGACGAGATGAAGTACGATATGTGCGGTTCGGCAGCGGTGCTGGGTGCGATGAGCGCGGTCGCTCAACTCAAGCCCAAGGTCAATGTGATCGGCGTCGTTGCAACTTCCGAAAACATGCCCAGCGGCACCGCGCAGCGTCCGGGAGACATCGTGACCGCGTACAACGGCAAACGGGTGGAAATCCTCAACACCGACGCCGAAGGGCGGCTGGTGCTTGGCGACGCCTTGGCCTACACGGTGGACAAGCTCAAGCCGGACGCGATCATTGACCTTGCAACCCTGACCGGCGCCTGCGTCGTCGCGCTTGGGCATTACATCGCAGGGGCGATCACCAACAACGAGGACTTGATGCGGCAATTGCAGAGCGCGGCCCAGCGCACAGGCGAACGGGTCTGGGAACTGCCAAACGATCCGGATTACAGCGAGGCGCTCAAAGGCGCGCACGGTGACCTCCAGAACATCGCCGATGGTGGAGCCGGAACCATCATCGGCGGGATTTTTCTTGAACACTTTGTGGGCGACACCCCTTGGGTCCACCTCGACATCGCGGGAGTCGCATGGGGCGTGAAGAGCATCGACTACCACCCCTCCAAGAGTGCCACCGGGTTTGGCGTCCGGCTGCTGCTCGACCTGCTTCAGCAGTGGCGACCGCTCAAGAGCTAGACAAGGAGTCAGAATTCAGGAATCAGGAGCGTGGGGAATTGGGATTCGAGTTCCCGGTCTTCTTGGGGTAAGTTTTGTGGGATGACGACAGAGGCAATTCTACATTGAGCCGTTCCCCTGCTGCATTCTGACTTCTGACTTCTGAATTCTTCCCCACCAGAACCATGACGAAGACCCGCGATCCGCAGTACCATCGGCTCGTCAAGAAGCTCATCAACACCGAGCGCACCCAAGTGCTCAAGAGCTTGCTGGACACCCTCTCTCCAAATGAGGTTACGAGCATCCTACTCCACCTCAACCTCAAGCAGCAACTTGCGATTCTGGAGCTGTTGGACCAAGAGCAGGTGCCCTTGGTCCTGAAGGAACTTCAAGATTCCTCCACGGTGCTGGAGGAAATCGTGGGGCAGTTCAGTGCCGAACAACTCACCGACATTGTCGAGGGCATGAAGCAGGATGACGCCGCAGATTTGGTGTCGATCCTCGATGAATCACAGGTTGATGCAGTGCTGGAAAACTTGCCGGCCAAAAGTCGTGAGGAACTGACAACTCTGCTTCAGTACGATGAGGAAAGTGCCGGGGGCTTGATGACCCCGCATATTGTCTCCATCGTCAAGGACGAGACCGTGAGCGAGGCCGTCCAGGAGATTCAGAGTTACATCATGCGGCAGGGGTTTCAGATGTTCTACACCGCGTATGTGGTGGACGAGTATCGGCACCTCATTGGCACCGTCACCGTCACGGAACTGCTGCTTGCGGATCGCCAAACGAAGATCGCCGACCTGATGAATCCGGACGTGGTCGCGGTGGACGAGGATTTGGATCAGGAGGAGGTGGCCCGGATTGCCAAGGAGTACGATCTCGTCGTCGTGCCGGTCATTGACAAGCACCTCAAGCTGATTGGACGCATCACCATTGATGATCTTGTGGATGTGATGGAGGAGGAGCACTACGAGGATATTGGGCACATCACGGGAACCGGTACAGAAGAGGTCACGGAACCCTCGGTGCTGCGGGCTTCGCGGGATCGCCTGCCGTGGTTGGTACTCGGCTTGCTCGGCGGGTTTCTAACGGCTATTGTGATGAATTCCTACGAGAGTGCCATACTCCAGATTCCGGAAGTCGCCTACTTCATCCCACTGATTGCTGCGATTGGCGGGAGCATCGGCATCCAGTCCTCCTCGATTGTGGTCCGGGGTTTGGCCACAGGAGCGATTCAGACCACCGATTTGCTGGTGCGACTCTGGAAGGAACTGCGGGTGGGCTTCCTGAATGGAGTCGTCTGTGCAGCCTTGCTGGTGCTGATGAGCTTCTACCTCACTGAAAACTTGCAGATGGCGATCACCACCGGATTGGCGCTGGTCGTGGTGGTCTGCTTTGCGGCAATGGTCGGTTCCTCGGTCCCCATCCTGCTCAAACGCCTCAACATTGACCCGGCCCTTGCGGTCGGACCCTTCATCACCACCACCAACGACATTGTCGGCATCGCCATCTACTTGGCGATCACCTTCAATGCCCCCTTTCAGACGCTCTCGGTCTAAGCGACCGTCCTCCACATCTCCACAAAACGACCTCCTTTTTCAGGGTTGTTTCCAACCAACATGGCCGCAAGTGGCCGCAAACACCAAAATTGTGCCAAAACCTCGCTTGCTTGCGGGGGCTGAACCGCCCGACGGCGTGCCCGTCAAGCTGCTGCGCGTCGCCAAGACGGCCGAGACCTTCGGGGCGGTGATGACAACGCTGGTGAGCGAGCCGTCCAGCCAACTCAAGGCGTGGAAGCACTTTGCGGTCAACCTGGCGCGCGACTTCGGCACAAACGACACCGCGCTGGAGTCCGCCGCCGGAGCGGCCTTCAACAACAGCTTGCAGGACTCCGAGGTGGTCCCGGCGGGCAGCCCGGGCTCGACCATCCAGAAGGACACGCTGGTCGAGAAGATGACGCAGGCGCTCAAGGACGGGACCTTCAAGGCGATCCCGGACGGCGCGGGCAGCGTCGTTGAGAGTACCGTGGTCGCGGAGATCGAGACGGCGACGGAGCAGCAATTCTAATTAGTGCTTGGCCGAAAAAAGTCTTTCATCAATTATATCAAGATGATATACTGATATTTGTGATGCGAAGATTAGAACAATCCCGAGTGTATGCCACCTCGCAGCAGGGTCAATCGTTGCAGTTACAGTATCTTTGGACTGGTTTCTTTCGTTTTTCCGTCAATCTTCAAGATTTGAAATTTTATGCGCACCGTACATGAACCCCAGATGAAGTTCGACGAAGTCGACATTGCCACCATCGAGTTGGATCTCAAATCCCGTGATGACATTCCCCCGATCCTTCGCGGTTTGCAACACATATACACCAATGCAGCATTACGCGCCTCCGTATTCAAGGTTCTGGAACGAGTTATCCCCTCGTCATTGGCGGGCTCGGTGGGGCTGTTGCGGAAATAGTAGCGGAATTGGGAGTAGGCCGGGTGGTTCGATTAGGAATTCCGGATCGCTTTGTGAGCGAGGTTGGCCCTTATGAGGAACTGCTAGGAAATTGCGGACTGGATGCCATAAGTGTCATCTCGACGATTAAAAATCTCTTGAAGGGCGGTTGATTAGCCGTAAATCGACATTGAATGGCTTGGATGTCCGAGCAGAAAGGAAGGATCTATGGTACTACTTGTGGGGAAAGTGGCCAAGGTGGCAGAGATCGCCTTGCAAGCGGATGTCACTTAGAAAGAGGATACGCAGTGGATGGTCGAGGAGACAGTCCGGAAACTGAGCCCTCGAGACATACTTGTGTGCAATGATCCTTCCCCCAAAAGTCATCCACCTTATAGTATGGGAATTTGAACCTATACAACTCTTGAAAGGATGGCTGAAATGGCCAAGAAAAGATACAGACTGGAAGGAATCGTCATCAAACTCAGACAGGTTAAGGTATTGCAGAGCCAGGGTATGGCAGCAGTAGATGCAATAATTCAGATCGGTATGAGAGAAGTGATTTAGAGACGGAATCCTCAATGGAGAAATTTTCTATACACTTAAGAGGCGAAGATTGCCATATAACAATGGCGAGTTCACTATTAGTATAAGGCCACAGAGTTCTTTGAAGTGGAAACCTCCTGCACCTGAATAAATCCTCGAATTTAGAAACACTATTGATGAAAAACTAACATACAAACTGGATCACTTTAGTGAGTTGAGTAACTTCATAGATCCTCTATCTCATTTATTGAATCTGGGCTAAATTAAAGACCTTGTTAAGGCTATCAACTACTTCTTTGCAAGCATCGTCCAAAGGCATGGCCTGCAGTCTTGTTGCAGCAGGTTCAAAGGGTTCTACAGTTACAGGACCATTAAAACCCATTTCATCCAACTTCTTTATTACAGATACAGCGTCAATCACCCCAGTCGCTAAGGGCATTTCACGTTCCATATCCTGCTGCTCATCTCTTGTGCGCTCCTTCCAGCCGTCATTCAGATGAACTCCTACAACTCTTTTCCCGCTTTGAAGCAGGTCCAAATCTTCCAGTGTGCTGCCTGAAGTGTACCAGTGATATGTGTCTACAAGAACCCCAACTTCACTTGATATTGCATCGGCAAGGGTCAAAATATTTTTAAGGTTGCGTATAAACGGATATTTGAAGGCATCTTGAAGCGTTTTGGGGCCAATAAACTCGAGCCCGGATTGAAGACCATGTTCTTTAGCAGATTTATATACCCTCCCGAAACGTTTAACACACCACTCGAAATTTTCATTGAAGCTTCTTTCGTTACTGCCTGGCCACACATGATTATAATATCGTTTTACTCCTGCGGCCTCAGCGAGAGCCATTTGCTGATTTAATAATAAGAAATCTGATTCAAATTCATCATCCGGGCACTCCCTCATAATATCTATATCCATTGGCATCAAACCCCACTCCAGACCGCTATTCCTGACTTTAAGTGCAGCATCTTTGGCTTCATCAACTGTTTTTATCTCAAAAAGAGGGAATTCTATGGAATCATAACCGTGCTTTGTGGCTAAAGGAATTAAGGTGTCAAGTGGGAAAGTGCCTATTCGGGTCATTCGAGTTGCAAGATTTTTTAACATAATCAAGTCTTTCAAATTGTTTAAAAATAATAGTAACTATTCAGGTACTCAACCAATTGATATTACATGTGATTTTTTGAAGATTTTGTGATTCCTGAATTTTTATAAACGTAATTCATTGAAATCA
>CAJWCD010000172.1:0-5686 GCA_913020725.1 uncultured Pseudomonadota bacterium
AACCGAAACGGAAAAACTCCGCGCCGGCTCACGCGCTTATTTGCGATAAGGTCTACTATTACTTCCACGGAAATTCTGATCTTGGTGGCAAGGTATCACGTCCAATGGTTTCCACAATCCGGAGTCCCTCGTTCCACTTGGCCATGCGTTCGGAGCGGGCGAAGGCTCCTACCTTGAGTTGGGCCGCACCCCAACCCACTGCGAGGTGCACAATGGTCACATCCTCGGTTTCTCCGGAACGGGCCGACACCACGGTGTTCCACCCGGCAGCATGAGCAGCCTGCAACGCCTCAAAAGCCTCCGTCAGTGTTCCAGCCTGATTCGGTTTCACCAGTAAGGCATTGCACGATGAGTTCTGCTGCGCTTCGCGTACCCGCTCGGCATTCGTCACCAACAGGTCATCCCCAATCACTTGCACCCCTTCCGGAAGGCGGTCCAACAATCCGCACCAGCCCTCAAGATCATCTTCTGCCAGAGGGTCTTCGATGGAAACGATGGGGTAATTGCGTAGCCAACCACACAGCAAATCCGTCATTTCTGTGCGGTTCAAAACACGGTTGTCCCGGTTCAGTCGATAGGTGCCGTCCGTCCCAAACTCGGATGCGGCAATGTCGAGCGAAATCGCGAGGTCCGTTCCGGGGCGAAAACCCGCCTGCTCAATCGCCCGCACGGTCCATTCCAGCCCGGTTTCGTTGCTCTCGAACATGGGCCACCAACCGCCCTCATCGGCGACTCCGGCAAGTAGACCATGCTCCTTCAGTAAGCTTCCGGCGGTCCGATAAACCTCGGCGGTCCAGTCCAACGCCTGCGCAAAGGTGGTGGCCCCAACTGCGATGACCATGAAATCCTGCACGTCCACCCGCTGCGCTGCGTGGGCACCTCCGCCAAATAGCTGAATTTCTGGAAGCGGCAATCGCACCGGTCGCTCTCCGGCCAGCCATTTCCACAACGGCATTCCGGCGTGGACCGCCTGTGCCTGAGCAAAGGCCATCGAAACTGCAGTTGTGGCATTGCCTCCCAGTCGCGACTTGGTTGGGGTGCCCTCCAGCGCAATCAACTCTTGATCCAGCATCACCTGTCCGGAAAACCTCTTGCCGACCAGTGCCGAGGCGATTTCGGTGTTGACCGCCTGTACCGCCCGGGACACTCCAAAGCCACCAAAACGCTCGCCGCCGTCCCGCAAATCCACCGCCTCCGCCGAACCTCGGGAGGCTCCTGCCGGAGCAATGGCTCGACCCAGCGATCCACCCTCCAGCACGATGTCGGCCTCTACGGTTGGACGCCCCCGCGAATCCCAAACCTGCCGTCCGTGCACTTTTTCAATTTTCACACTTATCCGATTTCGCTATGCCACCGTTCTGCCACCGTTTGCAATCGTGTGGGCGAATTCAAAATCAACGGAACCGCCACGCGCCGCACCTGCTCCCGGATGTGGTCTTCCATAATGTATTCTACCGGTGATTTGCCGTCCACGCGAGCTAGGAACAAGCCCGGAAGCAAGGCTGCGCTCCGGACTTCCAGAGCATCTGGGTGCTCCCAAACAACTTCTGCAAGGTAGCTGCTCCTCAAACGATCAAAGCTGTTTCGCAAAGCCTTCAACCGTTTCGGAAGCACTGTGGTTTTCAGCAGCAGGTGGTTGAGGCAGAAGGCAAGGTCAAAGGCGGGATCGCCGTACCATGCGCACTCCGCATCCAGAAAAACAGGGCCGTTGGGACCGATGAGGATATTCTTGGGACTGACATCGCCATGCACCAGTGCGATCCTCTGTGTCGCCGTATCGTCAGCCAGACGGTGCAACGCTTCTACGAGTTCGGGATGTCGTGTTCCTGTGGCCCGCAGGTAGGGATCGAGCCGCAGTTTCTCAAAATAACCCTGCGTTGCGAAGGTTTCAGCGACCTCCTGTGAACCTGCTGTTGCGGCATGGATTTTCCCCAGCGTTCTCCCGACACTCCCTGCAAATTTAGGGTCAACGCTTCCGGACAACAAACGTTCCTTCCAGAGCGGATGGGTTTCCACAGGCAGAAACTCCATTGCAAACAGCATCGCCTCGTCATCAAACGCCAGAATCTTCGGCGCGCTTCCCGGCACGGCGTTACACGCTGTGCGGTACCAGCGATGCTCGTAGCGATTACGCTCGACAGGAGCAAACCAGTCTTGCTGCACCTTGAGCTTGGGCAGTGCCAGCTTCACGCAAAAGGTCCGGCTTGCTGTCTCAATCCGCCAGATGTCCGAGGACACCCCGCCTGTGAGTTGGGTTCCCACAGGAGGTTCGCCGGGCTGAAACAGGCCAGACCGCATCAAGACCTCATGCAACTTTTCAGGGAGTTCACGCTGGCGCATCACGGAGTGCTGGCAAGTTTTGAAAAACAACCTATGCCCTGCTCCCAGAATTCATGGGGCATCAGACGCCATCCTGTGGAATTTGGAAATCCCATGTCCGGGCAAAGACGCGCTGCTCGTTTTCAAATACTTCCAGCGTGGACGTGACCTGAAACGCCTCGCGGGTGGCGGTCATCGTCCCTGTGGCTGCGGCACGAGTTTGCCAGCCGCCACGACCGACTCCGGCAACGCGCTCGCAGTGCACCCTCAGCGAGAGCGGTTCGCCTTCCTGCATTGTGAGGGTGTCGCAACTACAATCTTCGGTTTCCAGCCCGTCCTGTACGAAGCGGTAGCGTCCGCTGTCGTTGCGATCCGTGAGGGTGAAGCGATCCTCGACCACCTCATGCTGAACCATGCGTTCACGGTGTGCGGTCCGCAAGATTTCGACCGGCAACGGCGGGGAGCATTCCGGCTCGGCAAATTCCAGAAGTTGGGAATCCTCGGGCCGGGCTGTGCGCATCGGTAAGCTGAGGCAAGTGTCGGTTCCGGGAAACACCGTCAGTGTTACCAATTCCGGACTGGGCCAAGCGTGGGAGCAGTGGGCGGGTGAAAGTGCCAGCCGCCAGCGGTGTCCCGTTTTGAGGGCGTGGGCACAAGCGTTGAGCCGGGTGGTGGTGGTGAAGCACTCGCCGGGAACCAGCGGTTCCGGATGCTCGTGACCGTTGCGATGCGTCAGGTTGAGCAGTCCCCAACTCACGAGCAGGGAGGAACCATCCGGAGCCACGTCGCAGAGGCGAGCAGCGAGCAGAGCATTGGGCTGATCGCAGGACAGCGTGACCGTGACCTCCGGATTTCCCAAAATCTCCATTCCCGCAGCCAGCGGTTCGGAGGCGAAGCACAACGACTTCGCATCCGCTGGACGTTGATCGCCGGGCATGTCCCCCGGAATGCCCATCGGGAACCACATGCCGGCTTCCAACCCCACGATTTGTGCAGTCGGACAGACCAGCGGCGGCTCGACCTCTGAAATTTGATTCAGGCCATTGCGATTCAAAAACCAACGCTGTGGCTTGGCATCATGCGGGGGCCAGACGGATTCGGCCACCCAGCGTCCTGGACGCTGTTCGTGGTGAGTGCATGGGGGAATGCTTTCCGGCATCCACGCCCGCAGCATCGGCTCGTCCATGATTCCCGTGTCCTGTCCTTTGAGCCAGTGATCCCACCAGCGCAGGCATTCTTGGGCAAAGCCGATTTGTGGACCCGGCAGTGCACGTTGTGGATACTCATGTGCCCATGAGCCGATCAAACCCTTACGGGGACAGGAGAGTCCGGAGAGCAGGCGCGGAATGGCGTTGCTGTAAGGATCGGCCCAGCCGCCTACCGCATAAACCGGGCACTGCACTGCTGAAAAATCTTCACAGACCGAGCCATGCTTCCAGTAGGCGTCGCGGTGCTGGTGGCTCAGCCACGCTTTCACCAACGATGGAGTTTGCTCCAGACGCTGCTGCCAGACTTCACGCCAACCGTCGCCCGACACGGCAGGGTCCGGAGGTCGAGCGTTCCACACCTGCATTGTCATGGCCCAGCCCAGCATGTCTGCGGCCAAGATACAGCCGCCCTTGTAATGCACATCGTCGGCGTAGCGGTCGTCCGTGGAGCAGACCGTGATGATCGCCTTCAGTGCCGGAGGCCGTAGCGCCGCGACTTGCAGGGAGTTGAAGCCGCCCCACGACTTGCCCATCATGCCCACGGCTCCGCTGCACCACGGTTGTCCCGCGAGCCACGCAATCACGGAGACGGCATCGTCGAGTTCCTGCGGTAAATACTCGTCGAGCATCACGCCATCGGAATCGCCACTGCCTCGCAAATCCGCCCGCACTGCTGCATAGCCATGCCCGGCGAAGTAGGGGTGGTAGAGAGAGTCCCGGAGGGCGGTTCCGTCGTTCTTGCGATAAGGAATGTACTCCAGAATCACGGGAACGGGTTGTTGCTCAGCGGTTTCCGGAAGCCAGATGCGGGCGGCAAGCCGACAGCCATCCGGCATCGGAATCCAAGTGTGGGCAATTGTGCGGATGTTGTGGGAAAATTCGGTACGGATTTTCATTGATTTTTCAGGCAAGCACTTGTTTTTTCGGCAACAAGAGGGCGGCCAGCACGATCAGACAGGCAGCAACTGCGAGGACTTGCATGACGCGCCCAAACCCACCGCCTGCGGCAAGAATGGTCCGGGCGGTCATTAGAGACACGGCACCAATGGTCAGATTCATCAGGAACTTCACGGACAGCACCTTCGCCCGCCACTGATCCGGAACGTACTGCGACAGCACGGCATCGGTGATCGGAATTTGTCCAAACACAAACGCCATTGCGAGGAACGCAACAGCGAGTAGCAGGTGATCCGTCTGAAACGCCATTGTGCCTATCAAAATCGGTTGCCCAAGTGCGACCAGCAGCAGCACCGGTTTGACCGGATGGCGGTCAATGATGCGACCCACTACAAGCTGAGCAAACGCAGCCGTGGCATACACCAACGCCGCCAGCGTTCCGGTGATAGCAATGTTGGTGCTGATTTCTGGCAACCGCACCTCAAACATGCGCGGAATGAGAAAGGTCATTGCTCCAAACACAAATCCTCCTGCTGAGGAGACCAATGCCAGAGACATCAAAGCCCGCTGCCAGCCGGTGGCAAAGCCGACCAGTGCCTTCTCTCTGGCTGTAGGTTCAGGAGCACGGACGTGTCCTTTCCAGACAAATCCCGCAAAGCCGAGTCCAATCACAATGCAGACGATGCCCGGAACTATAAAGGAGAATCTCCAGTCGTATGCTGACAACAAAAAACCTGTCACCAGTGGTGCTCCGGCCACCCCCATGTTGCCCCAAACGCCGTTGGTGCCCAAACGCCAGCCGATCTTGCCGCCGCCTTCGATCACCATGGCAATGCCCACCGGATGGTAAATTGCGGCAAACATGCCGAGGACCGCCAAGCCCGCCCCAATTTGGAAGGGATTCTGCGCAAAGCTGGTCGTGACTGCCGCTAAGCCGATGCCGACGAAAAACACGACGATCATGCCATTGCGCTGCCACTTGTCCGCCAAATGTGCCGCCAGCGGGGCACAGGCACCAAACAGGAGCAGCGAGGGAATGCCGTAAGGAAGCATCTCCGCATACGCTCCCTGCTCGGCTAATCCAAAGGCCAGCCCTGCGCTGAATGCGGCCTTAGCGAAAATCAGCATAAGCAGGTGGTCAATGAAATGACCGAGGTTCAAAAACAATAATCGGAAAGACGACATGGCAAACGCAGTAGGTTCAAAGTTGATAGTTCCGCAATAACTCAAAGCGCCCCGTTTCCTGAGAGACAGAGCGATTG
>CAJWCD010000173.1:0-5342 GCA_913020725.1 uncultured Pseudomonadota bacterium
TTGCGGGGGGTGCGCCACAAAACCTTGCACTTTGACTGCCTTCAGGGGGAAGGCGGTTTATATTTAAACTAAATTATATCAGATATTTGTGAAGATAAAAGATGTTTTTCAGCAGACCCTACGTTAGCCCCCCCATCGGTGTCAAACTTTTTCTGAAGAACTGTGTAAAAAGTAACATCCCGGCAGAAGTCGGGGAAACCCCCGAAGCCCCCCCCGGTTGACACCGGACTGTCGGAGGCTTACAATCACTGCATGAAGATGGCTTTGACCCGACCAAGCGGGACAAGACCCTCAAGCAGTGCGGACTGGATTTTGAGGACACTCCTGATCTGTTCAGCAGTCTCCGACGTATCACTTACACGGACAACCGCAAGGACTATGGAGAGCTTCGTGAAGTCACGATGGGGGGAATTAGAGGGGCGCTTGGTTGTGGTGCTTCACACGGCGCGTGGGGATCAGGTAAGAATCATCTCAATGAGAAAAGCCAATGCCAAAGAAATCCACTGGTTTGAAAAGCAATTTAGCGGAAGTTGACGCACATCAGATCACTCCGGAAGAGTACGAGGAAATTCCAGAATTGACTGAAGAGTTTTTTTGAAGGGGCAACTTTACCAGAACGGAAAACCTGTATCACGCCCCCGCCCAACGTCTCACGAGCAGCCTGTCACCCTGAGCCTTTCCCAAGAAGTCCTGGCCTATTTTCAGGCGGGAGGACAAGGCTGGCAGGCCCGTGTGGATGCGGCCCTCAAGGAGTGGATTGCGGCGCATTGACCCTCCGAAGTTCGCTTGTTCTCAGAGGGCCTCACTCTGCTCGCCCTGAACTTGCCGGGGGGCAGCGTTGGATTCGTCCTCCGACCAGCAAAGCGGGCAAGTCCTGAACAACTGGAAACATGAGATTAACAAGACTATGAAATTCGCAATCATCGGAACCGGAGGCGTGGGTGGCTATTTTGGCGCTCGGCTGCATGAGGCAGGGGAGGACGTGGTTTTTCTGGCGCGGGGCCAGCACTTGCGGGCGCTGCGTGAGAACGGGCTGCAACTGCACAGCATCGATGGAGATTATCACGCAACCACTGTGTCCGCACACGATCAGTTTCCGGACATGGGCACGGTTGATGTGGTGCTGGTGGCCACTAAAGCTTGGCAGGTTCCTGAAATCGCCCCGGATTTGCAAGCGCTGCTGCACAAGGACACCTTTGTCGTTCCTCTGCAAAACGGGGTGGAGGCGGCAGATCAGTTGGCAAAGGCGTTGGGAAACGAGCGCGTGGTGGGTGGACTCTGTGGGGTGATGGCGTTCATCGAAGCTCCCGGAGTGATTCGCCACGCTGCAATTGAACCGTTCATCAGCTTTGGAGAGCGGGACGGTCAGCGCTCAGAGCGAGTCCAAGCACTGGATGCCGTGCTTTCCAAATGCCATGCTGTGCAATCCAAACCCACCGAGGACATCGCAAAGGCGGTCTGGGAAAAGTTTCTTTTCATCTCAGCCTTCAGTGGAGTCGGCGGCGTGACTCGGATGCCCATTGGAGTGCTCCGCAGCGTGCCGGAAACCCGCAAGCTGCTTGATGCCACACTCCGCGAAGTGCTGGCTCTAGCGCAAGCTCGAGGGCTGGGACTGGATGAGCAAAGCATCGAGCGGGCGTGGAAGACCTTCGATGCCCTGCCTTCAGGCGGTACGGCGTCCATGCAGCGGGATGTCATGGAGGGGCGTCCCTCCGAGCTTGAAACGCAGACCGGGGCAATTGTGAGGTTGGCGCAGAAAGCGAAGGTTTCGGTTCCGGTCAACCAGTTTATTTACCAGTCGCTGCGCCCCACGGAATTACAAGCGCGGAGAGAACTGGAGGTTTGAGCAAAATTCGCTATCTTGCGAAAGGCACGGTTGTGCTAAATTGAAAGGCACGGTTGTGCTAGATTCTTTCTTTGTCCAATTGCTTTAGGAGGCAGCTTCATGCAAGACAAACCCAGCAAACTGACCACCACGCTCAATTTCGAGCAAGATGGCAAACAAGTCGGCTACGTTCGCCTGCCGCATTCGGTGCACCGCTCGGCGTATGGGTGGCTCCCTGTGCCGGTTGCCTGCATCCGCAACGGTGGCGGCCCCACCGTGCTGCTGATGTCCGGAACGCACGGAGATGAATACGAAGGACAGGTGACGCTCTCAAAGCTGATCAACCGCTTGGAACCGGATGACATTCAAGGCCGGGTGATCATCTTTCCGATGGCAAACTTTCCCGCTGCTAAGGCCGGACTGCGAACTTCTCCAATTGACGACCTCAACCTCAATCGCGTCTATCCGGGCGATCCGGACGGGACCCCCACGCTGATGATCGCGCACTATGTGGAGTCCGTCTTGCTGGAGTTGGCGGATTACTGTCTGGATTTGCACAGTGGGGGCTCCTCGCTCCACTACTTGCCCAGTGCCGTGGCCGGGTCTGAGGACGATCCGGAAAAAATGGAGCGACTACAAGAGTTGATGTGCAAGTTCGGCGCGCCCAACTCGTTCTTCTTTCCCGGAGGACACGCAGGCGGCACCACCCAACATGCGTGCAAGCGTCAGAACGTGATTGGCTTTGGCACTGAGATGGGGGGCAGTGGCACGGTGTCTCCGGATTGTCTGAAGATTTGCGAGGCGGGAGCGGAGCGGTTTCTCCATGCGGTCGGTGTCCTCAAGCACTGTTCAGTCCCTCCTGCAGAAACCCAAACCCGGATGCTGCACGCGCCGAATTTTGACTACTTCACCTACGCGCCGGGCGAGGGATTGTTTGAACCCGTGGCGGAACTCGGAGACGAGGTGGTGTCCGGCGATTTGGCGGGCTACGTTCACCTGCCCGAAACCCCGGGGAGCGAGCCGGACCCCGTGCATTTCAGCGCCGCTGGATTGGTGATCTGCAAACGCATTCCCGGACGAGTGCAACGCGGGGACTGCCTGTTCCACTTGGGTTGCGATTTCTGACCGCCCCTTTGCATGCCCGGAAAAGTCGAGGCGGAGGTCGTCATTTGTGGAGCCGGGATTGCCGGAATTTGCACGGCCTACCACCTCGCCACCAAGCACGGCCTCACGAACCTCCTGATCGTTGATCCGGAGTCGCCCCTTTCCGTCACCAGCGACAAGTCCTACGAGGGCTATCGCAACTGGTGGCCGGGTCCGGACGACGCAATGGTGGCGCTCATGAACCGCAGCATCGACCTCTTGGAGGTGCTGCACCGCAAGCATCCAGAGCGCGTGCCGATGAATCGGCACGGCTATGTCTTCGCCTCAGCGGACCTCACTCGGCAGGGCGAAATGCTCGCTGCCGCGCAGGAAAGTTGTGATCTCGGAGCCGGGGAGTTGCGCATTCACGAGGGCAATTCGGGAACATCCGGCTACACGCCGCACACGACCCATGGGGTGTTTGACGCACCGTCCGGGGCCGATGTGTTGTTGGGCCGGAAACAAATTCAACAGCACTTTCCGCATCTAGCCGACACCACCTGCGCATTGCTGCACCCTCGTCGTTGCGGTTGGTTTTCGGCCCGGCAGTTTGGCATGTACATGCTGGAGCAGGCCCGCGAACGCGGAGCACAGTCGCTTTCCGGGAAAGTCGTTGGGTTGGAAACCTCCGCAGGTGCAGTGAGCGGAGTTCGGGTTGCGACCGAATCCGGAGAAATCCGGGTGAACACCGCGACCGTCATCAACTGCGCCGGTCCTGGACAGCAAAGGGTTGCCGAACTGTTGGGCTGCGATTTGCCTGTGACACACGAACTGCACATGAAGGTCGCGTTCGACGATCACCACGGAGTTGTGCCGCGCACAATGCCGCTGTCCGTGTGGCTCGATCCTGTGTGCTTCGATTGGTCTGCGGACGAACGCAAGTTGCTTGCCGAGGATGAAAGCCTGAGTTGGCTGCTGGATGAATTTCCCGGAGACGTGATTGCTCGCCCGGAAGGCGGTGGAAACAGCAACACCGTCTTGATGCAGTGGAATTACAGGGTGCAGCCGTCCGCACCCGTCTTTCCCATTCCGGTTGATGAGACCTTTCCGGAATATGCTTTGCGTGGCTTGGCGGTGGCGATTCCCGGATTGAAGGTTTATCTGGAGCGTATTCCAAAAAGCTTTGTGGATGGTGGCTACTACATCAAGACTCCGGAAAACCGCCCCCTTGTTGGAGCACTGCCGGGGGTGTCTGGCGCGTATGTGTTGGGCGGCTTGGGCGGTTCGGGAATGATGATCTCTCCCGCCGCTGGGGAATTGCTGGCCGCTCACATTGCTGGAGTGCCGTTGCCTGATTATGCGGCGGCGTTTCGCGTGGAACGTTTTGACGACCCTAACTACCAGAAGCTCATGGAGCAGTGGGGGACTTCCGGGCAGGTGGGGTGATTTTGCAGAAGCCTGATTTTACAGAAAAAAACGATGCTCACTGAATCTCAACTTCAACAGTACCACGAAGACGGTTATGTGGTTCCGGACTACCGCTTGCCGGATGACACGCTTGCCGCGATTCGCGCGGATCATGATCGCTTGCTTGCACGGCACCCGGAATTCCGGGACTATTGCCCGTCGGTGTTGGCTCACGAGTTGAGCTTTCTCAACTATGCCCGCATTCCGGAAATCCTCGACCTGGTGGAGCAGACGCTGGGGCCAGATTTTGCGCTTTGGAACTCCAGCTTTTTCGCCAAACCTGCCTTGGATGGACGGGCGACCCCGTGGCATCAGGACGGGGAGTACTGGCCGATCCGCCCGGTGGCGACCTGCACCGTGTGGATGGCGATTGACCCGGCAACCGTGGCGAACGGCTGCCTCAAGTTCATCCGGGGATCACACCAGCAACAGCGACTGCTCCAGCATCAGTCCAATCCCCGCAAGGATTTGACGCTCAACCAAGAATTGTTGCCCTCCGAATTTGATGAATCCCAATCGGTGAATTTGGAATTGGAAGCCGGGCAAATCTCGCTGCATGATGTCTTTCTGGTGCATGGTTCCGAAGCCAACACCACCGCGCAAGCCCGGCGTGGCATGACGCTGCGTTACATGCCAACCGCCTCAGTGTTTGACCGGGAATTGGCGGATCAGCAAGCACAGAAAAAAGGACTCGTTAGCCATTCCAGCCGAACCCTCTATCTGATGCGCGGGCAGGATCGCAGCGGGAAAAATGACTTTCGGATGCGGCTGTAAGCCAACGGGAACCCCACTCATCAGCACCGAGGCTACAGGTGTTGTTGCCTGAAGGAGGCTGCCCTTCTTGAACATAGTGAATTACGGTAGTGGCTTATGATTAACTGATGTTACGCAGAACGTAATATACTGAAATTATTTGAAAAATTTATTTTTCTCACATGTGACCTCTGAAATTCATCGACTTGCTGAA
>CAJWCD010000174.1:0-5178 GCA_913020725.1 uncultured Pseudomonadota bacterium
AACAACCGCCCACGGAAATGTCTTGGCTTCAAGACTCCAAATCAGCTATTCTTAGGAATCAATCCACCTGTTGCACTTACGAGTTGAATCCACGTTGACAAAACTTAGGGAGGGGGTATTTTTTATAGGTCACTGACATAAGTCTGTACACCATGTGGGCCGTTGCTCGTTATCTAGAACACTTTCCTGAATTGAACATTTGTGCGGATTTGAGCCACTTCACGACAGTGTCTGAAGGAAATATGGAAGGCGATGGGTATCGAGAATTGATGGACCTCGCTATTTCACGTACTCATCATATTCACGCTCGGGTGGGCTATCTAAATGGACCTCAAGTTCCAGACCCTCGGGTGGGTATGGGAAGGGAAGGGACTGAAAGATTCGAAGGATGGTGGGATCGAATTATTGAAAATGCCCTGAAGCAAAAACTCCCATTCATTGCAGTGAATGCCGAGTTTGGACTACCTGAATATCAACCTTTTCATCCTGAAACAGGAGAACCACTGGCTGATATTTGGGATGTTTGTTTGTATATTTCCAAACGATTTCAGGAACGTTTTTCCAACCATCCAGAAATCAACGTTTCCGGAAAATTAATTCAATAGGCCACATTGGGAGAGGGGGGTGACGGAATTGAAGAAAAGAGGATCGCGGATTATATTAACTAAAAAGAGGTAGTTATGACAAAAGACATGGTGGACGTATTGATTATTGGAGCAGGGGCTTCAGGGGCTGCGATTGCCTGGAGCTTGGCCAAAACAGGGATGAAAATCGTTTGTCTGGAACAAGGCGATTGGCCCAATTTTGCGAACTACCCCAGCACTCGACGTGATTGGGAGTCCCGTACCTGGGCAGATTATGCCATCAATCCTAACCAGCGTAAGTTGGATGTGGATTATCCGATCAATGTAGAAAACTCCCCCATCTCTGTTGCAAATTTTAATGGCGTGGGCGGGGGCACCGTGTTGTATGCAGGCCATTTTCCTCGATTTCACCCTTCCGATTTTCGTACTAAAACCCTGGATGGGGTGGGTGAGGATTGGCCCATTGATTACGAAACCCTCGCACCCTACTATGATCAAAACAATCGGATGATGGGAGTAGCGGGCTTGGCAGGAGACCCGGCCTATCCCCCCAAACCCGCAGTGATGCCGCCCTTGCCTTTAGGAAAATCAGGAACGGTTCTAGCTGAAGGCTTCAACAAACTCGGTTGGCATTGGTGGCCTTCCGATAGCGCCATTGCGACAGAGGTTTATGATGGAAGAGACAAATGTATCAATCTGGGTGCCTGCATGGCTGGGTGCGCGCAAGGGGCTAAAGCAAGCACGGATATCACCTATTGGCCCCATGCCATCCGAGCTAGAGGAGTGGAACTATGGACACGCTGTCGTGTTCGGAAAATCACGATGAACGATCAGGGCATGGCCTCGGGTGTCATTTATTTTGATGAGAATGACGTGGAACAGCATCAACCCGCCGAAGTGGTCGTGCTGGCCAGCAATGGGGTGGGCACCCCACGGTTGCTCCTGAATTCGAAATCCAAGCAATTTCCTGACGGACTGGCTAATAGCAGTGGGCTCGTTGGAAAAAACCTGATGTTTCACCCATATGCGTGGATGCAAGGCGTTTTTGATGAGCCTTTGGATGGCCTCAAAGGTCCAGGCAATTGTATCTGGAGTCAAGAGTTTTACGAAACCGATCCTTCCCGAGGGCATGTCCGTGGTTTCACCTATGAAATCGTACGAGGTCGTGGCCCCATCACAACCACATTGGAAGGAATGAAGTCAGGTCGGATCGCCTGGGGTGCGGATCATCACAAAACCTCCCGTCAGCTCATCAATCGTACCACAGCCATGGTTTCAATCTGTGAAGACCTGCCCGAATTGCATAACACCGTCACGATCGACCCGACACTCACTGATTCACACGGCATCCCTGCCCCAAAAATCGACTATAAGATCAGTCAAAACACCTGGAACATGCTGAATTTTTCTATGGAGCGTGGCAAAGAGCTGCTCAAAGCAGCAGGTGCTTATGAGGTGGAATCGGATGCCCCCATCGCCATTGGTGGTTGGCACCTAATGGGGACGGCTCGCATGGGCACAGATCCCAACAATTCCGTGGTCAACGAATGGGGGCGGAGCCATGATGTCAAAAACCTGTTCATTGTTGATGGCAGTTTATTCGTGACCTCAGCCGGAGTCAATCCCACTTCCACGATTCAAGCACTGGCGTTGTATGTGGCAGACAGCATGAACAAACGACTTGCCAACTTATTTGATTGAGGAGGAAAAGAAAGCTATGACCGCTCAGGATCCTACGACAAACAACCCTTTTGATGCCAAGCAACAAGCGACATTGAGTGCCCTTGCTGTGCTGATTATTCCTCCAAGTGTCGAGTACAACATTCCTGGAGCTGATGACTCTCAAATCTTTGAAAACATTGTCACCCTCTGCGAACAGAAAGCACAATTTGTCTCAGCCCAATTGAATGCCATTGAACAAACGCAGACACAAGCACAGTTCAAGGAAACCTTCTTGGAGGCAGGTGTTGATGCACAAATGCAAGTTGTAGAAACCATTGGCCGTGATTCCCCCTTCTTCGCCTTCCTGCTCACTGCGGTCGTGCAATGTTATTACCAGGATGATCGGGTGCTGCAATCTCTCCAAATCGAACCGAGGCCGCCCTTTCCTCTGGGGCATGAGGTGGAACAAGGGGATTGGTCGTTGTTGGAAACCGTCCGGTCTCGAGGGAAAATCTACCGTGAAATCTCATGAGCCTGTTTGCCTTTTACAGGGCCAGATGATACCCGAGTCCTCTATCGGATCAGTGTCCGAGGCATTCCTCATTTCGTCGCCTTTGCCATCCTGATGCTCCCAAATTTTTTCAAAACCATCGCCTATCTTTTGTGAAGTGCATAACAGGCTCTAGGTGAAACAGGTGGTTGCCGAAGTTTTCCACCGCTTGGAATCTCGCAAAGAACCCCCATCCCAATCGGCACCCCTCCCAGCAACGAGCTAACTCGGAATCATCAAAATTCACGTCCTCAGAAACACGCCCTCAGAACTCCTTGCAGAGCCGTAGCGAGTCGTAAATTGCCGCGTGGATGTTGCGGCTGGCAACCGCATCGCCGACCCGGAAAAGCTGGAAGGTGCCCTCCGGATTGCTGGTGAGTTGCTGGGGGCGGTTGGCGATGAGGGCGTCAAGGTCAACCTCGCCGAGGTTGGCGGAGTCGGAGCGCAGTTCGTGGTAGAGACCGTCCAGCGGCAGGGTGCCGTGTTCGACGACCACCTGATCAGCGCGGCGCTCGACAGTGGTGTGGGTGTATTCGTTGTCAAAGGTGGCGATCAGTTTGCCACCTGCGCGACGGAGGCTCCGGAGTCGGTGGTTGAGGGTGAGGATGACGTTGTACTCGGAGTAACACTTGAGGTAAGCAGGGTAATTGGTGCCGCCGATTTCCGGAGCGAGGATGCGTTCCGGTGTGACGAGTTCCAGCTTGGACCCGGCCAGCGCAAGGTGTTCTGCACAGGAATAGCCGGGGTGCTGTCCGTTGTCATCATAGAGCAGTACTTCTGCCGCAGGCTTCGCAGAACCACCGAGGATGTCCCAAGTGCTGGTCGCCAGTTCTACTCCGGATTCGAGAAATTCGGTGTTTGGCAGTCCACCTGTGGCGATGATCACGATATCCGGATTCGCGGCCTGCACGTCCTCCGCCTCAGCATAGCAATTCAGCCGCACCTCCACGCCGAGCCGCTGCACTTGGTCAAACAACCAGTCCGTGATCCCCTGCACTTCGCGTCGGCGCTTAACCTGTGCGGCCAGCACGACCTGCCCTCCCGGACGGTCCGATGCCTCGAAGAGCGTGACCGCATGACCGCGTGAAGCACTGACCCGCGCCGCCTCCAACCCAGCAGGCCCAGCCCCAACCACCACCACCCGCTTGGACGGATTCGAGGATTTCAGGATGACGTGCGGCATCGTCGACTCGCGTCCGGTCGCCACGTTGTGGATGCAAAGGGCTTCGCTGTTGATGTAGATGCGGTCGAGGCAATAGCTCATGCCCACACACGGGCGAATCTGCTCCTCCTCACCGCGCACGAGTTTGGCGACAATGTGCGGGTCTGCCATGTGGGCACGGGTCATGCCCACCATGTCGAGCAGGTCGTTCTGGATGGCGTGGCGTGCGGTGGCCACGTCTTGAATGCGGGCAGCGTGGAAGGTTGGAATGCCCAGTTGCTTGCGGACGTGTCCGGAGAACTCCAGATGTGGCCCGGCGGGTGTGCCCATGCCCGGAATCACATGCGAAAGGGCCTCTTCGGTTTCGATATGCCCCCTGATGACGCTGATGAAGTCGAGTCCGGAAGTCTCATGCAGCCGCTCGGCAATCTTGAGGGCTTCCTCCAAGCGCAGTCCACCCTCAAGTTCCTCGTCGCAAACCATGCGGATGCCGACGATGTACGCCTCACCGACTTGCTTGCGGACTTCCTCCAGCACTTCCAGTCCAAAGCGCATGCGGTTCTCCAGACTGCCCCCGTAGGCGTCGGTGCGCTGGTTCGTCAACGGAGACCAGAAGGCATCGAGTAGGTGTCCGTAGGCTTCAACCTCCACGCCGTCCAGCCCGCCTTGCTTGCAGCGTCGCGCCGCCGCGCCATAGGCTTTGACCACACGCCGGATATCGAATTCTTCCATCGCCTTGGGAAAGGAACGATGCGACGGTTCCCGGATAGGTGAGGACGAAATCACCGGAAGCCAGTCTGCGTCATTCCAGAAGGTGCGGCGACCGAGGTGGGTGATTTGGCACATCAGCGCTGCGCCGTGGCGATGAACTCCTGCGGCGAGTTCCTGAAAATACGGGATGATCGTGTCGGTCCCCACCTGAAGGTTGCCAAACGCCGGAGGCGAGTCCGGAGCCACCAACGACGAGCCGCCGAACATCGTCAACGCGATGCCACCTTTGGCCTTCTCTTCGTGGTAGAGCCGATAGCGTTCCTTGGGCAGGCCGTCCACCGAATATGCGGGTTCGTGGCTGGTGCTGAGGATGCGGTTGCGGAGCTTGAGGTGCTTGAGGTGGAAAGCTTGCAGCAGGGGATCGTTTGCGCTCATGGGAATCCGGAATCCGGGGTTCAGGACGGGGGCAGCAGCACGAGCTTGCCCGTGAACTTTTTGGAGAGAAACAA
>CAJWCD010000175.1:0-5042 GCA_913020725.1 uncultured Pseudomonadota bacterium
ATTTTTTCCCCATCGCTTGGGTGGGGACCTTCATTTTCTGTCCGCAATCACATTGTAGAATTGTAGTTTCTACTTGCTCGACCATCGTCCGCTCTCCGGTTTTGAATGTCCTGCACTCCGGGTCGCCCTTCCAGATACTACTAGTTGCTTACTACATATGGATTAAAAACTATGAAGTCTGGACTTACAACTTCATTGCTTTCGAACTGTTCATGTTCCCAACTCTCGCCTTCATCCTCGATTGCATCTGCACATCGATAAAGAAATGACGCTAAATCTCGTAGGGTAGAAGGTTCTGTAACTAGCGTCGCCTCAGAAAGTATTTCTAGCTCTGCCTCGTTATTTTGCGCTCGACCATAAATTTTCACAGATTGGATACCTTAAATACGATTAATTGAATTCAGCATGTACATGCTGGATTAGAAAGAGCGGCCCAACAAAGGCTGATTTTACTGCAACCTTAAATTCTAGCATTAGACCTTGAGTAAATGCCTTGTCGCAAGGTGAAAATTTACTACCTGAATTTGAAACTACAAGAAAACTCAAGATCGTCGCTGGAATTTCCGTAATAGCATAGAGTGCCTCGATTATATTTCTCTATTAGAGGAATACGGCATAGAGCACTGTTGATAAGGGGTACGTATTACAATTATTTTTGAGTTGATTGATATGATCAATTTATTTAATTACTTCCATGTTTCGTCTGACGCTTAGAATAAAAAATATAATATCGACCTGCGCAGTCAAAAAAATATGGGCAGTAAAATAATTAGCTGCTGAGATAAAGTTATATTTCTCTAAAAATTTATTTTCGGAAACTGCTTCCAACTATTCCGAGAGGGGTTATTGGCGCCGGTAGAATTACCTTTTTAAATCTAACTTCCTATATTGAACTCATCGCCTTTAAATTACTGTTTATTCAATTTGGTCTAGTGATTGCAAATTAATTCCGGGTATTTAGGCAATAAGTTTAATTGAAATAGATTTCTCCTCGTAGATACTGGTTAGTTTTTCTGCATCTATTTTTAACACACAATCTACCCAATTTGTGGATCAATAAAGGTCTACTAGAAATAAAGCACGCATTACGTGCCTATTAATAGGCACGTTTGTGCTCATTCTACTAATTGAACTGACGGTTACGTGTTAAATCTATTACTAGACAAATAGCAACACTTATAACGGCACAACACCAGTAGCGCATGGGCCTTTTTGCCCTTGGCCAACTTCAAATTCTACTGCCTGGCCATCATTGAGTGTTGCAAATTCCCCATCGCTCTTGATTTCTGAGAAGTGGACAAATAGATCTTTACCCCCATCTTCTGGTGTTATGAATCCGAACCCTTTACCCGCATCAAACCACTTCACTGTACCTTTACTCATTTTCTACTTTCCTTTATTGATGATTAAAATGTATATCCAAAACTAAATGTATTGAATCCTGACATATTACTTCTAAAAATGCTCTTTTTGGAACACAGGAATATGTAACGCTCCTAATAATAGGGGCAGGGTTAATATTTCCTATATTAATAATACAGGAAAATCAAAACCTGTCAAGGAAATAATTTCAACGTTTAATAATGATGCCTTCGTAAAAAGTGTATTAACTTAACTGGCGGTTGTGCCTTAAAAATTTAGGAGGGGCTTCAATTCCTGAAGTGAAAATTCAATGTTCAATCATTATTCACAACCATTATTAAATTTAAGACGCTTGCGTTCCGGTTGCTTGGCCGGTTGCTGGTGGAACTGGATCCGGAGTACCTGTCCGAAGGTTCGCTTTACCGCGACCCTTTCTTTTTGTGGAAAAACTCGCTAGAGTCGTAAGGTCAACATTTTGGACACACTTATTTTATGACCGAATTACTGGCAAACGGCTGGGTCGTCGTCGTCAAGCACGACTGCCCCACCTGCGAACTCGTGCAGCCCGTGCTGCGGAAAATGGAAGATTCTGGAACTCCGCTTCAGGTCTTCAGTCAGGACGATCCCAGCTTTCCGGAGGGGCTCGCCACCGTCGTGGACGACCGGGATTTGGAGCAGTCCTTTCGGCTGGAGATCGAATCGGTTCCCACCCTCATCCGCCGCGAAAACGGGCAGGAGGTGGAACGCACCGTGGGCTGGCACCGTAGCGAGTGGTGGGAACTGACCGGAATCGCGGGACTCGGCGAGGAACTGCCGGATTTGCAGCCGGGGTGCGGCTCGCTCTCGGTGGAGCCGGGGATGGCGGAACGGTTGCAAGTCCGCTTTGGAGAAGTTCCCTTTCAGTCCCGGCAGATTCCTCTTTCCGAGAACGAAGACCCCATCGAAGTGGCGTATGACCGGGGCTGGAGCGATGGCTTCCCGGTGGTGCCACCCACGGACGAGCGCATTTTGCGCATGCTCGAGGGTACCTCGCGTCCGTGGCATGAAGTGATTGGGAAAATGCCACCGAATCTGGTGGACTGCACCGTCGAGAAAGTCGCGATCAACGCGGTGATGGCGGGTTGTCGTCCGGAATACCTGCCCGTCGTGCTGGGAGCCTTGGAGGCAGCGTTGGTACCGAAGTTCACCCTGCACGGGCTGATGGCGACCACTTGGTTTTCCACACCCGTAATCATCGTCAACGGACCCATCGCCAAGCGCATCGGCATGAACTCAGGGCTGAACGCACTGGGGCAGGGCAACCGGGCCAACGCCACCATCGGACGCGCTGTCAACCTCGTGTTGCGCAACGTCGGAGGGGTGGTTCCGGGGGGTATTGACCGCTCCACGCTGGGCGCTCCCAGCAAGTACAGCTTCTGTTTTGCCGAGGACGAGTCGGACGAGTCGTGGACCTCGCTTGCGGAATCACGGGGCGTAGCTCCGGGCCAGTCGGCGGTCACGCTCTTTCAGGGTGAGGGCGTTCAGGGTTTTGCGGATCAGCGGTCGCGTACCGCCGAAAAACTGTCCCGCTCGCTGGCGCTGGGGCTGCAAGCGGTCACGCATCCGAAAATCGTCCAGAACGCCAACGCCTTACTGGTGCTGTCCCCGGAGCATTACGCGATTTTCCAAGAATCCGGCTGGGGCCGGGCCGAAATCGACGAACACCTGATGAAAGCCCTCACCCGTCCCGGACACGAACTGGTGCAGGGGGCGCAGGGCGTCGCCGAAGGCATTGACCCCTCACGTGCCAACGAGGCCGTGTCCAAGTTCTGGCCCCAAGGACTACTGATTGTGCGGGCGGGTGGCCGGGCGGGCTTGTTCTCCGCCATTTGTGGGGGTTGGATCGCCGGACGTGACCCAGACGAGTTGCAACCCATCACCCATCCTATTTCTGAATAACCCAAACTGGAGATGCTTATGCCCACCATGGCCACACCGCTCAGAGATCCCACGGCGGAATTCACTCCCCTGCTTCGCGAGCGACAGACTCCGCCCGAATCGCTTGATGGCAAGACGATTGCCCTGCTCGACATTGGCAAGGCCCGCAGCCGCGAGTTCTTGGATCGGCTCGAACAGCAGTTTCAAGGGCAGGGGTTGCTCACGCGTCGCTACGCCAAGCCGACCAACACCAAGGTCGCGCCTGTGGAGGTCGTTCAGGAGATTGCGACCGAGGCCGACGTCGTCGTCTCGGCGCTCTCGGATTGAGGCTCTTGCACGTCGTGCAGTTTGCACGACATCCTTGAGTTGGACCGCCGGGGACTCCCCGGTGCCGTGATTGCCACGGAAGCCTTTGAATCCGCCGCCGCCGCGCAGTCGCAAGCCTTGGGCTTCCAGCCTGCGATGGTGTACGTTCCGCACCCCATCCAGAACCGCACGGCGGAGGAACTGGACCGCCTTGCCGACGAGGTGGTGGATTCCGTGCTGGAGAAACTCCGGAGTCAACCCGCATAGGGGTTCGTGATTTCAGTTGCAGGTGAAAGGTTCCCCATCGAAACGCTCGCGGGTGGCAATCTGCTCGACCGGGTTGCGTTTGAGTTTCGTGAGTTGTTTCACGGGTTTGCCAAGGGGCACCACGGCACAGACCGCATGGTCCGCAGGAATGTTGAGCAGTTCCCGAATTTTCGGCTCCTGTGCCACAGCAAGCGTGGTGATGGTGCCGCCAAACCCCGCTTGCCGTGCGGCCAACAAGACGTTCCACACGAAGGGGTAAATCGAGGCTCCGCTGATCACACCAACGCGGTCCAAGTCCTGATCCATCGAAGCCACGACCTTCAAATCCACCACAAAGACCAGCACCACGGAGGCGGCAAGGGGCGGTTGGGTCAACTTCGCAGGCGGTGAGGAACCAGCAATTTCTTGCGCTGTGACCTTGGTTGGCACCACCGAGTTCCACGGACTTTCGCCTGCGTTGATTTGGGCAATGTAACGCTTGGCCCCCGATTCTGCGAGTTTGGACAGTTGCTTGCGAATGCCAAGGTCGCGCACCACGATCACTCGGTTGCCCTGCCGATTGCCACCACTGGGTGCGAAACGGGCATTGTCTAAAATCTCATACAGCACCTCGTCCGACAGTTCCTCGCCCGTGTAGTCCCGTGCGGCAAAGGTGGTCCGCATCGCTTCGTATAGTTCCATTTTTCCCTCTGTAGGTTGTTGATGTTCACTCCAATCCATCAAACCACTTCTGAAAATGGACGCAAGCCTTACCTCACTGGGTGTCATGAGTTTCGATTGCAGTGGTGCATCTGTTGCGCTATCTATGGAGTCCATGACGATTCTGATCAAGCAAGACGATTAGAGGATTCGCATCAACAGCAATGAACATGGCCCTCCCCATGCGCATGTGGAGTTCCGGAGCCCGGACTTGCTATGAGCAATTATCCAACTAAAGTTAGTGTAGCTTCATCTGCAAAAGTGTACAACCGGTGTGCAACACAGTATCTGTGGGGATTTGTGCTTGGAAATCAGCTATAGATAACTGATCTGTTTGAAGATAGTTTGGTGGGCCAGGTAGGACTCGAACCTACGACCAGAGGATTATGAGTTCAGACTGCCTCAATATCTCCAATTAGTCTAGCTGGTTGCAGGGCGGATTTGCTGGTGTGCGACAAACTGTGCTACGGGCAAGCACCTCATCAAGCACT
>CAJWCD010000176.1:0-4975 GCA_913020725.1 uncultured Pseudomonadota bacterium
CCGGAACTGGAGCGCGTGGACGCTTCCGGGCCGCTCCGTGATTTCTACTTCATCCGCGAGCCAGAACCGGAGCAGGTCGTCGAGAAAATCCTTGCGCTCGCCAGCACACGCATTCCAGAACGCTTCGGCATGGACCCGCTGTTCGACATCCAAGTGATCACGCCAATGCACCGGGGCGCGACGGGGACGATCAATCTCAATGCCCGTCTGCAAGCGGTCCTCAATCCGGACGGCAAGGGGCTCGAGTTTCGGGAGCGGGAATTCTGGGTTCGCGACAAAGTGATGCAGCAGCAGAACAATTACGACAAGCAAGTCTTCAACGGTGACATGGGCGTGATTGTCGGCTGCGATCCGGTTTCCAAAAACCTGCATGTGAAATTCGATCAGGAGGTGGTCGAATACGAAGGCAAGGAGTTGGAGCAGCTTGCGCTCGCCTACGCGATTTCGGTCCACAAGTCGCAGGGCAGCGAGTACCCGGCAGTGGTGATGCCGCTGACGACGCACCACTACGTCATGCTCCAGCGCAACCTGCTCTACACCGCGCTCACGCGGGGCAAGCAACTCGTGATCCTCGTGGGCACCGAACAGGCGGTGAAACTGGCGGTTCGCAACGACCAAACCCTCACGCGCCACACGCTGCTGCCCCATGAATTTGCTCAGGCGACCAACCTGAAACTCGCTCTGGAAAGTTGATGGCCCTGCATTTTTTCAGAAAAATAACGACCCTGCTACTTCTGTTGGCTTGGACGGCCACCGCTTGGGCCGAAACCGGAGTGGAGCCACGGCGCGTGGTTTTGGGAAGTCACCAGCCGCTCACGGGTCCAGCGTCGGAATTCTCTGCAAGCGGACGCGCCGCACAGGTCTGGTTCCAGTACGTCAATGACCTCGGCGGCATTCACGGTCGTCAGGTCGAGCTGCGGATTCGGGACGACCGCCTTCAGCCGGAACGAGCGCTGGAGGCAATCCGGACACTGGTGATACAGGATCAGGTGTTTGCACTCTTTGCCAGCATGGGCAAGCGCACCCATGCCGCCGCACAGCCCGTCTGGGCGAGTTTTCAGCTTCCGGATTTCTTTGTGCAGTCGAATGCTCCGGAATGGACCGATCCGGCACGTCCGGGTGTGTTTGCCCTTGAACCGACTCCGGCAATCGAAGCGCGGGTGTTGGGGCAGTACCTGCTTCGGGAACACGGTGGAGAACGCATTGCAGTCTGGCACACCCAAGCTTTCCGGGAAGCGGCGTTTGTGCTGCTGCGGCATGGCTTCACCCCACAAATCCAGCGCAAGGAAAGTGACACCTCACTGAAGGCGTTGCAGGGAATCGTCAAAAATCTGAAACGCGCTCGCCCCCAAGTGGTGGTGGCGCTTGCTGAGTACGGTGATTTGCTGCGCTTCCTGCGGGCGTTTGCTGCTGAAGAAGGAACTGCGCTGGTGTACATGGGCACGGCTTTGGCGGATGCCGAAACCGTGAAGCTGCTGGATCCGACGCTGCTGGAACAGTTGCGCTTGCTGACTGCGCTGCCCCTCACATTGGAGCAAGATCATCCGGGAATCCGACTGCATCGCAAGTTGCTGGAAGAGTACGCGCCGGATTTGGCGATGAGCCGCTGGACAATTCAGGGACAGGCGGCGGCGGAACTGATGACCGCCGTGCTGGAGCGTTCCGGACGCGACCTCTCCGCCAGCACGGCCCTGCGCTCTGCCGAACGGCTGTATCTCCCAAACAGCCATTTGCTGCCACCGGTCGAGCTGGATTCGCAGCAGCACCGCGCCTTGACCAGCTTACGGGTGATCCAACTGCATCCGGATCGGGTGGAGTACCTTTCCGATTGGATCGACGGTCGGTGACTGAGCGCGTTCCGTTTCCCTTCACTCCAGAAGACGATGCGAGGGTGGCGCAGTGTCTCCGGGCAGAAGGGCTGCTCGCCTTTCCAACGGAAACCGTCTATGGCCTTGGAGGCAATGCGCTTTCCGAGGCGGTTGTGCGGCGCGTTTATGAGGCCAAAGGCCGTGCTGGCGAAAAAGCGCTACCCGTGCTGGCGACTCCGGAACAGGTCCGGGAGCTGGCAGTTTGGGACGATGCCCGTGTGGACGCACTGATGGCGCAATTCTGGCCGGGGCCGCTGACTTTGGTGTTGCCCGCGCATCCGCAGCTTCCGGAGTTTTTGCGCGGACCGAACGGCACGATTGCGGTGCGCCACTCTCCGGCTCCAGTGGTGCAGGCGTTGCTGAAGCTGGGCGGCACGCCGCTGATCGGCACCAGCGCGAACCGCAGCGGTCAACCCTCGTGCCGAAGCGCCGAGGCCGTTGCCGAACAGTTGGGCGACCACCTCGATTTGTTGGTGGAGGCCGATTCTGCTTCTGAAACCCGACCCTCGACGCTCCTGCGCTGGGAGGGCAAGTCCTTTGAGATTTTACGGGAAGGGGCTTTGGCTGCCAGCACCGTGACCGCCTTTTTGGAAGAAGTCGAATAATTGCAGATCTCGCTTGGAGGAAACGAAATGAACAAACCCGACCTCGTTTTGTTGCACGGGGCGCTGGGAGCACAGGAGCAGTTCGCCCCGCTACTGCCGCTGCTGGAACCGCACTTCCGGCTGCACACCTTGGACTTTGAGGGACACGGCCACGCGCCCATGTCCGGGGAACCCTTTGTGCTGGATCGCTTTGTCCAAAACGTCTGCGAATTGCTCGATGCCGAAGGCATTTCGGACGCCAACCTGTTTGGCTACAGCAAGGGCGGCTACGTCGGTTGCGCCTTGGCGCTGGCCCATCCGGATCGGGTGCGACGACTGGCGACGCTCGGCACCAAGTACGGCTGGACGCAGGAGGACGCCCAACGCGAAACCGGATTTCTGGTTCCGAGCAAGATGGCGGAGAAGATCCCGCAATTTGTGGAACTGTTGCGGGAACGGCACGTTGCCTCCGGATGGGAAGCGGTCGTGGAGCGTTCGGCGGAATTCATGTGGGCTTTGGCCGCTTCCGGAGGGATCACGAAAGAACGGGTGTCCGGGCTGGAAATGCCTGTGCGCGTGATGGTCGGCGACCGCGACCACACCGCCTCGGTTCCGGAAAGCATGGAACTCGCCCGCGCCTTGCCCAAGGGCGAATTGGAGGTGCTGCCTGCCACACCCCATCCGTTTGAGCGCGTGCCCCTGCAACGGCTGGCGACCTCCCTCCACGAGTTTTTTGCCCAGCCCTGACGCTCTGCGGCTGGGTAGGGAATTTCACCATTGTCGGTCCTCCCGGTCCAGAGAAACGGGCCGTCCGCCGGGACCAACCGCCTTATTTCGAGGACGAGCGGTTGGCGTGTCGGATGGCATCCCAAGCAACCACCCCCAATCTGGTAAAAAAAATCAAGGCTCCCAGTATTGGCACCCATTCCATCAGAGTTCCTCCAGTTCATCGATTTTCGCCATTGTTCCACTTCGGCAGGGCGTTTCCTCATGTGACCCTAAAGCTACAGGGCTCTGGCACAACTCACTAGCAAGACCTCAACAACGCCAGTAACGCCAGACTCGCGCCCTCATGCGTTTGCCAAGCATCCACAAACACGGCAGCGCGGGGCGGCGCACCCGCGCCCAACACCAACAACCAGCAAAGTCGCAGGACTCCCTGCCGCCGAACTGGAAACCGCTGGATTCCAAGACCAAATCCCCTCACTGTTTCACTCCACTGGAGTTGTACTTCACAAGAAAGACGTCCTTCTTCCCCGAGTGGGTGTTGCTGTCCTGTCCCTCTTTGGTGGATTACATCACATAGATCAGCTGAGATTGCCAGAAACATCAGGGTCTGAGAGGGTTAGTTATGGCAGAAAAACTAAATATACAAAAAGCCATTTTCACAGAAAAGTCGACTTGGGTAGACTTCCCCTCTCTTACTAATTTGACGGATTATAATGAAACACACTTGGTTTTGAAGAAATATTTTCTATTGCGGGAAGTATTAAATCCTAAAGTTCCTGATCTGCTTTGGCTGCAAAGATAAAATCGCTTTCTGTCAATCCATCTATTTTATGAGTCCAAACAGTTAATCTCACTTTTCCCCATGCTAAATAAATGTCAGGATGGTGACCTTGGTTTTCTGCAAGTTCTCCAACTTTAATCGTAAAATCAAGTCCTTCTCTAAAATTATTAAACAAATATTCTTTTTCTAAATGGTGTTCTTTGATAAGATTCCAGCTATTTCCCAATTTTTCCAGCAATGTTTTCAGTTCTTCTCCTTTTAAAGGAGGAACACCACCTTTGCATGGGATACATGTTTTTTGTGCTAATTCACTCATGATACATCTCCCTTCTAAATTTATGAATATAATGCCGAAATAAGCGGCTTCTTGGAGTCTTCCTGAGCCTTCCTGATGGAGGATGCCCTAGAAGAGGAATCTGAGCGCAGGTGATGTGCCCCCCTGCTAGGAGAGGAACAAGGAGGAGGAGTTATTGATCGGAGATTTTGTAGAAATAATATATTCCTTGATAGGTGCTTGCGCTACTTGATCCTCTATCAACTAAGTGCAAGAACCATTTTTGTTCAATGGTCTCATTCCATGTGATAAAATGAGTGCCAGCCCCATGTAACGGATCATCACAAGTTGTCCGATCTGCAGTATTGAACCTGCATAATTTATGTTCAGAATGAAAGGTAGTATTATCTGATGATATACAGTTAGTAAATTTGACTGACTTAGAACGTGAAGCTAGATCACAGGACAATGTTATAGCTAGTTTATATACAGAAACGATATAACCAGACTCCATGTGATGTAAATACTTTGTAAAGAATCCTGAAAATTTAAATTAAAATTCGTTTCCATGGTCTGCTTTTTTGAACACGATGATCGGCACGTTGTGAACTTCGTAGAACAACACGCACATCAGCATAGGCAACACATCAACATAGGCATTGTCACGAAAACATCGAGGACGCGAAGACACAAAACAACGGATGGTGGAGGAACTTCACCGCGGAGTAGACCCGCTTCG
>CAJWCD010000177.1:0-4894 GCA_913020725.1 uncultured Pseudomonadota bacterium
GTCCAGCAGATGCACGACGATCTCTACGACGGATTGAAGGAGGAGATCGAGGAGGGCACCCACATCTTGCTGGACCGTGGATGGGGTCCGGTGAAGCTCATGAACGAGGCGCTGGTCGCGGGCATGACGATCGTGGGCATTGATTTCCGCGATGGCATCCTCTTCGTCCCGGAAGTGCTGCTGGCAGCCAACGCCATGAAGGGGGGCATGGCCATTCTGCGGCCCCTGCTCGCCGCGACCGGGGCGCGGCCGATCGGCACGGCGGTGATCGGCACGGTCAAGGGCGACATCCACGACATCGGCAAGAACCTTGTCACCATGATGTGGGAAGGTGCAGGGATGGAGGTTTACGACCTTGGCATCAACAATCCGGTGGAGAACTACCTCGAAGCTCTTGAGAAGCACAAGCCGGACATTATTGGCATGTCCGCCCTGCTCACCACCACCATGCCCTACATGAAGGTGGTCGTGGAGGAGTTGGTCAAGCGGGGCATCCGGGACGATTACATCGTGCTAGTGGGTGGCGCTCCGCTCAACGAGGAGTTCGGCAAAGCCGTGGGCGCGGACGCCTACTGCCGCGATGCCGCCGTTGCAGTGGAAACAGCGAAAGAGTTGATCGCCGCCCGACGCGCCGCGCTTGCGGAACAACCTATCGCCGTTGCCGCCTGATGGCCCGCACCACCTTGTTGCTCGCTTGCGGAGCCTTGGCCAAGGAAATCGCTTGGCTCATCCACCGCAACGGGTGGACGCACTTGCAAGTTCGCTACCTTCCGGCGGACTGGCACAACCATCCGGAGCGCATTGCTCCGGAAATTGACCGTCGGCTGACGGACTGGCAGGAAAACTACCGTGCCTGCTTCGTCGCCTACGGAGATTGCGGCACCGGAGGCTTGCTTGATGCCGTACTGAGCAAGCACGGCGTAAAGCGGCTTCCGGGCGCACATTGCTACGAGTTCTTCTCCGGAACCGCAGCCTTTGTACAACTGATGGACGAGGAACCCGGAACCTTCTTTTTGACGGATTTTCTCGTCCGGCACTTTGAAAAACTCATCACCAAGGGATTGGGACTGGACCGACACCCGCAACTCCGGGACATGTACTTTGGCAATTACCAGCGGCTCGTGTACCTCACACAGTTGCCTGATCCGGAACTGGATCGGCAAGCCCAGCAGGCCGCCGTGCGGCTGGGACTCACCTACGAACAGCGGCTGACCGGACTCGACGGGTTCGCCGCCAACCTTTCGGCCCTCAACCCTCAAGCAGCGTCATGCCTCAGTTGATCACGATTTACTGGCGGGACATCCCCTCGCAGGTGATCGCCAAACATGGGCGCAAAAGTGCGAAGGTCAGACTTTCTGCACGTTTTCAGGAAGCCATTGACAAAGCCGCCATGCGGGCCGGACGCCAAGGCAGCGATGAGTACCTTGAGGACTGGCGACGGGCTTACGAGGACTGTGGACCCGACTTGGAGGAGGAAGCCAACACGCGGGCGCAAGCCCTTGAAACACAATTCAGCGACGACGAACTCAAACGCTACGTCAAGGCCAAGGGCTTGACCCCTGAAGCCAATCCAAACAACACCTTAATCAAGAGTATCCAGAAAAAATGACCGACACGATTATCAGTTCCGCCTCAAAGGAGGTGATCATTGGTTTCGAGCGCCCCTTCGTCATCGTCGGCGAGCGTATCAACCCGACGGGGCGCAAGCTGCTTTCCCAAGAAATGGGCGCAGGCGACTACTCCCGCGTGGAGCAGGACACGCTGGCGCAGGTCGCCGCCGGTGCCCACATGCTCGACGTAAACGCAGGAATCCCGCTTGCAGACGAACCCAAAATTCTCGCCGAGACCATCAAGCTCGTCCAGTCTCTCACAAACGTACCGCTCTCGATTGATTCCTCCATCGTCGCCGCCCTTGAGGCCGGGCTGGAGGTCTATCAGGGCAAAGCACTGCTCAACTCCGTCACCGGAGAGGATGAACGTCTTGAAACCGTGCTGCCGCTCGTCAAGAAGTACGGCTGCGCCGTGGTCGCCATTTCCAACGACGAAACTGGGATTTCCGAAGATCCGGACGTGCGTTTTGATGTTGCCAAGAAGATTGTGGAGCGGGCAGCGGATTATGGGATTCCACACTCAGACATCGTCGTTGATCCGCTGGTGATGCCGATCGGCGCAATCAACACTGCGGCTCGGCAGGTGATGGCGTTGGTGAAAAGATTGCGGGACGAACTCAAGGTGAATACCACCTGCGGCGCGTCCAATGTCAGCTTCGGACTCCCCAACCGCCACGGCGTAAACTCCGCGTTTTTGACGATGGCGATTGCCGCTGGAATGACCTCGGCAATCACCAATCCGCTGCATGATTCCGTGATGGCCGCAGTCATGGGCGCGGATATGATGATGGGGCATGATCCAAACTGTGCCCACTGGATCAAGAAATTCCGGGAGCCTGTTGCTGAATTGAACCCTGAACAGGCTGATCGGCGCGAACGCCGTCGTCGTCGGGCGCGGGCCTGAGCACCAGTAACCGAATGAGCCCAGAACAGGCGGGCACAAAAAGCTACCCAAGCGAGGGGGAAGATGTTATTATTTTTGCGGTGTTCCGGTACGAATTCCCCTTTCCAAACCACAAGAATACCACCTATTGCAGTGACAGCCTTGAATGGCTTGGCCGTCAGCACAACGCGAACTGATCTCAACTGAGAAAGACAATAATGGCAGCAGCAACGAGCTACACCGACCTTCCGAAAATCCCGAGCGATATCGAAATCTCGCAGGGAGCCACGATGAAGCCAATCACGGAGATTGCACCGGCGCTTGGTCTCCAAGAGAATGACCTTGAACTCTATGGCAAGTACAAGGCTAAGGTCAGCGACGATGTTTGGCAGCGCGTCAAGGACGGCCCGGATGGCAAGCTCATCCTCGTCACTGCAATCTCCCCGACCCCGGCGGGCGAGGGCAAGACCTGCACGTCCATCGGACTCGCGCAAGCGTTTGGCAAGTTGGGCGTCAAGCACGCTCTGGCGTTGCGAGAGCCGAGCATGGGACCGACCTTCGGGATCAAAGGTGGAGCAGCAGGTGGGGGCTACTCGCAAGTGCTGCCGATGGAGGACATCAACATGCACTTCACCGGCGATCTCCATGCTATTGCGGCGGCGCACAATCTACTCTCCTCAGTGATGGACAATTCGATTCACTTCGACAACCCCCTAGATATTGACCTTGAGAACATCACTTGGCGCAGAACCATTGACCTCTGCGACCGACAACTCCGGAATTGCGAGGTCGGACTGGGGTCGAAGTTCGACGGTTTTCCGCACAAAACCGGATTCGATATCGTGGCAGCTTCCGAGATCATGACGATCATGGCACTCACCAAGGACATGGCGGACCTCCGGGAGCGGATTGGACGTATCGTGGTTGCCTACAACCGCAGCAACAAACCTGTCTTCGCCCGCGAACTCAACTGTGTTGGTTCGATGTGCGTGATTCTCAGAGATGCCTTGCAACCAAACTTGGTGCAAACCACTGAACACACGCCCGTCTTCATCCATTGTGGCCCCTTCGGGAATATCGCCCACGGCTGCAACAGTGTCCGGGCCACTCGTCTTTCGCTCAAGCTTGCGCCGTATGTCATCACTGAGGCTGGCTTCGCGGCAGACCTTGGGGCCGAGAAATTTCTCCACATCAAGTGCCGCCAAGCGGACCTCACGCCCAGCGCGGGAGTCCTCGTCGCCACTGTACGGGCCCTCAAGTACCACGGCGGAATTGAGAAGGAAGAGCTGGGCATCGAAAACGTCGAGGCTGTGCGCGTCGGTTGCGCGAACTTGCAGACTCACGCTGAGAATGTTCAGAAGTACGGAATTCCGGTGGTCATCGCGATCAACCGCTTCCCCACCGACACTCCGGCGGAACTGGATGCGGTCAAGGAGTTTTGTGCCAGCATGGGTGTTGATTGTGCCCTCAGCGAGGTGGTTGCTCGTGGCGGCGACGGCGGCATTGAACTCGCCAAGAAGGTCAAGGCACTCGCTGATAACAGCGTCGGAGAACGTGTCTCCCTTTACGATCTCAAGGATCCGATCAAGACTCGCATCGAAACACTCGCCCGCGAGGTGTACCGTGCGGATGGTGTTGACTTCACTCCGGAAGCGGAAGCAGCCATCACCCGCTTGGAACAGAATGACCTCAGCGAATGGCCGATCTGCATGGCGAAAACTCAGTCTTCCCTCTCGGACGATCCCAAGAAACGCAATGCCCCCCGTGGCTGGCGTCTGCAAGTTCGAGAGGTCAAGGTGTCCAACGGAGCCGGGTTCATCATCGCAGTCACAGGCAAGATGATGCTGATGCCTGGAATGCCGAAACAATCTGCCGTGAACCTGATTGACATTGATGAGTCCGGACGGATCACCGGACTGTCCTGAGTATGGGGTCGAAGACCTACACCACCCGGCTGCACAACCTCGTGGTCTATGCGTACCACGGGGTGCATCCGGAGGAAAAAACCCTCGGTCAGCGCTTTGAAATCGACATCGAATTCACGCTCGCCAACCCTCCGCAACCGTGGCGGGATGACTTGCAGTCAACGGTCTCCTATGTCAATTTGAACCGTTTGGCGGTACGCATCGCAGAGCGCGAGAAATTCGACCTGATCGAGACCCTCGCGGATCGGTTGGTGGAGGAAGTCCGCCAGCATTCCCTGATCGCCTCGGTGACGGTTCGAGTGCGCAAACCTTCTGTTCCCATCCAAGGCGTTGTGGACTATGTTGAGGTTGAAGTGAGCTGGGAGGACGACTCAAAATAACTCATTAGACCCTATCGGTAATAGAACCACCTGTGCTACCTTGGGTAGGCACGACCAACACAGGAAGCCCCAATGATCAGCCACGCCAAGATTTCC
>CAJWCD010000178.1:0-4880 GCA_913020725.1 uncultured Pseudomonadota bacterium
CAAACGCGGTACACCGCCTTGGATATCGACCGCAACATTCCCAACTGTGCTTTGGTCTCGTGGATGTAGCCACGTCCCCGGTCGAGGTGTGGCAAATCAATCTGTCCGGTGAGGTGCAGCAGCGGCGTACCGGCGGTTTCGGCTTCAACCAAGGCTCCGGCAGCATTTCCCGCTCCGGTTCCTGTGCTGGTGAAAGCTACCCCCAGTTCTCCCCGAGTCCGGGCATAAGCATCGGCCATATTGAGTGCTCCGGCCTCGCCTCGGCTGGGCACGAAGCGGATGTTCCCGCGACGTCCAATCGCATCAAGCATCGGCAGGTTGTGGATGCTGATCACTCCAAACGCCGTCTGCACCCCACAGGCTTCCAGAAATGTGGCAACAACCTCTCCGGTAGTGACAGTTTGCTCAGACATAGCGCGCGACTCCTCCATCGACTTCCAGAGCAGCTCCGGTGGTAAACCCCGCCTGCGGCGATACCAGAAAGGCAATCGCCGCTGCTGCTTCTGAGGGTGTGCCAAAGCGCCCAAGCGGGATGTTTCGCAGTTTTGCTTGTTCTGCCAGCCATTCGTCAAGACTGGTGCCTTCGGAAGCTTGAGATTTGTAGCGCCGCTGCCATTGTTCTGACTCGACGGTACCGATCAGAATCGAGTTGACCCGGATGCCTTTGGGAGCGAATTCCTTACTCAGTGAGCGTAACAGGTTCTGCACTCCTGATCGTGCTGAAGAGGTGGCCACTAAGTGTGGTTCAGGTTGCCGGGAAAGTAGAGAATTGACGACAACCATCGAGCCGATTGGCGATTGTTCCAACTCCGGCAGAAAGGCGCGTGTGGGACGGATCACACTAAAATACTTGAGTTGCAACTCATCCATCCAATCGTCGTCGCTAGTGTTGGCAAACGTGCTGATCCGGGCCTGTCCGGCATTATTGACGAGGCAGTCTACCTGCCCGAACCAGCCGAGAACGGTTTCCCGGAATTGCGCTACGGCCTCGGCATCTAGCACATCGCACGGCAACGCCCAAACGGACTCACCATACACTGTTTGAAATGCCGCCAGTGAGGTTTCCAAGCGTTCAGTATTGCGGGCGCAAAACGCGACCTTTGCACCTTCGTCCAACATCGTCTTCACAGTGGCGTGACCGATTCCGGCAGATCCTCCGGTGACTACTACCACGCGGTCCTTTAGTTTCAAGTCCATGATGTCCTTTGTTAAACTCGATACCCCAAACGCTTGGAGATGGCTCCTGCAGCCTCCAGTACACGATCCTTGATTTCGCCCTCCAACACCTCACGGCCAAACACGGTTTCCGAGCCCGTGATGTTGATAGCCGCTATGATCTTTCCAGAGGCGTCGCGGATGCCAGTACCCACGCTGACTACCCCAGCCTCGAAGGCAGACAGGCTGAGGGAGTAACCCCGTTTTCGTTCCTCGCCAAGTAATTGGTGGAGTTCCTGAACAGAGATGGCTGTCTGCTCTGTGATTTTTCTCAACTCTATACCTTCGTACAACTTCTGCAACTCCTGTAGGGAACATTCGGAGAGCAGGACGCGTCCCATTGTGGTGGCGTGGGCAGGAAAGCGTGTACCCACACCCACGTTGCTCGCTAAATGCTGGCGTCCGGCGATGCGAAGCAGGTATACGACCTCCCGATTATCCAGTACTCCCAGATGCACCGAGCAGCGGGTCTGTTCATTAAGTATGGTCAGAAACGGGCGCACAACTTCCAGCATTTCCTGTGATGCCAGATACTCAAACCCCAGATTCAACACCCGATTGCCTAACTGAAAAGTCTTACGCTGCGGGTGACGCTCAAGGTACTTGAGTTTTTCTAACGTATGCACCAAACGGAAGACCGTGGAGCGTGGCAACTCCAGGGCCCTTGCCAGTTCCGATAACCTCCACTCCTGTTGGTTGTGGGTGAACTTTTCTAGTAGCCGCATGCCCCGCATTAGTCCGGGCACGAGGTAGCGATCTTCAGGGGGGTACGGTTGCGTCATTGTTTTTCGGTTGTAAAGAAAATCCGCAAGGTGTTGTTGAACATTTCCGGCTGCTCGATGTAACACACATGTCCGGCTCCCGTAAGCGACTGATACCGAGCGCCATCAAGCACTTCAGCAATCTGCTGACTGTGGGTCTCTGGAGTGATCTGATCGTCGCTTCCACACAGTACCAGACAGGGAGTTTTCACTTGAAGCGCATCTGCTTCCAAATCTCCCTGCGCGAGCATCATTGTCGCCTGCTGATAACCCTCCGGTCGAATCTGCGCCATTGCTTCGCGCACCTGCACTACTTGATCCGGAGTGGCTGAATTTGAAAGTAGGCAGGCCGCTCGTGCTTGAGCCACGCCTTCCGGACCCAACCGCTCCAAGTTGCGCAGTCGTTCCTGAATCTTCTTAGGAAGCGGATCATCGGGTTGCATCTGGTAGCCTAGCGCACACGAGGCCAGCACCAAGGCTGTGGTGCGGGCGTGCTTCCTAGCAAATGCCACCGCCATCAGCGTTCCCAGCGAATGCCCAACCAGTCGACATTCCGAAATTTGCATCGCGTCCAGAAACATGGCAAGCGCATCGGCATAATTCTGCGCATAGGGTTTAGGCACATCCAATGCGGTTGACGCCCCGTAGCCCGGCGCGTCCCACGCGATCACCCTGAATTTGTCTGACAAACCGGTAAGCTGACGTTGCCACGATCCCGAATTCGAGCCGATCCCGTGCAGCAACACCAATGGGCAACCGTCCCCGGCCTCTCGGAAGCTGAACTGCCGTTTTCCTGCGACAATCGTCTGGCTGTAATACGACATGCTCATCATCGAATCAGTTGAACACAAACCCGCCGTTGACGGGTAGGACTTGTCCGGTAATAAAGCCCGCCTGTCTGGACAGCAAAAAGCTCACTGCGCCCACCACGTCTTCCGGGAACTGTGCTCGAGGGATGGCTCGTCCGCTTTCGTAGAGGTCGTGTCGCTCCTGAGGGACGTAGTCCATCGATTCGCCCCGCACTAATCCCGGAGCAACCGTGTTGACGGTGATTCCGTCCGCCCCAAGCTCACGGGCGAGCGAACGTGTCATTGCGATCACAGCGCCTTTGCTCGAAACGTAGTGCAGTAGCTTCGGGGCACCCCACAGCGCAGTGTCTGACGCTAAGTTCACTACCCGTCCGGAGTCCGAACGACGCAGCAGGGAAGCCAGTGCTTTGACCATCAGCCAAGTCCCTCGGACGTTGACGCGCATCACCATATCCCAAGTTTCAAGGTCTATTTCCTCGAAGGTCTTGCCTCCAATGCCTGTGGCAAGCGCGGCATTGTTGACCAAGCCGTCAATTCGCTTGTAGGATTTCGCCAGTTCTGCGGAAAGCGCATTAACCGAATCCGGATCAGCAATATCCACGGAAAAGAACCTCGCCATGTGTCCAGCTTTGCGGAGTTCGGTTTCGGCCTGTTCTCCCCATTCCGCGTTTTTCTCGGCAATCACTACCTCTGCACCCTGCCGACTACAATCCTCAGCAAAGGCACGTCCGAGTCCGCGACCAGCCCCAGTGAAAACGATGATTCTGTTCTTCAGTAGTGACATTCCGTGTACTATTTCAAAACTATGGACGCTTGACCTGCGCCAGTGGATGATCCGGGGGATAGGTTGGTTTAACCGGCTTGGAGGTTCCGAGCATCACGCACATCAGTGCTTCCTCAACACCCTCGTTGACCAGCCCCCGGTAAACCCCCGGTGGAATTGAGATGAGATCGCGCTCCTTCAAATAGGTTTCCCACGTTTCACCCTCCACCTCAAACATCAGGCGAATCTTGCTGCCTCGCAAGATGAAAAACACCTCTTCTGCATCAACATGAACATGCATCGGTCCTTCACACCCGGCGGGTAGCACCATCGTCGAGAAAGTGAAATTCTCAGCCTGCACGGTGTTGGAATCCGCAACCACTCCGGCTGCTCCAGTGCCCATGTAGCGCATTTGCGCCCGGCGGTATTTTGGATCATAGTCCGCCTGAAATTTGAGCGCGTTCCAGTCCAGCGTCCGGGTTTCGTAGCTGGCGATCTTGGTGTTCATCCACGATTCCAGCGACTCACCTACCGGAATCACAGGGCTTGACGTGTTTGGGGATTCATTTCTCATACAAGTTCCTTGTTTGTGCGTGTTTCCTCGAAGGGGTCTTCCATGCCCACGAATCCCCCCATGGGGTTTACTTCCAGCCAGATTAGAAAGGGCCTGCCTTCAGGCGTCTCCAAACGAGCGCGAGGGGAGGTAGTGCAAGACCTTGCGTTCCAGTATAATGACAGCGACATAGGCGAGTACACCGATCAGCGTCAGCAGGAGGATGGAGACAAACACCATCGCGGTGTTGGCCGAACCTTCACCGAACACCAGCAAGTAGCCTAGGCCGATGTTGCCGCCGACCATCTCGCCAACCACCACGCCGATCACAGCGAGTGTCGCACCGACGCGCAGCCCTGAGAAGAGCGCAGGCATGGACGCCGGGAACTCAATCTTCCAAAAAATCTGCACCCGGCTGGACTTGAACGAGCGGGCGAGGTTGATCAAGTCCTGATCCACTGCCCGCAACGCCCCCAGCACATTGACCATGATCGGGAAGAACACGATCAGCACTGCAACCAAAATCTTCGGAAAAACCGTGTATCCGAACCAGAGGATGAAGAGGGGTGCAAACGCAACCTTGGGCGCAATCTGCAACGCCAGCAGGTAGGGAGAGAAGACGAGTTCGGCCCAAGGAGACATGCCCAGAGCATAGCCAACGACCATACCGAGCAAGGCACCCAGCACAAAGCCAACCATTGTTTCCATCAGGGTGACGAGTGTATGGAAAACCACCCGCTCGGTTTCGAACATGAAAAAAAACTCGTCATAAACCATAG
>CAJWCD010000179.1:0-4844 GCA_913020725.1 uncultured Pseudomonadota bacterium
GATCAGCAGCGTTTTGCGGTTGGCCCGCACGTCCATCAGGAAATCGAAAACCTGGTTCAGCGTCTCCAGATTCTTGTAGCCCTCGCCATCCGGAAGCACACAGGTGTCCACCTGTCCCTGCCAACCACGCAAGCTCTGAGTGATGCGGTCGGGGTAGAGGTCGTGAAGGGTGGTGTTTGTGACCACCACAACATGGGTGGCTCCGGAAGCAGACACTGCCTGCGGCAAGTCGGAATCCACGATTTCCGTGCCAATGCCGATGTTGTAGCTGCGTCCGGGGAGTTGGATGGTCAGGGTTTGCACAGATGGGCTTGATCGAAATGCGAAATGCCTTAGCAACCGAGTTGTTCGGCGAGGTCGCCAAAACCTCGGGCAATCCAGTCGAAATCTGCGTTGGGTGCCAAGTCCGTTCTTTGCTCAGGACCGTACTCGGTGGGGCGGTAGATGAAGGCGGTGCGGAAACCGTGAGAGGCGGCATGATCAAGATCACCATTGTGCGCCGCCACCATCAGGCATTGCTCCGGACGCAACCCCAGCATTCGTGCTGTGGTCAGGTACGCCTCGGGCTGTGGCTTGTAGTGTTGCGCGACTTCCGCGCCCAAAATCACATCCCACGGAAGTCTGGAATGCTTGGCCATGTTGACGAGCAGGGCGACATTGCCGTTGGAAAGCGTGGCCAGCGTGTATTTCTGCTTGAGTCGGGTCAGTCCGGAAACTACATCGGACCACGGGCGAAGACGGCGCCAAACACGATTGAGGTGGTCGATTTGTTCCTCGTTCAAACCCTTCACCTCAAACTGCTCTAAGAGAGCCTCCAAACTTTCTCGATGCAAATCATCGAGGATCGCCCACGGACGTTTCCCGGTGCGCACGGCCTCCATCGAGGGTTGGTAGCAGCCTCGCCACGCATCGGCAAACGCGGCCCAATTCACGGACAAACCCCAATCCCGGTTGAAACGTTCGCCCTCGGCGATGATGCTCCCGCGCCAGTCCATCACCGTCCCGAAGACGTCAAAGGTGAGGGCGCGAATCTCTAAATTCTGTGTCATAAAAACTTCTGTAAATCGTTCAAGCGCTTTTCCGGAGCAGAAGCGCCGGGGTGGCCTGCACCTGTGTGTCGGCATCTCGCAGGGCGGTGCGCAGTCCCTCCTCGATGACAGGATGGTAAAACGGCATTTCCAGCATTTGCGCGATGGTCAGCCGCTGCTGGTGTGCCCACGAAAGCAGATGCCCCAGATGCTCGGCCTGTGGGCCGAAGATTTGTGCCCCAAGGAAGTGTCCGGATGCTGGATCGGCGTAAACGTGCATCAACCCCCGGTTCTTGAGCATCACGCGACTGCGACCCTGCCCTTCAAAGGAAACCCGCCCGATGATGAAGGGTCGGCTTTGCAAGGCCCTCCAACTTTCCCCCACCACCACCACTTGCGGATCGCTGAAGATGACACTGAGCGGCGAGCGGCGCCGTCCGGGCTGCACTTGCGGATAGCGTCCTGCGTTTTCTCCGGCAATCCGGCCTTCGTCCGAGGCTTCGTGCAGTAGGGGAAGGTCGTTGTTTACGTCTCCGGCAATGAAAATGTGGCTCTTGCCACAGCGCATGGTGGTTGCGTCATACTCCGGAATTCCCTTTGCATCTAGGGCGAGCGTGGTGTTTTCCAGTGCAAGTCCCTTGATATTTGGAGTGCGTCCAGTCGCTGCGAGGACATAATCGAACAACTCCTCGACCTGTTTTCCAGATTCACGGTCAATGAAGCGCAAGGCCACTTGCTGCCCACGGCGTTCAACGCTGAGTCCCTGCACTCCGGGGTCCAGCGGGAATTCGGACTGAAACTGCCGGAGCGCATATTCCTGCACCTCTGAATTCCCTAATGCCCGTAGAAAGCGACCCGACATGCCGAACATGCGCATACGCACACCCAAGCGGTGCAGGGCCTGTCCGAGTTCCAAGCCAATCACGCCCGGACCAAAGACCGCGATCGATTCCGGGAGGTCGGTCCAGTCGAACACGTCATCGTTGATGATCAACCGTTCACCCAAGCCCGCAAACATCGGCAGGGTGCTGGGAGTTGATCCGGTGGCGATCACGATGCGCTCGGCGTGAATGCGCGTGCGATCGTCCACTTGCAGGGTGTGGTCATCTAGAAACCTCGCGTAACCACGAATGTGCTGCGGCTCCGGAATTGCCTCCGTGTCCTCCAACACGAAACCCACGAAGCGATCCCGCTCACGGCGCACCCGGTCCATCACCTCCACACCGTTGATCACTGGCGGTTCGGCGTGAACTCCAAAGCCGTGCGCTCGTTTGATGTCGTGAGCAGCCTCGGCAGCGGCGATCAGTAATTTGCTTGGCATACAGCCCACGCGGGCGCAGGTGGTTCCGTAGGGACCGCCTTCGATCAGCACCACGCTCTCCGTGTGCTTCTGCGCTCCCCGGAACACATTCAAGCCCGCGCTACCGGCGCCAATCACGGCGACTGCGACTTTCAATTCCTGCCTTTCACTCATCACTATTCCTGAATCTATTGATTGACAGTTTCCTGTTTTTCCTCTTCCGTTGTGTCTTAGATTTCCGGACATTCTTACGACCCAATCACGATCATCGTAACTCATTTTGGGGCAGGATGCGAGCCGACAGCAGGTACCACGCCAATCCCAACCCCTGCAAGAGCAGTAACACTCCAAAGGCCGCTTGGTAGCCAAGTGGGGAGTAGTTTCCGGAAGTGGTGGTCGGCCAGAGGTCAATGATCATGCCGATCCCCCACTGAATCGCAAAGGCTCCGGAGAACACCATCACATTGAGCAAAGTGATGACGCGGCCCGCGAGGTGTTTGGGGAATTGCTGGGGCAGGGCTGAAAACGGAAGGATTCCTGAGGAACTGAAAAAGCTGTAAAGCACCAACAGCAGCAAGGGCATGGCGGTCCACTCCAGCACAATCGGAAGTTGCACCGCAACGAAGACCGTCATCAGCCCCACTCCCAGCGTCATTGGACTCACCCATCCGGTGGAGGTTATACGCTCTGCCACAACGCCTAGCGTGAGGAATCCGGTGGTCATAGACACCATCATCCAAAAGAGAATGTTGGCCGCAACTTCTGGCTCCAGCCCTGCAACATCCCGCAGCCACGGCTTGGCCCACAGTCCCAGCACGGCCAGTTGTGTTGCTTGCGTGAGGACCGTGAACGGAGCGATTTTCCAGAGCGCCCGGCTTAGAAAAATGCTCCGCAAGCCCTCCAGTTGTTCCCGCAGTGTCCCAGATTTCTGCAGGGTTTGTGGTTTTTCCGGATGGACCGTGAACAAAAATGCCGCCGCTGCGAGTGTCACGATTCCCAAAATCACGAAAATTCCGCGCCAGTCGGTGTGACCCAAGGCAAACTGGAGCGGCGTGGTTGCACTCAAGGCCCCCAAGCCGCCTGCGACCATCTGGAGTCCATTGATGAGCGGCAGGCGTTCGCTGGGAAACCAGACAAGATACGCCTTGAAAGCCCCCATCAGGCACGCCGAAACACCTAAACCGATGAAAAGCCGTCCAATCACCAAGCCTATCAGCGCATCCGAGGACGCAAACACGATGGCTCCCAATGCCGCGAAGACGAGCAGCGTGGATTCTGTGCGGCGCGTTCCGTAGCGGTCGAGCAGGAGTCCGAGTGGGAGTTGGAAGGCAGCGAAGGAAATGAAGTACGCGCTCGTCAGCAGTCCGAGACTGGACGCGCTCAGTCCGAGTTCCCGGACCAAGCTCTGCTCAATGATCGCGTTGGCGTTGCGGAAAAAATAGGAGATGAAATAGCCGAGGGCGAGCGGCAGATAAATCCGGGCAAAGAGCATGGAGGCGAATCAGAACTCGATGCCGACCCGTGCCCGCACTCCCTGCTCAAAGTGGTGCTTGACCTTGCGCATCTCCGTGACAAGATCAGCCTGCTCCACCAGTTTCTCGTGTGCGTATCGTCCTGTGAAAACCAGCTCCACCTCTGCAGGCCGATGGTCCACCACGCGCAACACCTGCTCCAAGTCAATCAAGCCCCGGTGCAGGCAGTAGTTGATCTCGTCCACAATCACGAGGTCGTAGTCGCCGGAGGCCACGCGTAGGTGCAAATCCTCCATTTCCGGAACCAGTTCCTTGCGCATCTCGTTCATGTCCGGCGGCTTGCTCTTGCTGACGCAGAGCGCCCAGTAGTGCGGGACGTTCCGGAAGGTGAGGTTGGGGTGAAAGGCCGGCTGGGTGCAGAGCTTGAGTTCGCCCGTCTTCCAGCGTGGCTTGAGCATCCGGACGTAGTACACCCGGAAGCCCGCGCCGAGCGCCCGGAGCATCAGACCCAGCGAGGCGGTACTCTTGCCTTTGCCCTCGCCGGTATAAATCTGAAACGCACCGTGCTTGATTGGTGGACGCTTGGCCACTTTCAGGTCCGAACGAACCACCTGCTCTTCCTGCCCAACAAGGCTTACCAAGTCTGGATGCTCCTCGATTTCGTCCATGTCCTTCAGTCTTTCAGGGTTTCTTCCATAAAATTCTCCGCCGCATCACCCACGGATTCCACGGCATTCTCCACCGATTCGGGAACCTCTTGGTCGCGCCACCAGTCGCGGGCGTCCTCCCAAGTGATCCGGTGGTAGCCCGCGTAGTAGGCAGCGGCCATCAAAACAAGCGTGATGAGCAGTCGTCGGATCATTGCCAGAAATTTGCAGAGTCCAGCACGATGGTTTCCTCACGCCGAGGTCCGGTGGAAATGATCGAAACCGGAGCGCCCACCAATTCGGAAAGGCGGTCCAGATAGGCTCGCATCGCCGCAGGCAGTTCCTCAACCGTGGCGATGCCCACCGTGGGACACTGCCAGCCGGGCATTTCCTCGTA
>CAJWCD010000180.1:0-4822 GCA_913020725.1 uncultured Pseudomonadota bacterium
TTGGTCGTGCCTACCCAGGGTAGCACAGGTGGTTCTATTACCGATAGGGTCTAATAGACGAACTGCTCAAGTTCCCCAACACGAGGCACAATGACTTCGTGGACGCCTTTGATCTTTTGGGATTGGGGTTGGGAGTATTGCGTGGTCCGGGAACAAGGCAGGCGCAGATGCTGTCGCCCCGAATCCAAGCCGCTGGAGCTTTTGGACTGCCATCGGGATCATTCCGGTCTGGCAAGGTCTCGCTTTGCGATGGCCACGGCTTGAGCGACCTTGTCGTAATCGCCAAGCTGGTGCGCGAGCGTCAGTGCGAGCTTCGAGAGCAACAGCGATTCCTGTTCCGGACCCACCTCGTCAACCGCTTGCGCCACGAGATCAAAGGTGCGCTCCAGTTCTCCAAAGGGCAGGGTGGGTTTGTCCATCGTGGCATTTGGTCAGTCGGTTGTCCGGACGATCCGCGCCAGTGCCGCTTGCACCCCCTTTCCGGAAACCCGCATCCAGCGGGCGGCAACATGCGCATCCGGCCGAATCAAATACCCCGTGCCGTGGGAAGCTCCGTACTTCTCGAACACCCGGCCTTCTGGGTCGGCAAGCCAACCGTCAGCTTTGTTGTTCGCAGACCTGCGGGAAATCACGAGGTGGTCAAGGGGAGCCTGGCTTCTACGGATGGAATGAACGGCGCGGGCAATATCCTCCGGAAGCGGCCCCTCCTCGGTGAAGTAGAGCAGGGTAAAGCCCACGCCAAGATGGTCGAGCAAAAACGTGCCCCGTTCCGATTGCCCCCCGCTACAAATCCGGACATTCTGGAGCGGAGCACCTGTGCGTGGGCCTTGCTCAAACACGGCATCGACCTCCCCGCTGTTGAGCGGGCTTTCGAGATAAGCAAAAGGCGCGGACTGGCGCGGGTTGATGAGCCCGCGGGCAAAGGATTCAGAGAGCGACAGCGACAGTACAGCATCGCGCAACAACCGACAACCACGACTGGGTGGGGTCATGAACGCGGTGCTTTTGCCCGCCTGCCGGAAGGTTTCCTGCGTGTCTTCCCGCCGTTCGCTGCTGTAGCTATCCAGCAGCCCAGATGCAGCTTGGCCCTTCAGAACACATGCCAGCTTCCAGCCGAGGTTGTTCGCGTCGGCAAACCCGGAATTGAGACCGCGCACCCCAAAGATCGGGACGAGGTGCGCCGCGTCCCCGACGAAGAGGACACGTCCAACGCGGTAGTCGTCCAGACAGAGGCAGTGCGCCTTGTAGAGGCTGAACCAGTCGAGTTCCCAAGGCCCTGGTTCGCTGATGAGGTCCAGTTGCTCCTGGATGCGACTGCGGATGTTCGCCTCGTCGAGTTCCACCTCCGGATCGTAGCCCGGCTGAAGTTGGTAATCCACGCGCCACATGCCGTCCGGTTGTTTGTGCATCAGCACCGTTGATCCGGGGTTGGTGGCCGGGTCAAACCACACCAGACGCTCCGTGGGGCGGTCGGTGGAGAGCTTGATGTCGGCAATCAGGTATTCCCCCTGGAAGGAGGTTCCGGACATGCGCAATCCCAGCAGACGCCGCAGAGCGCTACGGGCACCATCAGCAGCAATCACATACTTGGCCTCCAGCGTGTACTCCCCCTCCGGGGTGTCCACTCGCAGTTCCACGGCATCGTTACGAAGGACAACCGCAATCACCTTCGAATGCCAGCGCAATTCGGCGGCGTCTTGCTCGGTGATCTGCTCCACCATGAAGCGTTCGATGTAGCACTGCTGGAGGTTGACCATCGGAAAAAAACGCTCGTCGTCCGTGTGCGGCATTTCCAACTCGAAGACGACCTTGCCCCGATAGAACGACTTGCCGCTGGTCCACGGCAACGCCTTTTCCAAGAAACGTTCAGAGAGATCCAGCTGCTGCAAAATCTCGAAACTGCGCCGCGAAATTGAAAGGGCGCGGCTGCCCTCCGAAACCGTCTCGTCCTCCTCCAGCACCACACTCCGGACCCCGTGCTTGGCGAGTTCCAAGGCAGAGCAAAGGCCAACAGGTCCACCCCCGACGATCACGACGGGGTAGCGGGACTGCTCCCCGTCCATTTCCGGAGGACGGACGAAGGGATAGCGAGGATAATCGAAATAGAGCGATTGGGTATGTTGGCTTTGCGGATGGTGCATTGCGCCTAATCCGCAGAGTCGAGGCGCAGGGCCAGTTGTTCGCTCCAATCCGCCAGCGGACGGTAGGTGGGATGGTCTTGGATCAAGGTGCAGATGCCGTCCAGAATTTCCTGTTCCGGCAGGTTGATGTCGATTTCCACACGCAGCGGCTGCTCGACATACCACGGACAGTCCACGAAAATCTCGATGCGGTTGCCCTCCGGATCATTGCAGTAAAGGCTGACAGCGATGCCGTGAGTGACGGCGACGAGTTCGCTGACGTCCGGCTCTTTTTCCAGAGCGTGGTAATGCGTCCGCAGGTCCATGATGTTTTTTGCCCGGAAGGAGATCTGGTTGATCACGTTGAAGGGCAGCGTTCCGGGGCGTCCTTCCACCAAGACGACTTGGTGATGTTCTTTGGGGTTGCGGGAGAGGAAGGTCAACCGCTGCGTCCCCAGCAAGCCCTCGTCCGTGATCGGGAAACCGAGGACGCGGGAGTAGAAATCGCGCATTTTGTCCAAGTCGGTGACGAAAAATCCGACGTGGCTGAACTCAAGGGGTGGAGTCATGGTGGCCTCTGCGGGGTGATCAAATTCGTTGAAAGGCTTGTTCCAAATCGTCAATCAGGTCATCGGCGTTTTCAATGCCAATCGAGAACCGAATCAGATTGTCCGGAACCAAGCTCTTTGGTCCCTCAATGGTTTTGCGATGCTCCGCCAAGCTTTCCACACCTCCGAGGGAAGTTGCAGTCAGAACCAGCTTGAGTCCGGTGACAAACCGTCGGGCCTCGGCTTCCCCGCCCTGCACACAAAGAGAGAGCATCCCGCCAAAGCCTCCCGTCATTTGCTTGCAGGCAATGGAATGTCCCGGATGCTCTTCCAGCCCCGGATACAAAACGGATTCCACCTTGGGGTGGCCCGAAAAATGTTGGGCGATCCGCATCGCGTTTTCGGAAGCCCGTTCGTAGCGAATCGACAGGGTGCGCATTCCACGCAGGAGCAACCACGCCTCAAACGCGCCCGGAACGCCCCCCAGCTTAGGGCGCAGGGTGCGGATTTTCTGCCGCACAGCGTCCGGACGGGTGCTGTCCACAAAATCCAACCCGATGCTGCGCTTTTCCGAAATCCGCACCAGCCACTCCTTCAGTCCGTAATACATCATGTTGGGTGCAAGGATGTGTTGGCCCGCGTTCACCGTTTCAAACACCGCCCCGGCGGCGGCCACCCCCGAAGCATACACCTGGGCCTCAACTCCGCCTTCCAAGCAGGCAAGCACGGCTTCCACCTGATCCTAGGTCGGGTTCTGCTCGCGGCTGTAACCGTAGTTGCCGACCAACTCATAGTTCCCATCCCGGACGAACGTGGTGGATGGGTGAATCGGCGGAACCACCCCGCCCGTGGCGGGGTCGGTGAAGTGGAGTGCCTGAGCAGTGATCGTGCTGGAGGCGTATTGTTGGAATCGTGCATGGAGTGTTCGGGCTGGAGGTATGGGAACGCTGACGTTCGTGTTCTGCTTGAACCCAAATCAGGCTATCGTAATGCCCGGCAGTTTACAACCTTAAGTCCCATCATGGATGCCACTTCCCTCTCGACATCAGCTGGGTTATGCTTAAAGGGGCACTTTGTCGCAAGCGCCTTTCCCCTGTGCCCGCTTGGGCGGCACTCACGTAATCTCGGCTGATGAATCTGCTACTCGTCAACACCAACCAAGCCCGCATGCCCGACCCGGTGCCGCCAATTGGGTTGAGCGACCTCGCCTTGGCGGTGCGGGAGGCCGGACACGACTGCGACGTGTTTGACCTGACGTTCCGGACAGAGTACGAAGCCGACCTGAAGTCGCAACTCTTCGACCAGCAACCGCAGTTATAGTCAAAGCTACTGGTTCTAGGACACATCTTGGACCGAGATATAAACAGCCAATTCATTGATATTCAACAATATTTATTAGATGTCACCGCCGAGTCATAGTGTTCGATTTTTAATGGATTTTACTATAACCCTTTTCCCTTTTCAAAAGACCCCTGCGTGGGCTGAGGGGGCGTCAGCCCCCCGGCACCCCCTGAAGCCGATGCTTATTTGGTGATCCGGCCCCGGGAGGAAACCTCCAGTAGACTGACCTTGACCCCTCAAGCCCTCTTGCATCCTTGCCCCAGTTGTGGAATACTCCTGCCGCATACTCTTCCACGCTTCATCCCAAGAGGCCCGATGAGACATATCCCCTGCAAGCTTCTGCTTGCACTTGCCATCCTGCTGTTCACGCTTCCTGCCTTTGTTTCCGACAAGGGGATTACCCGGCAACAACTGGAGGGAGCCACTCTTTATGGGCTGACCGCCACGCTGAAAGGCGAGATCAACATACAGAATGGTCAGATCGTGCAGAGCAACTTTGACGACTATCTGGGCTCAAGTCAAGGACACTCCGGAAATTAACGTACATCTGCTGGAGAATCATGAAGCTCCGGGAGGACTTGGCGAAGCCGGAACCCCGCTGATCGGCCCGGCGGTGGCCAACGCGGTCTTTGTCGCCACGGGCAAGCGGGTGCGCCGACTGCCGATCCGGCGCAAGGATTTGGTGTGAATTATAGTCAAAGCTACTGGTTCTAGGACACATTTGGATTGTGTAACAAACAGCCAATTCATTGATATTCAATAATATTTATTAGATGTCACCGCTAGTTCATAGTGTTCGATTTTTAATGGATT
>CAJWCD010000181.1:0-4798 GCA_913020725.1 uncultured Pseudomonadota bacterium
TCCCGCACATCATCCAGCCCTGAAACAGTGGTCTGCGTCCGCTCATTTTGGCATCCGGATTGGCGTAAATTTTGGGGCAGGGCTGTTAGGATGGTATGTGCAGGTGACGTGGGATGGCGAAGAATGCAGAACCCTCCAGTCACACTGGTGGGTTCCACGGAACCGACAAAGCCTATCTTCGCACTCAGACCTTGTGGAGCCAATTCGTCCGAATGCCTAGCGGCGAATGGCAAGACGTTGAATGATGGTGTCGTAACTCGACAGGTTCCGGGATTTCAGGTAGTTCAGAAAATTGCGGCGTTGGCCCACCAGCTTGAGCAGTCCGCGCCGAGAACTGAAATCCTTCGGCTGTTGCTTCAGATGCTCAGTGAGGTAGGTGATCCTAGCAGAAAACAGTGCGATTTGCACCTGCGTGGAACCGGTGTCTCCTTCTGTTTTCCCAAATTCCTTGGAAATTTCTTCTTTTAGTTCCTTGGTCAGCATGTATGGTCCTGATGAAAAATCCGGTGTGGTTGAAAATAATCCTGATCATTCTCCCACAAAACGCGGCCAAGCGCAACCAGATTTTCTCCGGAAGCGGACCACGCACACACGGAAGCGTCTTCTCCAAAAGCTTTGGGCGGCTGGGCTTCGTTCTCCCAGTTCTCCGGAGTGATGGCCACACGCATGCCGTTCCGGATTTTTTCCAAAGCCACTTGATCCAGTTGCACCGAGGAGTGCTCTTTGAGCAAACCCCGCAGATCCAGCCACGGCCACGTTTGCGGATCGTCCCCCAAGCGTTCCGGCGTTACGCTGTTGGTTTCGTTAAATTGCAGGCCCACCTTCACACGCCGCAGTTTTGCGAGGCAGGCGCCCGTACCGAGTTGCTGGCCAAGCCCGTGGGCGATTGAACGGATGTACGTCCCCGAGGTGCAGCGCAACCGGAAGGTGACTTCCGGCATTTCAAGGGATTCAATGCAGAACTCGTCAACCACCACCTGCTGGGTTTGCTCCGGAACCTCTTCGCCTTTGCGTGCTAACTCGTAAGCCCGACGACCCTTGACCTTGCGAGCGGAAAAAGCGGGAATCGGCAGTTCGATTTCTCCCTGAAAGGTTTTCAAGGCACTCCGGACATCTTCGGAATTCAAGGCTCCTAGTGGTTTTTCCTCAAGCGTTTCACCCTCGGTGTCCCAAGTGTTGGTTTGCCGCCCCAACAAAATCGTGGCCTGATAGCTTTTGTGTTGTTGGTTGAAGAGCGGAATAAGCTTCGTCGCCTCCCCCAAAAAGATAGGCAGCACTCCAGTCGCGAGCGGGTCCAACGTACCGAGGTGCCCGGCCTTGCGGGTTTGGCAACGGTTGCGGAGAAATTTGACCGCAGCGAAGGAGGTCCACCCGCTCGGTTTGTCGAGGCAGAGGATGCGCACCTGCGGATCAGTCGGAGGGAGGGTGGCTCGCAGCGTCCTTGCGCAACAACTCGTCAATCTGGAGGGAGTGATCAAAACCCTCGTCAAAGACGAAGAAGAGGCGTGGAGTGAGACGGTTGGTGAGGCGCTTGCCGAGGTGTCGGCTGAAAAAACCGGCGGCGGCGTTAAGCGATTCCACCAACGCTATTTTTCCTTCTGATGGAAAGATGGAAACGAACACCTTGGCAAAGGACATGTCCTTTGAGGCTTCCACGCGGCTGACCGTCACGCGCTGGAAGCGAGGATCGCTGCTCTCCCGGACAAAGATTTCCGAGAGGTGTCGCTGCACCAGAACGTTGCGGTGCAGCCTCGGGTTGCGTCGCATGTTAGGCTAGAGCGTGGCAGCAGTCTCCACGTGTTGATAGACCTCCAACAGGTCGCCTGCTTGCACTTCTGGAAAGGCCATGACCACCCCGCATTCATAGTTGTGGGTGACTTCCCGGACGTCATCCTTGAAGCGCTTGAGGGAGAGGACCGAGCCATTGAAGACCGTCTCGTCGTTCCGGAGAATACGAACCAAGCTGTTCCGGAGAATGCGTCCATCGCGGACATAGCAGCCAAAGACAGTGCCCGCCTTCGCCGTGGCAAACACCTCCCGGACTTCGCAATGGCCAAGGACTTCCTCGACAATTTCTGGAGGCAGCAAGCCTTCCATCGCCGCTCGCACGTCGTCAAGCACCTCGTAGATGACGCTGTAGTCCCGGATGTCCGTGCCCACGCGGGCTTGCAGTTCCTTGGCTTTGGTGTCGGTCTGGACGTTGAAGCCGATGATGATCGCGTTTGAAGCAGCAGCCAGTGAAACGTCGGATTCCGTAATGTTACCCGCCGCGCTGTGGATGATCTGCACCGAAACAGTCTCGGTCGCAAGCTGCTCCAGCGAGGACTTGATCGCTTCCACCGACCCCTGCACATCGGCTTTGAGCAGGAGCAGGAGTTCCTTCTCGTCCTCATCTTTGACGTTCTCAAAGAAATTCTGCAAGTTCGTGCGCTGCCGTTGCGCGATCTGATCTTCTCGGAATTGCAGTCCACGCTGCTCGGCAATCTGGCGGGCGGTTTTTTCATCCTCCAACACCACAAACTGTTCGCCGACTACAGGCACTTCCGAGAGTCCAGTCAGTTCTACGGGGATTGTCGGGCCGGCTTCACGGATGGGCTGTCCCACATCATTGTACATGGCCCGGACACGACCAAAGGTGGAGCCGACGACAAAGGAGTCGCCCAACTTCAAGGTGCCGCGCTGCACCAACACGGAAGCCACAGCGCCTTGCCCACGGGTGATCCGGGATTCGATGATGACGCCTCGTGCCAAACCTTTGGTGGTGGAGGTCAATTCCAGCACTTCCGCTTGGAGTTGGATCATCTCCAAAAGTTGATTAATACCATCGCCCTTGAGCGCCGAGACATTGATCATGATCGTGTCTCCGCCGAACTCTTCCGCCACCAACTCATGCTCCAGCAACTCCTGCCGGATGCGGTCCGGACTGGCTTCCGGGCGGTCCACCTTGTTGACGGCCACGATGATAGGGACTTCGGCGGCCTTAGCGTGGTTGATCGCCTCAATGGTTTGCGGCTGCACCTTATCGTCTGCGGCAACAACTAGCACCACGAGGTCCGTGGCCTGTGCGCCCCGTGCCCGCATTGCGGAGAAAGCTTGGTGGCCGGGCGTGTCGAGGAAGGTGATTTTGTAGGATTCGGACTCGACGTGGTAGGCTCCGATGTGCTGGGTGATGCCTCCGGCTTCGCCCTCGACAACCTTGGTGGCGCGGATGTAGTCGAGCAGCGAGGTTTTCCCATGATCCACATGCCCCATGATCGTGACGATAGGGGAACGGGATTCGGCATCACCCTCGGTGATCACCTCCTCCTTCACCGCGTCTTCGAGCTCATACGTCTCGTTTTCAACCTCAACATCAAACTCGGCGGCAATCAGCGTGGCGGTTTCTCCCGGGATTGACTGCGTGATCGTCGCCATCGTTCCCAAATCCATCAGCTTCCTGATGATGTCCCGAACGCGGATGCCGATGAGGCTGGCCAAATCGCCAACGGTGACAGAGTTGCCAATCTTGATGGTGCGGCGGCGTGGATTGAAAACGTGCTTGGAGTCGGATTTGTTTGCCGAAACCGTTCCCCGCGTCCTCCCACGATGCCGATCCGATTTCTTGCGGCGGCGCAGGATGTCCTCCTCCTCGCTGGAGTAGTAATCCTTGAACGGAGCCTTGGATTTGCCGGGTTTTTGAGAGGCACGCAGTGCGTCTTTGTCTTCCCAGCGTTCCGGACGATCCGGATGTTCAACCCGTTTTTCTTTCTTGACCCCCCTCTTGTCGGTCTTGTCCGGTTCGGCTGCTTTTTTTGGAGCCTTCTTGTTCTCCGGAGCTTGCCTGCGAGGTTGTGCTTCTTGAGGTTTCTTTGCCTTAGTCGCGTCCTTCTTAAGAGCTGAAGTTCCTTCTGGGGTTGGTTGGGCTTCCGCTTTTATTGCCGGCTGAGCGGTGTGCTTGGCCAGTTTGGGAACAGCAACGGATTCTTGGGTTTCCAACTCCTTTGCGGGAACGACAGGAGTGTCGATGTCTGACTCGACAGCAACCGTCTCTTCCGGTTTTCTCTCGACAGGAGCTTCATTCCCCTCGGTCTTAGCTGCTTTGCGGATGCGACGTGGGCGGTTTTCGTCCGCGCCCGTGCGAGTGCGGGCTTTGATCGTGATCACTCTTGGAGCCTCTTCTTCGACTTCCTTTTCAGGCTCATCCTCTTCCTTGTGGGCGGAGATGACCCGGCGTCGCACTCCCGTGGCCGTACCTTTGGTAGACGCCACCACGCTCCCTCCCGAGGTTTTCATGATTTTCTTGACCAGCACAGCCTGTTCCTCGGTCAACTCGTCAAAATGCCCGCTGGCATCCACCCCGCCCTGCCGAATCGTTTGCAGAAACTGCCGGACTGGTGTCTTGTACTCGCGGGCTAGTTCAAAAACTCGAAGCGCGGACATGGATCAATTCGCTAGAGGGAAAACAGGAAAAGTGGAGTTATGCGCTGGGAGTCTGTTCGGGGGCATCAGCTTGGGTAGCGTCCTCGTCAGCGTCCTCGACCATAGGTTCCTGCTCTAGAGTAGGAGCGGATTCCACCGCTGGCACCGCGTTGTTCTCGGCACTGGCTTCTGGAATTTCAGCAGTTTCAGCCTCTGGAGCCTCGTCTTCAGCAGTGGTGTTCGCTTCAGTGGTGGCCACTTCCTCGGAGGTTTCTGCTTCCGGAGTTTCGACAGCTTCAGTCTCTGGGGCCTCGTCTTCAGCAGTGGTGTTCGCTTCAGTGGTGGCCACTTCCTCGGAGGTTTCTGCTTCCGGAGTTTCGACAGCTTCAGTCTCTGGGGC
>CAJWCD010000182.1:0-4587 GCA_913020725.1 uncultured Pseudomonadota bacterium
CCGGAGCATCGCGGGGCACGAGGTAGCCCATGTCGCCACCGTAGCCGAGCTTTTGTGTGAAGCCGTGTCCGGCGTAGTAGAAGAGCAGACGGTTGTCCGGATGCCGCCCGTGCCGCACGATGAACTCCTTGACCGCACGCTCAAACTCGGCAGTGTCCGGATTTTCAACGAGTGTGACTGAAAAGCCATTGTCCTCCAGTGCCCGCCGCACCTCGCGCACATCGTCACGCACTCCCCGCAGACGCGGCCAACCTGCGGTGTAGTCGCTCACGCCGATCACGAGCGCGTGGCTTTCCTCGTAGAGTCCGACGGACTCGCCTGCCGACGTCCTGATCTCGACGCGCTTGACTCCACGGGTCTCGGCGTGCAGGCTTGTCGTCAGGAGTACCAGAATGAAGATGAGGATGGTTCGTTTCATTGATCATCCAATCGTGGATTCATTTGCTGATTACTTCGGCGGGAGTAATCCAGAACCTTACCGAAATGGGTTCTGTCCATTTTCACTGAATTGCCTTTCAAGAGCAACTCTGAACTGGCGTTGAGCGTGTTGCGTCAATGCAGGAAACGCCGAGGTGCAGACTGAAAAAAGTGGATGTGCACCAAAAACTGCTCGTCTGAGCGGAGATTGGGGTTTCAGCTTGTCACTCTGTGTGGAATTATCATAAATCTTAAACCCTTAACTAGAATCACAAGACCACACCTCCATGTTCACCCACCTGCACCTGCACACCCAATACTCCCTTTCGCAAGGGGCAATCCGCATCAAACCGCTAGTGACGGCGTTGCAGGAGCAGGGAGCTTCCGCCTGTGCGATCACAGACCACGGCAACATGTCCGGAGTGGTAGAGTTCCACCATGCGCTGCGGGGAGTGGGGTTGAAGCCCATTCTCGGCATGGGAGTTTACATTCTGGAGGGCAGTTTGGAGGATGCCCGGAAAACTGGGGGTCGTCCGCAGGGGTATCCGCTGCAACTGCTCTGCGAAAACCGTGAGGGCTACCATAATCTTTGCTACCTTGCGAGCCTCAGCCACACCGAGGGCAAACTGCGTGGGCTGCCCTTCCTCGACCGCGCCCTGTTGGAACAGCACCGCTCCGGGTTGATCGCCCTTAGCGGCGGGCCGCAGGGGGAGGTCGCCGAACGCCTCAGTCAAGGTCGCTCGGAGGAAGCCCAACACACCGCCAAGTGGCTGCGGGATGTGTACGACGGCCAATTCTATCTGGAGTTGCTGAACACAGGCGATCCGGAACATCCTGCCTGCAACGAACGGCTGCTTGGGCTTGCGCGGGAACTGGAACTGCCCGTCGTGGCCACCAACGACTGCCACTATCTGAAGCGTGACGAAGCCGAAGCCCAGCATATCCTCTGGTTGATGGGACGGCAGAAGCGGGTTTCGGATGACAACGCCCCCAAAGCACCGCCTGCCGAGCGTTACCTCAAGTCCGAGGCGGAACTGCGGGAACAGCTTCCGGAGGTTCCGGAAGAGGCGTTCTCAAACACGCAGCTGCTTGCCGATCGCTGCGAGGTGGACCTCTTCAACGAGCAGTATTTTCTGCCCAAGTTCGAGGTTCCGCAAAGCCACACCCTCGCTTCGTGGCTGGAGCATGAAGCCCAATCCGGGTTGGAAAAACGGCTCAGCACCCTCTTTGCACTGTACCGTCCGGAGGCCTCCTTCGCAGAGTTCCGCAAACCCTACGATGAGCGGTTGGCTTACGAGTTGGAGGTCATCACCTCAATGCGCTATCCGGGCTATTTCCTGATCGTTGCAGACTTCATCAACTGGGCGAAGGACAACGGGATTCCGGTCGGTCCGGGTCGTGGTTCAGGCGCCGGATCGCTGGTCGCGTATTCCCTGCGTGTCACCGATGTGGACCCCCTGCATTACGGGTTGCTTTTCGAGCGATTTCTGAATCCGGAGCGCATCTCGATGCCCGATTTCGACATTGACTTTGACGTTACCGGACGCGACCGCGTGATCGAGTACGTCCGCAACCACTACGGCCAGCAGAACGTCTGCCAGATTTCCACCTTCAACAGCCTCAAGGCCAAGGCCGCGGTGCGCGGCGTGGCCCGTGTGCTGGACTTTCCGTACTCCGAAGCGGACAAGATCGCCAAGCTCATCCCCAACGAACTCAACATCACCATTGACGAGGCGCTCGACAAAGAACCGGAACTCGCCCGCATGGCCCGTGAAGGCTCGCCGAACGAGCAAAAGCTGATTGACATCAGCCTCAAGCTCGAAGGACTCAGCACCCACCTTGGCACCCACGCCGCCGGGGTGATCATCATGGATCAGGACATCCGGGAGGTGATGCCGGTCTGCACGGGGCGCGACGGCGAGTTGCAGTCCATGTACACGATGAAATGGGCGGAGGATCAGGGTGCAGTCAAGTTCGACTTCCTTGGACTGCTCAACCTCACCAACATCGAGCAAACCCTTGCACTCGTCAACAAGGATCGCTCTGAGGAAGACCAACTCGTTCTTGACCGCATCCCGATGGATGACCCCCTCACCTTCAAGCTTTACTGCGAGGCCAAGACCACCGGAGTGTTCCAACTCGAATCCTCCGGCACCAAGCGACTGCTGCGAGACATGCAGCCCACGGTTTTCGAGGACATCGTCTCAATCCTCGCGCTCTACCGTCCGGGACCGCTCGGTTCCGGAATGGTGGATGACTTTGTGAGCTGCAAGAACGGTCGCAAACCCGTCACTTTCTCGCATCCCCTCCTGAAACCATTGCTGCACGAGACTTACGGAGTGATGGTCTATCAGGAGCAAATCATGCAGTTGGTGCAGGTGTTGGCAGGATTCTCGTTGGGACAAGCAGACTTGCTGCGGCGGGCGATCGGCAAGAAAATCCCGGAAGTGCTGGAGGAGCAGCGCAGCAAGTTTGTCGAGGGCTGTCTCGCCAACCCCGAATTTGTCAGTCAATGCCCTCAGAAAACCACGCCGCAGGAGAAGGCCAACGAGATATTTGACCTCATCCAATACTTCTCCGGTTACGGTTTCAACAAATCCCACACCGTCGCCTACGGGTTGATCTCCTACCAGACCGCCTACCTCAAGGCCCACTACCCGGTGGAGTGCCTGACTGCACTGCTCAACGGAGCCATCGGCAGCCCGGACAGTGTCGTCAACTACATCAGTGAGTGTAAAGAAATGGGCATCCGCGTCCTGCCTCCGGATGTCAACGACAGCGAGAAGGAATTCACGGTCACGCCACAACCAAACAAAGCAGTGCGCTTTGGACTCAACGCGGTCAAGAATGTGGGCGGACCTGCGGTGGATGCGATTCTCGATGTCCGCAACAAGAAAGGACGGCTGAGCGATTTGCTGGAATTTCTCAAGGCAGTGGACCTCTCACGGCTCAACAAGCGCACCTTGGAAACGCTGATCCAGTGTGGAGCCTTCGATTCGATCCACAGCAACCGCGCCCAACTGATGGCGGCTTACGAGGAAGCCCTGCATCTGGCGCAGGAACACCAGCGCAACCACATCGAAAACCAGCACTCGCTTTTTGAACTGCTCGATGAATCTGAAGTCAAAGCCACCGAAACCCGCATTGCATTTCCTGATCTCAAGGAATGGCGGATGCAGGAAAAATTGCGGCATGAAAAAGCCTCGCTCGGTTTCTATGTGTCCGGACACCCCCTCGACCGCTTTCAGTCCGAAATCCAGAGCCTGACCACCACAACTTCCGAGGTGCGGGATGGAGCGCATCCGGAGCAGTCACAGGTGGCACTCGCCGGAATCGTGACGGACACCACAGTACGGTTGAATCGAGATTCTGAGAAATTTGCAATCATCCGCTTCGAGGATTTACGAGGTTCGCTGGAGATTCCCGTTTATGCTCGTGTGTACGCGCAGTGCGGAACCATGCTTGAAGAGGACGAACCCGTGCTGATCCGAGGCCGGATTTCGTTGCGGGACGATGAACCAGGGCTGATCCCGGACACGATTCAACGACTGCACGAAGTCCGGGAGCAACACGCCGAGCGGCTGATCCTGAAGCTCACGCCGGACATGCTGGACGACGAGCAGTATCGGCGGCTGAACGGCACCTTGCAGAAGTACTCCGGAACACGTCGTGTTGCAATCAAAGCGTTCCCCAACACCGCTGACGAAGTGTGCATTCACCTGCCGACCACGCTCAGCTTCACCCCGGACCTTGCCGAGGAACTGGAGGAACTGCTGCCGGTTGACAAGATGGAATACACCTACCCCAAGTCCGCCGGACAATTGAAAAAAACGGCAGCAGAATGATGAGCAAGACTTACGCAGTCACCAGATTTGAGATTGAAAGTTTTCAGCTCATGTGTGGTTTGAAGTGGAATCCGGCGTTGTAAACGAGCCTCGTTCCCAAGCACAAAAACAAAAAAACAGCTTTACGCCGGAACGCTCCCTAGCAGAAACGCCTCGGCTTTGTAGGAAACCTCATCTGTCCCCCACGTTCCTCGTTGCGAGGCTCCGCCTCAGGTGCGCAAGGCAGAGTCGTGGAGTCTGCATTCCGAGGTGGGCCTCGGAACGAGTTGAAAACGATCAAAAATCTTCATAAAGCATCAGGCCGTCCGGAGCTTCAGGATTTGGA
>CAJWCD010000183.1:0-4388 GCA_913020725.1 uncultured Pseudomonadota bacterium
CCGTTAGTGTCACATGCTTCAGGATGAGACGGCAAACGCTTGCGAATGTAAACACACCCTAAAACAGGCGGGTCACAGCGTGTGGTCGTAGTCGATGGTGAGGGGAGCGTGATCTGAGAAACGCTCGTCCCGGAAAATCACCTCACTTTGCGCCGTTGCTGCAATTCCGGGGGTGGCCACCTGATAATCCAGCCGCCAGCCGACGTTCTTCGCCCACGCCTGTCCCCGGTTGGACCACCAAGTGTACTGTTCTGGATGAGGGTTGAGCTGCCGGAACACATCCACCCAGCCGATCTCGTCGTACAGTTTTGTGAGCCACGCCCGCTCCTCTGGAAGAAAGCCGGAGTTTTTCTGGTTGCTGCGCCAGTTCTTGAGATCGATCTGCTGGTGCGCGATGTTCCAATCTCCGCAGACGATGTACTCTCGTCCATCACCAATGCGCTCCCGGAACCATGATTCCAGCCGTTCCAGCACCGCATACTTAAAATTCTGCCGTACCTCCCCGCTGCTTCCGGAGGGCAGGTAGAGCGAAACGATGCTGAGCTTGCCCCAGTCCGCTTGCAGAAACCGCCCTTCCGTATCGAACTCCGGCCAGCCGAAACCATGCTGAAGCTGATCCGGCGGGGTGCGGAAGTGCAACGACACTCCGGAGTAGCCGGGACGCTCCGCATGGTGGAAGACCCCCTCCAACATACCGAGTTTGTGCATCTCCGGGGTGAGCTGTGCATCCTGAATGCGCGTTTCCTGTAGGCAGATCACATCTGCCTGTTGGGCTTCCGCCCAAGTGAGCACGCCTTTGCGGACAGCGCTACGCAACCCGTTGCAGTTGAGAGTGAGGATTCGCATTCAGGAGTGGCGGCGCAAGGCTTTTGGCAGGATGGTGGAGACGTAAACGGAAATGAGGTACTTCTGGTTCTCCGCAAGTTCGGAGTAACCCTTGAGGACCATCAGGCTTTTGTTGAGTTTGAATCCGGGAAACAGGCGGGAGGCTTGCACGATTTCGTTGCGGAACTCCCCGCCCTTGAAGACGTGCAGCACGGCAGCGGGGGTGCGGAGGTGACGAGTCCAGCGCAGCAGGTCGGAGAGCGGCGCAACGGCGCGGACTGTAAGTACCGGAAAACGCTCCCGCCACAAGCGTTCCTTGCCCAAGTCCTCGCCACGCCCCAGTAGCGTTTGTGCGTTCTCAACCCCAAGCTGCTCGATCATTTGCTGCACGGCGGCGATCTTCTTCTGCCGTGCATCCAGCAGCGTCACCCGCACGTCAGGACGTACAATCGCAAGCGGCAGTCCCGGAAGCCCGCCACCGGTGCCGAAATCGCACACCTCCACACCCTCCGGAAACTCGCGCAGGCAGAGCAAAGCGAGGCTGGGCAGCAGGTGCTTTTCCCAAATCAGTCCCTCCTCTTTGCGCGAAACAAGATTGACGCGCTGGTTGTGATCGCACAACAGTTCGGCCCAACGCTCCAGCAGTGCCCAGCGTTCATCCGCGACCTCCAACCCGTTCTGCTGGAGGATGCGTCGAACACGTTCGGGAGCAAGGGTTTCGAATTCTGGAATTTCGATGGTGGTTTCGGTCATGAAAACTTGGCAGCAGCAAACCAACAAAGATAGGAATTGCAAACGCGGGCTTCAAGTTCAATCCGCTAGGGAGGACACACGATACGCTTTGACAATCCGGACGATTGTCCTAAGCTCAAGGTTTACGGTTCAGTTCGCATCCACAATCCGCCGCCACCCTTTTTGATCAGCAAGCCTTTTCAGAATCCAAAAATCACGAGCCATGAACGCCTACGACGAACTCCCACAGACTCCTGCGAATTACACCGCCCTCTCGCCCATCAGTTTTCTGCAACGCGCTGCCGCCGTGCATCCACAGCGCACTGCGCTCATCCACGGTGAACTGCGTCGGACGTGGACGCAGGCCGACGAACGCTGCCGCCGCCTTGCCTCTGCTTTGCAACAACACGGGATCGGTCGTGGCGACACGGTCGCAGTGATGGCCCCGAACATTCCGGAACTCTACGAGGCGCACTTCGGCGTACTGATGACCGGAGCAGTGCTGAACGCACTCAACGTCCGGTTGGAGGCGGAAACCCTTGCGTACATCTTCGACCACGGCGAGGTGAAGGTGTTGCTCACGGACCGCGAGTTCTCACCTGTGATTCGGGAGGCATTGGAGCTTGCAGAGCAAAACCCACTCGTGATTGACATCAACGACCCGCTCGCGGAATCCGGAGAACTGCTCGGCGCAATGGATTACGAAGCCTTGTTGTCGCAGGGGGATCCCGCATTTGCAGCGATTCTGCCGGAGGATGACTGGCAAGCGGTCACGCTCAACTACACCTCCGGAACCACGGGCCGACCTAAGGGTGTGGTCTATCACAGCCGGGGGGCGTACCTGTTGGCACTGGGCAACGTGTTGGCGTGGGAACTGCCGCACCACCCGACTTACCTCTGGACACTACCGATGTTCCACTGCAACGGTTGGTGCTTCCCGTGGACACTGGCCGCGCTGGCGGGTACCAGCGTTTGTCTGCGCAAGGTCGCGGCTTCGAATATCTACAATGCGATTGCTGACCACGGCGTCACGCACCTCTGCGGGGCACCGGTCGTGATGGGCATGATCGCCAAGGCGAGCGAGCGAGGACGACGCAAATTGCAGCACACGGTGCAGATCATGACCGCCGCCGCGCCGCCACCGCCGCCCGTGATCGCCGCGATACAGAAGCTTGGCTTCAACGTCACCCACGTTTACGGACTCACCGAGACCTATGGTCCTGCCGTGGTTTGCGACTGGCAGGAGGATTGGAACGAACTGGGACCAACCGAACAGGCGCTCAAAAAGGGGCGGCAAGGGGCACGCTATCATGTTTTGGAAGACCTCACCGTGGCCGATCCGGAAACGCTGGAACCGGTGCCGTCCGACGGGGAAACACTGGGAGAGGTGCTGTTCCGGGGCAACGTGGTGATGAAGGGTTACCTCAAGAATCCGGAGGCGACCGAGGCCGCGTTTCGCGGCGGCTGGTTCCACTCCGGCGACCTTGGGGTGCGGCATCCAGACGGCTACCTCGAGCTCAAAGACCGCGCCAAGGACCTCATCATCTCCGGAGGCGAAAACATCAGTTCGGTCGAAATCGAGAATGTGCTTTACCAGCATTCCGATGTGCTGGAAGCCGCAGTCGTTGCCCGCCCGGACGAAAAATGGGGCGAGCACCCTTGTGCGTTTGTGACGCTCAAATCCGAATCGAAGCTCACAGAGCAAGAAGCCATCGCCTTCTGCCGCACCAAACTGGCAGGGTTCAAGATTCCGAAAACGGTCATGTTTGGAGAACTGCCCAAGACCTCGACGGGCAAGGTGCGCAAGAACGAATTGCGGGAACAGGCCAAGGCGCTCGGCTGAGCAAGACAGCGCGGTTCAGGCTTTCAACCACTTGCGGAAGCGCTGCTCCAACGTTTCCCACGAGGACGGCTCGGCGTCCTTGGTGGCCTTGTGGATCACCTCGGCAGCATGGGTGGCGCTCCGGAAGCCCTCAGCGTAGAGCTTCGCGGAGTTCCCGGAATCCATCAGGCTGTAACCCGTCAAGTCGGGGCGGATCAGCACATCGGCACTTTCCGTCTGGCGGCTCGTGGTTTGGTCCACGGCGATGGCGAAGGCGTTGAGCAAAACCTCGACAATGCCCTGTGGGGTACGGTAGCGTCCGCTGCCGAGGTCGATGGCGACGCTCACGCGGGCACCCATCTCATTCAGCACCGAAACCGGCACATTTTCCACAATCGCCCCGTCCACCAACAGCCGCCCGTCCACCTCAACGGGTGTGAACACGCCGGGAATGCAGGTGCTCGCCATCACGGCCTCGGCCACACTGCCCGTTTTAAAAACCACACGCTCTCCCGTCCGGATGTCTGCTGCCACCAGCGCAATCGGGATGAGTGCGTTTTCCAGTAGCACATCTCCGAGGTGCTTCTCCATGAAGTTCCCGATCTCCGCGTTTGAAAGCAGTCCGAGCTTGGGCAGCGTGAAGCTGGAGATACGCAGCCAGCGCAGTTTGTGGGCGAGTTCGCGAATCTTTTCCGGCGGAGTTCCGAAGGCGTAGAACGCGGCGACCATTGCCCCGGCACTCGTGCCGCTCAGGAAATTCGGTTGCAGCCCCTCCTCCTCCAGCGCCTTCAGCGCTCCCGGATGCACTGCACCCCGGAACGCACCACCACCGAGCGCGATGCCGAGTCCGGGAATGGAAGTTTCGTCGTTGGCCATGCTTCGGAGAACAGTGGTATTTTAGGAATCCGGATACGACAAGTGTGCAGAATTTTTTTTGGAAAGCACATAAGATGCTCTCGCAAGAAGTCCTCTGAGGTGATAAATTAGTCGATTTCTGGGGTCTCTCAAC
>CAJWCD010000184.1:0-4384 GCA_913020725.1 uncultured Pseudomonadota bacterium
TTTTTCCGGGGTTGAGCAGATTGAGCGGATCGAGTGCCTCTTTGATCTGGCGCATCAGTGCCACGGACTCTCCGTGTTCGCGGTGCATGTACGGAATCTTGCCGTAGCCCACCCCATGTTCTCCGGTGCAGGTGCCTTCCATGCGGAGGGCGCGTGTGATGAGTCGATCATTGAGCGCCTGATATTTCGGTAACTCCTCGTCCTCATAGTCCGGATGGATCAGGTAGGTCATGTGAAAGTTGCCGTCGCCCACATGCCCAAGAATAGGCGCGAGCAGTCCCTGCTCCCGGACATCCTGCTGTGTCTCCAGAATGCACTCGGCCAAACGGGAGATCGGCACACAAACATCAGTCGGCCAGCCTCGGCATCCGGGACGAAGCGCGAGGGCAGCGTAGTAGCCGTTGTGCCGTGCCTCCCAGAGTTTTTGGCGATCCTGCTCCTTCGTGGCCCACTGAAAATTACTGCCCCCGTTTTCATCAGCAATCTCACCCACGCGCTCCGCCTGTTCCGCCACCGAGGCCGGAGTGCCATGAAATTCGAAGAAGAGCGCGGGCTTGACGGGATAATCGAGATCGGAGTAGCGATTGATGGCATCTATCTGCACCTCATCCACCAACTCGACGCGCGCAACCGGAATGCCCATTTGGATGGTGAAGATCACAGTATTGACCGCGCCTTCCATCGAGTCGAACGAGCAAACCGCCGCTGACATTGCCTCCGGAATGCCCTGTAGCCGCAACTGGATTTCGGTGATGACTCCCAACGTGCCCTCGGAGCCGACAAACAACCGTGTGAGATCGTAACCCGCCGCCGATTTGCGGGCACGGGTTCCGGTGCGCAGGATGCGGCCTTCGGCGGTCACCACGGTGAGGCCCAGCACGTTTTCACGCATGGTGCCGTAGCGCACCGCATTTGTTCCGGAAGCGCGAGTTGCCGTCATGCCGCCGAGCGAGGCATCGGCTCCGGGATCAATCGGGAAAAAGAGGCCGGAATTGCGCAGGTGGTGATTGACCTGCTTGCGCGTCACCCCGGCCTGCACCCGGCAGTCGAGGTCTGCCGCGTTGACCTCCAGCACCTGATTCATGCGCGTGAGGTCAATGCAGACTCCGCCTTGTAGTGCCGCGACATGACCTTCCAGTGAAGTCCCGGTGCCGTAGGGAATGATCGGAGTGCCATGCTGCACACACAATTTCATAATTTCGGCGACCTCCTCGTTCGATTCCACAAAAACCACTGCGTCCGGAGGAGCCGACGGGTGAAACGACTCGTCCCGTCCGTGCTGCTCCCGGATGGTCTCGCCCGTGGAACAACGCTCGCCAAACAAGGCTCCAAGCTCGCGGATGCAGGATTCGGAAGGCGGCAGGGTTCGTTTTGGCAGGACAAGTCCCATGATACTTTCTTGACAGGATGGTTCAGAAAAACAAGCCACAGGGGAAGGCTTTGAAAAAAGTATGATCGGCTTCGGGAGGTCGCGCAAGCTCTAGCTCTTCGGCGCAACCTGCTCGCGTTGCTGCTGGTAGTGGCGGAGTTGCCTGCGTAGCTCTTCGATGAAGCCCCGGAGTTGTTCGGAGAGCAGGGGATCGTACGGGGCGTCAGCTGCAAGGTCAAGAAGGATTCCAAGGATGCGCTGCTCCTCGGCCTCAGTGTCCGGAAGATCGCGGAGATCGAGGACGTTCACCAACTCGCGCAGACGGCGGCTGACCGTCCGGAGACGTCGCAGAACCGCTTCGTGAAATTCGCGCTGGCTTTCGACCACAAAGGTGAACTCTCCGGAGCGGGTGACGTGCGGGCCGTGCAGCGTGTCTTGATCGGAAGCCTCCACCCATGCTGTCACATTGTCCCCGGCCCGCAGGGCGCTTGCGGACAAGCTCCACTCAAAGAGTTCTTGATGGCTTGAGAAACGATCCTCGAAGGACTGGACGATTTCGCGGTAGGAGCGTCCGTTGGAGGCAATGCGGTAGTGCAGCACAATCTGCTTAAGCGCGTGGTCGTCCTCTGCGAGCAGGTCCACGGGCAGCGTGGACATGTCGAAAATGTGCGGCAGGCTCGGCCAAGTCACGACCAGCAGCGGTGGCTCGTCCGGACGCACCTGAATTTCCACGATTTGCCCCCGCCAATCGAGCCGCAGGGTGCCGGAGTTTTCGAGGGTCAGCGACGCACTCCAGCGTCCGGAGCCTGCCAGCCAACGCAAGGGGCGGAATTCCACAGCGGCGGAGAAACTGCTTTCATCATCAGAAGGTGGAGCGGTGAGCAGCGTGATCTCTAGACGGCTGCCCTGTGGAACTTCCAGCGAGTCCGGCAGTGTCGGGAAAACTTCAGGAGGGCGCTTGAGGTACGCAGGAAAAAGCAATCGGTAGGTTTGGGGGATTTCTGGCGGAGTGGAAACGAGCGCAGCGAGTTGCCGGAAATTCGGGACTCCGTGCAGCAGGGAAAACACCAAAACTCCCTGCACCACCACCACGATCAACCACGGGAGGTGCCAGCGCGGAAAGCAGCGGTTCCTAGAGTTTTGGAGGGCCGATTCCAATTGCTGACGATGCTGCTCCCGGAACTGCTCGTGAAGTTCGTTCCCGGAAGGCGCATCCGCCAGTTCCAGTTCGGTCCGCAGAGCTTCCGCCAGTGCGTAATCGCGTTGGGCAATGCGGGGCAGCAGCCGTTCCGGAGAACCCCCCAACCACGCAGCCCACACCGCCACGACCAGCAGTAAACCATCCAACACGCCCCACTGCCAACGCGGGAGTTCCGGGATGTGCAGCAGGCTCAGTCCGAGCAGCAGCACACTGCCCGCGACGCTGGTGACTCCCGCTCGCCTTAGCGTCCACCGCCACTGCTGGCGACGCAACCACGTCCGGAGCGTTCCGGACGGCGGGGAAACCATGTACTCAGTTCACGATGGTGGGATGCTCCAGAAAATCCGAGAGGTCGTCCAGCATCTTCGCAAAGACGTGGGTTGCATAATCGACCTTGGACTCATTGTCCAAAAAACTACTCTGGAACGATTCCGCGAGTTCCTGCACCGCGTGAGACACGTTTTGCTCGAACCGATAGCTGGTGTCGTCACCAACGAGCGTGTGATACTGCTCGATTTTTTGCTCTGAAGGGGTCATGCCATTTTCTCCATCATTTGCGGATTATTTCCGTTTAGCAAGCAAGACAGCCCACCCCTCCAAATGGAAGGAGAGGGCAGACGAATGCGTCCGGATCTGAACGCCCGTCTTCACGATGAAACAGTCCGCCCATCCAAAAATGGGCGGCTTGGTCGTGACAAGTTGGAGCAAGCCTTCCCAATGGAAAACATTACAGCCGCACAAGTGCCAAACCACACAGCACAGCCCCGGAATCCTAGGTTCGACTGCAAGGCAAAGCCCCAGTCCCGCCTGCTTTCGGCGGCTCCAAACTTGCTTGTCCAAGAGCAACTCCCGTCCATGGGAGACCGTTTTACCTGTTCCTCCCATCGGCACATTTCCGCAAGAACTTTAGCCCTATGTTGCAAATTTGTTTTCGACGAGCCTGTGGACCCCTGTTGGGCCTCCTGTTGCTCACTCTGCCCGGCTGGGGATTTGCTCAGGAATTTGCCACCGACCGCCTCTACATCCGCCAGCACGGCAAAGCCCGTTGCCTCCGCGACGTGAAGGAGTACGTCGAGACCGAGCGGGGGCGTAACGAGCACACTGTGGAGCATGACCGGCTCATCAACAACACCGTCTGGTTCCGCTTCCGCAAGGGCGTGAACCTCAGCGAAAACCAGCAAAAACGTCTCAAGGAACTCCGTCAAGGCCAGTACCGCAAATCGACTGCCCTCACCCCGCAGCAACTCTTCCGACAGCGGGCTGCTTTGGCCAAGGAACTGCGCAAAAATTGCGGGTGATGCCAACCTGCGGGCTGAGCCCGCACTCGCTTCAAGGACAATCATGATGATCTCAGCCGGACTGAAATCACACTTCTGTTTGATTCAGATGCTGTACGGGGAACTACGAGAAGACTAGGTCGTCCAGCGAGGCACTAAACGAAGATGGGGGCTGACAACAACGGATCAGACTGTGAACACGGCAAAGCAAAGCGGAGAAATAACAGGAATCTGAGGAGTGAGGGAAATTTACGGTATTGGCATATCATTAAATGACATGGTGGCAGTAGCTACCAAGAACATGAGCGGTTGTATTCGACGATGAACCAGTGGGTCACCCGGTTATGCCACCAGTCCTTCTTGGAGAAGGAGAGAGTCTCGCGGACGAAGCATCCGACGCGCTGGCGCAGGAGTTTTTTTTAGCCACTGCGTGATCGTTTTGCGCGTGATCCCGAAGGTGCGGTTGAGTCCCCGCAGCGAGGAACGCTCCTGATAGGCTCGCAGCACCTCGGCCTTGCGCTCCTCGCTGTAGCGTTG
>CAJWCD010000185.1:0-4331 GCA_913020725.1 uncultured Pseudomonadota bacterium
ATGAGCAGTGGCCTCCACATAAGGACCGCATCAAGGACTACATCGCCCAGCCCAAACCCAACGGCTACCAGTCACTCCACACCACCATTGAGCTTCCGGATGGCGAATCAGTCGAGGTGCAAATCCGTACCTACGAGATGCACTTCCTCGCGGAGTTTGGAATTGCCGCCCACTGGCGCTACAAAGAGCAGCTGCGTCGTGACTCCAATGCACAAGACTCACAACCCCCGGAGCCTCCCCAAGTCGGTTTCTTCCCTGATTCCCTCTTCACCGTCACGCCAAACGGCGATATCATCGAACTGCCCAACAAGGCCACCGCCCTTGATTTTGCCTATGCCGTCCACACCGAAGTGGGTAGCCGAACCACCGGAGTCAAGATCAATGACGTGATCGCCAAGCTGGACTCTCCTCTCCAAACAGGGGATCGTGTTACCGTTCTGACTTCGGCCAAGCAGGTGCCCAACAAGGAATGGCTGGGGTTTGCGGCCACCCACCGCGCCCGTAGCAAGATTCGCCATGCCTTGCGGGAGCAGCAGCGGGAACAGTTCCGCAAGCAAGGCTGGGAGCGACTGGAGCAGGAGTTCCGGGCCTCCGGACTTAACCTGAATCGCATGGTCAAGGAAAGTCGACTGGAGCAGGCATGCCTACAGCATCGCAACCAGACCTTTGAGCATGTCCTCTTCTGCCTCGGCGAAAACAGCATCCGGGCTTCGACAGTGCTGGGTTGGTTTGTCTCCTCCCAGGAAGCAACGGTTTTGGAGGAACTAGTTCCGGAAACCAAACCCCAAGCTCCACGAATTGAAACGGGCAAAACTGTGCTTGTGGATGGGTTAGAGCAAGTGCCGATCCGGATTGCCCGCTGCTGCACACCCACCGCAAGCGACCCAATCCAAGGCTACCTTGCTGAAGGCGGACTGGTTTCAGTTCACCATCCCGATTGTGAAGCTCTGCACCACCTGAATCCGGATCGTCAGGTTCCGGTTCATTGGGGGTGATCCCGTTGGTTTCGGGAAGCGCCACCTTTTTGCTAACGCCCCCGGAATACCTCCAGCCGCTCCTTGTAGTAGCGCAGTTTTGCTTCCGGCAAGGGCGGATTCCGGGAATCCGCCAAGAACCATGCGTGTTCTGCGGCCTCAAGGGCCTGCTGTTGCTGTCCAAGCTGCCAATGTCCTTCGGCCAATGTGTCCCAGATGAACGCCTGCTCGTCCTGCTCCAAAGCCTGTTGAGCCAGCAGGACACTTTCCCTCATGTGTTCGGAACTGTCGCCATAACGCTCGGTCAGCAACCACGCCAAGTTGTTCAAGGCACGCGGGCTGTCCGCATTCAGCACCAGCGATTTTCGGTACCAAGATTCGGCCTGTCCCAGTTCCTTCTCAAAGTAAAGCAAGTCGGCAAGCCTCACCATCAGAGGAGCAAGTGTCGGCTCAGCAGTGGAGCTTACGCTGGTCAGATAGTAGCCCAGCAGTCGAATCCGCGCGTCAGCGCTCGTGAAGTAGGCATTCACGCCAAGCAGCAGGAGTGCCCCGGCAAGGAGTGCCCCTTTCAAGTGCAAAACCCACTGATGATGTCGCTCCCGGAGTTCCGGTTGTGCTTCGCATTCCGAGAGAAACCGCAGCCGCTGGAGAACTCCGTAGTGATGCCAGTTCGGCGTCTCCGGGTCAATGCCGTTGAGCCAACTCACCTTGAGCAACGCTTGGCCAAACGGACGCAGCCCCACCCGCTCCAGTGCGTGGCAGTCCGCTTGGCGCTCAAACTGCCGACTCAGGAACCCCACTCCAAAGCGTAGGAACCCCAGCAGTGCTGCGACCATCACCACCCCTTCAGCCCACAGCGGAATCTCCCAGCCCTGCCACCAACTCACCACACTGGCGGTGCCCGCTCCCAGCAGGAGCAGTTCCATAAATCCGAACAATGCAACGGCAAAGAACAACAGGTGCGAGCGTCGTAGATGCCCCGCCTCATGTGCAACAACGGCCCGTAATTCATCTTCGCTGAGAGACGACAGCAAGCCCGGACTGATCAACAAATATCGAAACTTCGGCAAGAAACCGATCACTCCCGCCGTCTTGCTGGGCAAGATTTCCTCGGGCCAGAGTCGGATGGAAGCGACTGCTGTTCCAGCATGATGCAGTTCTTTTTCAATGAGGGTTCGTTCCGGACTTTCCACAAGCGTCTCAGTGTTCCAGCATCCCATGATGACAGGCGGGGCCAAGATGAGCAGAACCGCAATGCTCAGTAGTTCCGGCAACGACCCGAACATGCCTGAACCCGGAAACCACGGAATGGCTTGAGTTGCCAGCAGCAGTAGCGCCTGCCCGCCTCCCAAAATCAACAGGGGCAGTTGCAGTCGCAAGTGGCTTTGCACCTGTGCGAGCTTGAGCCGCCGCCCCTCTGCATTCCAGTGTGACACCGGAGTTGCCACCAGCGCATCGGCCAGCCAGTAGGTGAGGATCAAGACCGAAAAAGCTCCTTCGTCGGCGAAGGCTTCTGGAAACTGCTCGGCCAGCCGCAAGTGCAACACTTCAAGTTTCACGGATGCCGCCCACAAACCCAGCACCGCCATGCGGGGCAGGTCGAACCGAGCAATCCGGCGGGTGTTTTCCAAGCCCCCCTGAACCTTCCGGAAGCCTTGTGCCAGCAGCGCCCCTGCCGTCACAATCCCGCACAACACCACAGGAAGCGGCCACCCCAGCAACGGATCCGGGCTGGCGATGGGCTGAGACTGCACCCAGGAAAGGAACATGACCGCTAGCAACAGCGGTAAAAAAGGAAGCAGCATGTCGGATTTAATGAAGACAAAACACGAGCGCGCTAATCCCAGCCCAAGGGAATGCGCGTGACAATCCACCTGTTCCTGCCATAATTAACAGTTTTCGTAATTGCACCAAAAAGGTTTCAGGTGAGCGAGGCATCTCTGAGTACTGTACATGAGGTTGAGCATGAGGGTAAGCGCATCGTGCTTGTGGGCACCGCCCACATCTCGGCAAGCAGCGTCCGAGAGGTTCAGGAAGTGCTGGAGCGAGAGCGCCCGGACACGGTGTGCGTGGAGTTGTGCGCATCACGGCTCAGCGCCTTGCGCGACCCGGATTCGTGGCAGCGCATGGACATCTTCAAGGTCATCCGGGAAGGCAAGACTTTCCTATTGCTCGCCAACCTGATGATGTCCTCCTTCCAACGTAAGCTCGGGGCGCAGCTTGGTGTCCAACCCGGAGCCGAGATGCTGGAGGCGGTGCGCATCGCCGAAGCTCAAGGCGCGGAGTTGGTCCTTGCTGACCGAGACGTGCGCACCACCCTGCAACGCACTTGGCGAAAACTGGGGTTCTGGTCACGCATCAAGATTCTCGGGCAACTGCTGGTCGGCATGGTTTCGCGGGAGGAGATTGAGGAAAGCGAAATTGAGAAGCTGAAGCAAGAGGACGCGCTGGCTGAAGCGATGGAAGGGCTGGCCCGCCAATCCCCGGTGGTGAAGCAGGTGCTGATTGACGAACGGGATCAGTTCCTTGCGGAGCGCATCCGGCAAGCTCCCGGAAGCCAAATTGTCGCAATCGTGGGTGCCGGACACCTTGGGGGCATTCAACAAGAACTCACCCACTCTCACGATCTGGACGCTCTGAACGATCTGCCGCCTCCGGGAAAGCTGGGACGCACCCTCAAGTGGGGAATTCCGGGAGTGATCATCGGACTCATCCTCTACGGTTTTTTAACTGTTGACGCTGATGTCAGCCTAGAGATGGTTCAGCGCTGGTTTCTGATCAACGGCATCCTCTCCGCGCTCGGTTCGGCTCTCGTCTTGGCCCATCCTCTCACGATTCTCTCGGCGTTTGTCGCAGCCCCCTTCACCTCGCTCAACCCCATGATTGCCGCCGGCTGGGTCGCCGGACTGGTGGAGGCTTTTCTGCGCAAACCGCAGGTGCATGATTTTGCAGCACTCAGCGACGACATCCTCACCCTCGGTGGCTTTTGGCGCAACAAGATCACCCGCATCCTGCTCGTCGTCGTGTTTGCCAACCTCGGCAGTTCGATTGGTACTTTGCTCGGCGGATTTGCCATTGCCAGTCTGCTCTAAGGTTCTCACATTTCTCGGTTAATTGATTGATCGTACTGCGGAATCAACCCACCTGTTACACTTACGAGATGATGTTTAGAAACGCACATAATACATTGAAACTATTTACTAAAATAAGAATTATTGTGTTTCTGCGAGTTTGGTTTCACATTATTTTTACGAACAATTTCAGTAATCCAGGTTTTTGATAGTCTCCCTCTGGAGTGTTGGTGCCTGTCCTCAGCAAAATTCACCCTGTAAAGTGTTGTGATTTTGCAAATAGACA
>CAJWCD010000186.1:0-4151 GCA_913020725.1 uncultured Pseudomonadota bacterium
GATCCGGTCAGGTCGAAAACGAAGATGCCAAGGGCGAGCACCTCCAGCCACCTTATCGTACTGGTCATCGAACCTACGAACCAGATTGCAAGAAACTCTTGATTCCTCAGAAGTCCCCACCTGCTGACAGAATCGTCTGAACGACCATTATCGCACTCAACGTTGTCCATCAGCATCGGGGTATGAGAGAAGGAGTGGTTCAGTTTGAAGGTTCGTTTATTATCGAAGACGAATTTTAGGGCCAATTTCGTTGCTTAGAGCATTTTCTGCAATGACAAACGAGGGCTAATCAACCGAAATTGCTCTAGCGGCAGAAGACAGTCGTGAACTAGCGCGGCTTCACCCCAAGCGCACCAACCCATCCAGCGCAACCACACCCTCGCCCTCAGCTTTCACAAGCAGGGGGTTGATTTCAGCTTCTTGGACTTGGGGAAGGCTGGCGAGCCGGGAGAGGGCGACGACGGCTTGGGCCAGTGCCTTGACATCGCCGTGGGGCAGTCTGCGATACCCCCGGATTAGTGCCAAGCCCTTGACCCGCTCGATCATCGCCCGTGCCGTTCCGTGGTCAACCGGGGCCAGTTCAAGGGCTGTGTCTTCATAAATTTCTGCCAGCACGCCTCCCATAGCCACGGTAATCGTCGGGCCAACTTCCGGGTCCACGCAGTAGCCGACCAATGCTTCGGCCAAGCCTTTCGCCATCGGCTGCACAGCAACCCCCTCAATATGGGCCTCGGGCAACGTAGCACTCACCTGCTCCAGAATCCGAGCACGGGCCTCTGCCAGTTCCTGAGCATTGTGAAGGTTAAGCACCACGCCACCAACTTCCGTTTTGTGAGGCACATCGGCAGAAAGCACCTTCGCGGCAACGGGCCAAGCCAGCGTGTCTGGAATCGGATCGCGCGGCTTGAGAATCAGGGTTTCGATGGTCTTGAGACCAAGCTTTTGAAAAAGCGACAATGCCTCGTTTTCGTTCAACATGCCGGAAACTCCAGAAAGCTCAACATCCGGAGGTGGCAGAGTGACACGATCACGGGGCGGGTGCCACTCCATGAACGCACGCATTGAGTCCGCACAGGTCTCCGCCGTGCGGAATCCGGGAATCCCCGCCTGCGCCAGCTTTTTCAGGGACGCTTCCGCATGAGGCACCATGAAGCCAGCCAGCGACGTGGCGTGCCCCTTAGAGTCGATGATCGGTTGCACTGCCAGTTCAGGATGGAATTGCGCGGAGGATCCGATCGCGGCCACCACCGATGAAAACTCCCTGGAATCCAGCAAGGCGGTAAGTGCCGCCAGCATGGTTTTGTAGCGGGCACCTGCAAGCGTCACGTCGGTCAGCCGTCCCGGACGCAGGTGAATGCCTTGCTCGGCCAACTGCGACCGCAATCGTTCCGACACCCCCGCCACAGGAACCCCAACGCTTTCCAGCCGATCCACCACCATTGCTCCTCCGCCTCCAGTGGTTGTCACGACCGCAACGGGTTTGTCGCGGGGCACAGCTTCCGGCGTTTGTCCAACTAGCAGCGACGGCAGTTCAAAGAGGCTTTCAAACTGCTCTACGCGCACCATGCCATGAGTCCGGAAAAACGCATCGGCGGCGGCATCCGATCCAGTGACGGCTCCGGTGTGCGAAACAGCGAGTTCGCGTCCGGCTTCCGAGCGGCCTAGTTTGTAAACGATCACGGGCTTGCCGACCTCGTGGGCCGTGCGGCCAAACACCGCGAGTTCTTCCGGATCACGGATGGATTCCAGAAACAACAGGACTGCGTCAATCTCCGGATCGGCCACCGCCGACTGGCCAATCTGCCCGACCGTGAGATCCGACTCGTTGCCAACCGAGATCAAGCTGTGGAAACCAATGCCTTGCGCCTGCCCTCTGGAAAGCAAGGTGCCGATGATGGAGCCGGATTGCGAAATCGCCATTAGCCGTCCCGGAAGCAGGGTATCCGTGTCCAACGCTGCATTAACGCTGAAGGCCGTCTTGTCCGAGCAGTTGATCACACCCATGCTATTGGGACCGAGCAGCCGCATCTTGGAGGCTTGCGCCACTGCAACTAGCTGCTCCTGCCGAGCCAAACCTGCGGGTCCGTCCTCCGCAAAACCATCCGCAAGAACCGTGACCATCTTCACGCCGCAAGCGGCACAGGCTTTCACTGCGGGAAGCACAGTCTTGGTGCCGGCCACGACGTAGGCGTGATCTACCACCTCCGGGACGGCATCGAGTGAGGGCCACGCCTGCGCACCCTGCACCGTTTCGCGTCCCGGATTGATGGGATAAACCCTCCCCTTGTAGTCGTGCCGGGCAAGGTAGCGCTGCGGTCGTCCCGAAGTCTTTTTGGGATCATCCGACGCTCCGATAATCGCAACGGAGCGGGGACGAATCAGTGCGTCAAGCAAGGAACTCATGGTGGGAAAACTGAAGGAACGGCTACTTCGCTTTTGGAAGTCGCTGCGAGAAGCGTCGGTCGAACACCCCTTCGGCGATACGGTTCTTCATCATCTCCAAACTGCCTCCTGCGATCTGCCAGCCCCGCGTCCTGCGCCAGCAATACTCGACGAGACTGTCTTGGGTGTAACCCAGCGCCCCCAGCACCTGCATCGCCTCGTTTGCGGCAAAGAATCCAGCCGTGTTGCAGAGGTACTTGGCAAGGGACGTGTCAAACGCCGAGGGAAGCCGGCCCGTTGCCTCCGTCGCCACCTTGTAGAGCATGAGTTGGGCGGCTTCGAGTTGCGCCGCCATCTCGGCAAACTTCCACTGGATGCCCTGAAACTCGGCCAGCTCGCGCCCAAACTGCTTGTGGGTCAGGGCGTGCTCGCGGGCGATATTGAAGGCGTGCCGTCCGAAGGCCAGCGCTCGTGCTGCATTGCCGATGCGCTCGATGTTGAACGCAGCAATCTGCTTGCGGAACCCACCTTCACGCAACAGCACGTCCTCGGGCGGCACATAAACGTTGTCGAAGTAAAGCTGGCACCAGTCGTCCCCGCCGACATAACGTGTCGGCTTGCCGATTGTGAAGCCCTCGGCACCACGCGGGATCAGCACCGACCCGATTCCCTCCACTCCGGGACCGTAGCGCACATAGACGAGAAAGAGTTCGGCTTCCAGACTGTGGCTGGAAAACACCTTCGTTCCGTTCACCCGGAAACCGTTGCCCTCGGGGGTGGCGGAGGTCTGCAAATCGGTGACGGCTGACCCGGCCTCCGGCTCACTCATGCAGAGCGAGATCACCAACTCCCCGGCAAGTAGCCTCGGTAGCCAGCGAACCTTCTGCTCCGGAGTGGCGTATTCGGCGAAAGTGCGGATCGGTCCGAAATTCCCGGCTTGGAACACGTCCGCCGAGCGTGGGCAGACCAAGGCGATTTCCTGAATCGCCAGCACGGCGTCGAAAACCGTGCCCCCGGAGCCGCCGTCTGCTTCATCAAAGGTGAGACCAAGCAAGCCCTGCTTGGCCATCAGTTGGGACTCCTCAAACGGGAACTCCGGCAAATGCGCCCGCCGCAGGGCACCTGCGGCGAGGTGACGCCGGGCGAACTCCCTCACAGATTCCTGAAACAGCCGCTGCTCTTCCGAAAGCTGAAAATCCATCGTGATTTGATTGTTGCTATGCCGTTTCCAAGGGACGCAATTGTTCCAGCCCCAACATTTTGAGCGTGGGCAGTTCCTCCACGGCCCAGAGCCGTTCTGCCAGCGTTTGTGCCGCAGTTTCACCAATCACGGGAACTGCGAGTTCGGCGTACTTCTCGTTCAACTCCTCGTCGGTCAACGGATGGTCCGGATCGCCCTTGCGAGTTGGGCTGAAATACGAGACTGTGCGGCCATCTGTGGTGTCGATTTCGACCTTGACCGAGCGTTGTCCCGGAAAGCCTCCCTCACACTCGACAGCCACCGTGTGGATGATCCGCTGCATGACCTTTCGCACCGTGGGATCGGCCAGCGCGGTGGAATCAAAAGCCGCCAAGCGTCATTGACCGGATTTCTAAGTGGGGAGGCTGGGTGTAGGCGGAGTTGCCAATCACCAGCGCGTGGCGGTCTTCTGTGCCGGAAGTCCCAACACGCTTGACACCGCGCTCGGTAGCAAAGGCAGAAAGCGTGATCAGCAGGAAGGCAAACGCCAGCAGGAGCTTGCAGTGGATGTGTCTCATCGGGCCTCTTG
>CAJWCD010000187.1:0-4083 GCA_913020725.1 uncultured Pseudomonadota bacterium
TTACAGTTATTGTTCCCGATTTTCAGAGGAACAACACTCAAGAGGGTGACTACCCAAAAACGTATATAGTAAAATCTATTAAAAATCGAACACTATGAACTAGCAGTGACATCTAATAAATATTATTGAATATCAATGAATTGGCTGTTTGTATCTCAGTCCAAGATGTGTCCTATAACCAGTAGCTTTGACTATAACTATAATCCAAGGTCCATGTCCTGAAGATCGGCGTACTCGGAGCTGATCACCTCGTCGGAGGCCTGGACTTGACCGATGAACTCGTCAAGCGGGCCTCCGGGAATCAGGGTGAGCGTCTCTTTTTCATAGCGCCAACGCCGCACGGCAGCCCACGGCTGGAGCAGACCCAGCGTGAGGACGATCAAAAGCGTGTTGCTGAGGAGAATCCACGCAAGCCGTGTTCCGGAAAGCCGGGACTCGAAGCCGTGAACTTTGGCGAGCGTGAGGTGCCCGAACATGACATTGCGGGCAATGGCGCGGTAGCAGAAATAGCCGATGTAGAAAACGATGACCAGCACCATGGGGAGGAATTGGAGGAGCAACACGAAGTCCGGAGGAACCTCGTCAACCATCCAAACTGCGGGCATCTCCAGATCCGTCATCTTGCTAATCAGCAAACCGATCAGAACCAACAGGGGCAGCACCACGATGCCGAAGGCGATGAGCAAGCCTCGGTAGAGGGCAGTAAGCGGCGGGTCCGTCTCAAGCTCTGAAGTCCCATAGCGGTGGCTTGCCGCTAAGTAGCGGGCGCTGTAACGCGTGGCGAACGGAGCCAGCAGGCCTAGTGAGAGGATGCTCAGAAAGGGGAAGATGAGGAACGCAACAAAGCCTTTGCCGTAGCTGCCCTGAAAGTCGAAGCGCACGTTCCGGAAGCTTGTCATACGGGCGTTGAAGCGCAGGCTGCGGTTAGCAACCCACGGAAACAGCAGCAGCAATGCCAGCGTGGTGACCCCTCCAAGGAGGGGTGCAAACCCGGAGATGACGTTGAGGACGATCAGCACCCCCACCGCGATCAGGCGACCCTTGAGAATCGCCAGCGGGTTGGCGTGGTATTCGAAGCGGTGTCCACCAATCGTGGTGTGTCCCAGAAAAAAGCGCAAGCGCCGCACCTTCGCCCACGCGGAGTAGATGCCCAGCGTGACCACGCTCAGCAGCAGGTTCACCAACCAGATGCCGAAATACTCAGCAGCACTGCCCTCGAACTGGAAGGGTTGCGGTGGAGAGTTCGGCAAATTTTGGACTTCCGGAACCTTTGGTGTGGTTGACGCAACAGACTCGGAAGCGGCAGGCCCCGGAGGCTTAATGTTGCTGTTGTCCGCTACCGCCTGCCCGGAGTTGGGAGGTTCATTTGCTACGGGCGGAAGCTCTGGTTCTTCGGGATGTGGTGTCTCGTTTGCCATGATTCTGTCTCTGCTGAGAGTGACTCCAAAACAACGGGGCGTGGAGAGTTGTTGTGCAGGATACTGGAAGTCTTAGGGGAGAGCAACATCGGTGGCCACGTCATGAAAAATTATTGTTAAAGCAAAGGCCGGTTTCTGCCGATAAGGTATTCAGAAGACCTTACGGAGGATCCAATGCTTCACTCACGATTTCTGATCTTGTTGCTCGTGCTGCCGGTTGTCGGCGGCAGTTGCACGGAATTTGAACAACTTGCCACCGGACAAGGAGCCGCTCGCGCCTCCTGTGCGAGTCCGATGATCAACCAGGCGATCCGGCACTACGAGGAGGCCAAAACCGGGCTGGCTCTCTATTACGAGGAGCAGAACGACAACCGACTCTTCCAGGCGTATTACGCGAGTGCAGATTCTGTGAGGATCGCCCGCAGGGCTGGCAAGTGCTGGGACCGCCGCGCTTCGCACAAGACCGCCTACTACAACCTCAAGGGACTCAACCGGGAGGTGCGCAAGATCATCCGCCGCAATATGCCGGATGCGGAAACCGCCGGGCTGGTGGCACTCTACCGCGACCAGTACGAGAAAGTGGTGCAGCGCCGCAACTGAGCAATCCGGAGGGGAGTTGGGTGTTGTGCCTGGCTTCCTTCCCGGAGGTTTTCCTCCCTTTCCGTCCCAGATTTTCTCTGCATCACAAACGAACAGATGGTTCGCCAAGCCGATTCCAACCATCAGGACGCGGGCGCTCCTGTGACTCTGGAACGAATCTACCCCGACGCCATCCCAGCAGACGACCTCGCCCAAAAACTCAGCTTGGAGTTGCACCTGCAACGATACCGCTTTGCCAGCCAGCATTTGGTTGGAACAAGTTGCTTGGACATCGCATGTGGCTGTGGCTATGGCAGTTTCCTGCTGGCCCAGTCGCACCCCAACATGCAGGTCACGGGTGTCGATCTGGACCACGAAACCATCGGCTACGCCCGGCAGCGCTACCAGCAACCCAACCTGAGTTTCTTGCAAGCCGATGTGCTGGAATATCGGCCCGGTGCGCTTTACGATAACGTGGTGTCCCTGGAAACCATTGAACACATTCCGGACACCGAACAGCTCCTCACACGACTGCGGAACGGCTTGGCAGAAACCGGACAACTCATCGCCAGCGTGCCAACCACCCCCACTTGCGATGGCAACCCCCATCATTGTCATGACTTCAGTGACTCTTCTTTTCAACAGTTGCTTCGTAGGCATGGTTTTGTTGTCGAACAGGGAGTGCTGGTGCAAACACAACCTTGGCAGATTGCGGACACTGTCCGAGGTTCTGACAACAAAGGTCGTTTAGCACTACAGTATGCGCTGAAGAGTTATTGCAAGCGACCGCAACTGCTGCTGGAACGCATTGCCTACTTGGTTCGTTTTGGATCGTGTAACCGTTACCACACTCGGGTGTTCACTCCTGTAAAACGAGTCCTCCACAGCTAATGCTGTTTCTCGCCCTCGCGATCTTCGGATCGGTGTTCACTGCCTCCTTCATCAAGTGGTGCGAGTCCCGCAAAATTGATACCGTCGGGGTGATCGCCTCCAACTACCTGTCCGGCTCCCTGCTGGGCTGGGCATTGGTGGGGTGGGACGGCTGGCCGGGCCTCAGTGCAGAAACGGTTGGCTTTGGCATCGGCGGGGGGATGCTCTGGCCCAGCGCCTTCCTTGTCTTCCGTTGGGGCATCCGCCGCTACGGCCTTTCGCTCAGCATTTCTGCTGCCAACCTCTCTCTCTGCGTTCCCGTCACCTTCGGCCTCTCTTTCCTAGAGGAAGCCCTGAGCCTCGCCGTTCTGCTTGGGCTGGGATTCACGCTTGCAGCCTTGTGGATGATCCTGCCTCAAGTGAAACGTTCAGAAACGGGGCGCGACTGGAAGGCGCTTTGTTTTTTTCCCGTCCTTCTGGGGATGCTGGGAATCGTGAGCCTCTGGACCAATCTCTTCAACATCTGGGGTCCGTCTCCACAACGCTTCCTCTACGTCACCCTCGTCTTCAGCTTCTCGCTCGTGTTTTCCATGCTTGCGCTTCTGTTGTGGAAACGTCCGGTTCCGCGCAGGGCCTTTCTCTGGGGACAAGTGTTGGGAATCACGAATGCCTTGGGGATCGTCGGATTGTTGGGGGCGTTGCGTAGCGAAACCTTTACCCACCATTCGGCGATTGCCTACAGCCTGCACTCGGTTTCGGTGATGTTGCTGGGAACGCTGATCGGGGTGGGGATTTGGCGGGAACGCATGTCCCGCAGAAACTGGGCGGGGATCGGCTTTGCTGTGGCGGCAGTAGTGGCGCTTAACCTGCGCTGATCAGGGGGGGCAGATGATGGCGTGGCGGACCTTTGCGGAGACCCATTCACTGACCAGCACCGAGATGAAAATGGCAATCAGGATGACGGCCACTTGGGGCCAAGCCAAGACGTTCAAAGAGGCCTGAAGCTGTAGGCCGATGCCCCCGCACCCACCAGACCGAGGATGGTGGATTCCCGGATGTTGATGTCCCAGCGGAAAACGGATAGTCTCCCTCTGGAGTGTTGGTGCCTGTCCTCAGGCAAAATTCACCCTGTAAAGTGTTGTGATTTTGCAAATAGACAGCGTTTTCCGGTGTGTTTCTCCCAGTTTTCAGTGATTTTTCCAGAATTTCAGAGGAA
>CAJWCD010000188.1:0-4072 GCA_913020725.1 uncultured Pseudomonadota bacterium
TGAGCATCCGATTTTTTCCAGCAGTTGATGCCTCTGACTTTTTACGAGACCATCACAATTGACTCACAAACCGACATAGGCCTTGCGCAACGATTCGCTTTGGCTCAGTTCCCTGGCCGTGCCGCTCATCTTGATCGCCCCGACTTCAAGTAGGTAGGCACGGTCAACGATCTGCAACACCTGTTCAATGTTCTGCTCAACGATCAGCACGGTAAGCCCCTGATCTCGGATCTGCCGCACAAGCTGAAACACTTGGTGGACGATCACCGGGGCTAGGCCCGCCGACGGCTCGTCCATCAGCAGCAGCTTGGGTTCAGACATCAGGGCGCGGCCAATGGCGCACATCTGCTGTTCCCCCCCGGACAGGGTTCCAGCAGTCTGATTACGGCGCTCCTTCAAATGCGGAAAGAGCTCGAAGACGAACTGCAGGCGTTCAGCGAACCGGGATCGTGCTTTGGGGGTGAAGGCTCCCATCCGCAGGTTGTCCTCGATGCTCATTCCAGGAAACAGCCGCCGGTTCTCCGGAACGTGGGCGATGCCGAACTCAATGAGTCGGTGGGGCGGAATCTCCCTTAGCGAAACACCTTCCAGGTTCAGGCTTCCGGATTGCACCGGCAGCATCCCGGAAATCGCACGGAGCAGGGTGGTTTTGCCCGCGCCGTTTGGTCCAATCACCGCGACGGCCTCTCCCGACCGGACTTCCAGGCTGACCCCGAAGAGAGCCTGAAAGGATCCGTAGCCTGCAGTAACACCGTTCAGTTCCAGCATCGCCCTCCGGCAGTCGCATTCAAGGATTCAGGGGATTTGCCGCTGCCAACCCTGCAACGGTCTTTCCGCTGCCCTGTTTCTTACCGAGATAGACCTCCACAACTTTCGGGTCCGCAGCAACCTCGGCAGGCAAGCCCTCGCTGATCTTCTCGCCATGATCAAGGACCATCACCCGGTCCACGACGCGCATCAGCACCCCCATGATATGTTCCACCCAGATGATGGTGATGCCCATTTTCGAACGAATCTGCTCCAGCATCTCCGCAGCCTGCTCCATTTCGGCTTCATCCAGTCCGCCGAGGCTCTCGTCCGCCAGCAGCAAGCGCGGCTGTGTGGCCAAGGCGCGGGCGAGTTCAAGCTTCTTCAGACCGGACGCTCCCAATCTGTCCACGTTCACACCGGAATCCCTGGGCAGGTTGACGATTCCGAGTGCCTCTTCCGCACGCTGCCACGCTTCCTGCCGACTGATCGGCGTATTGCTTCCGAAAAAGGCAGACACCGCCACGTTTTCGAGCAGTTGCAGTTTCCTGAAGGGGCGGGGGATCTGGAAGGTGCGGGCGATACCCAGATGACAGACGCGATGCGAGGGCAGCCCTGCGATCTCCTCTCCGTCAAAGCGGATTGAACCCGAGGTCGGGCGCAGGTTCCCGGCAATCAGGTTGAAGAGGGTGCTTTTGCCGGAGCCGTTCGGCCCGATCAGCCCGACCAGTTCTCCCTCGCGCACTTCAAAGGAAACGCGGTCAACAGCCACGAATCCCTTGAAGTGCTTGCAGAGGTTTTCGACGACCAGCACGCGCAGAGGAAGGGGCGGGACGTGGCGCGTCTATTTCGCTGCGTAAGGATGCCCCTTGGGCAACGGCAGAACCGGGTTGATGGTCTGGATGCTCTTGGGCCAGGCAATCTTCGTCTTCCCGTCAACGTATTGCATGATCACTGGCGAGGAACGCATGTTCTGTCCGGCCATCTGGTGTCCGGGGGGATAGAACTTGATTCCGTACCCCTGAATGGTGCCGCCCTCGGGAATGTCCAAGTCGAGTGCCGCCTTGCGTAGCGCTTCCGCATCGTACCCACCGTACTTCCGGATTGCCTGCGGCAGCACGTCGTTGAGCAGGATCCAGGTGTGGTTGAACCCCATCGAAACGTGGGAACGCACCTCTTCCACCTGCCTCAACGCCCGGTAACGCCGAAGCATTTCTTTCGTCAAGTCACCTACACCCGGTGCGAGGGAGGAGGCATCCAGCAGTTGACCCGCGACCGGATCAACGTTGTAGAGGAAGTTCACTCCTTCCCCGAAGGTTCCCATCAGCTTGTCAATGTCGCTGTAGCCTGCGCCGTGTCCAATCAGCGCCTTGTAACGCAACCCCTGCTCCCGGGCCTGCCGGAGGAAGAGGGTGATGTCCGGGTTGTAGCCGGTGTGCAGGATGACATCCGGGCGAGCGCGCTTGAGTTTGATCACCATCGAGGAGAGGTCCGGAGCCGTCGAGGAATAGCCTTCCTTGAGTACCACCTTCATCCCCCGACTCTTCGCGGCTGCTTCGTTGGACCCCGCCACGCCGCTGCCGTAGGGACCGTCTTCATGAATGATGGCGATTCTCAAATCCTGTGGTGCCTTGCCGAAGCGTTCCTGCGCGTAGTGGGAGAGGAACTCCGGGGCGATCTGCCCAAACTGGTCGCTGTGGACCTGCGGGCGGAACGCATACTTGAGGTTCCGGTCCTTGAAGACTGCGGAAGAGATGCAGATCGTCATCCACATGAAGGTCTTCATTGAATCCACTTTGGCCGAAACGGGCACACACTGGGCGCTGGAATAGAATCCGATCAGCATGTCCACATTCTCGACGTTGATCAGGCGTTCGGCTTCGCTGATGGCGATGTCCGGCTTGCTTTGCGCATCCCCCTTGACCGGCACGATCGTGTAGCCCTCGACCCCGCCTCGCTCGTTGATCATGTCAATGGCGATTTGTGTGCCGTCCCCGCCCGGGATTCCACCGGCACCAGCCAGTGGCCCGGTGTAGTCGTAAAGCACTCCGATGCGGATTTCCTTGTTCGCCAGCGTTGTTGCTGGCAACGCCAATGCGAGCGAAAACACAATCAGCAGGAACTTGTTCAGCTTGCTTGCGAGTTTCATGGTTTTTCTCCTTGTTCTTGGTTCTTGCCCGATTTCCGGGTTAATTTGCGGATCGGCTCTGGTCGTTGGGCGTCTTTGCCTAGGACTCTCACCGAACGCTTCTCATGAGATTTTGACTCTGATTAATCCCAACCTAGGTTAAATCATAACATGTTTAAATCTGTTAAACAATAAAAAAGGCTCTTTATGGATTACGGGGACTTGGCTTGATCCGTACCTCAACACGAGTAGAGTGGGCTGATCCAGCACGTTACCCCCATCCGACATTTAAGGGATGCCATGCTCCGTATCCAAAACCTCATAAATGACGCCGGATGCCACGAAGTGCACGGGAGTTGCGTTGGCCCGACGGAATCCGGGCAGGTCCTCTCGTTCGTTTGTGTGGGCGGCAAGGGGCCGCAAGATCTTCGATGAGTGCAGCGCGATGATCTGGAACAGCCGTTGCCGACTCCCTCAGGCACTTTTCACCCAAAGATGGCTGCAAATCATTCGAACCTGCTTTAGCGCCTTCGATCCGAAATGCGCAGGCCATCAAGTTGTTGCTTGCGGTCAAACCATTCTTTAGAAATACTAAAATATTAGCCTGCAGTCACCCTAACCTTACAACCGATGCATGGATTCTGGATTTGACCACGCAACCCAACCACGCACTCTCGCGCAAAAACCTCCGCTCTGGCTGCTGGTTCTGATTCTGGGAAGCGGGACCGTGGGCATCACCATCATCTCCCCGACCTTGAAAGCCATCGCGGAGGATTTCCGGGTGGAGGACTCGCTCACACAGTGGCTGCTCTCAGGCTACTTCATCGCCGTTGCGTTCTCGCAACTTGTGTACGGTCCCCTCTCAGACCGCTACGGACGGAAGGCTCCGTTGCTCACCGGACTTGCTCTCTACGTTATCGGGGGGGGCCGCAGGGGCGTTGGCCCCAAGCATGGAGTGGCTGATCGCCGCCCGCGTACTGCAAGGGCTGGGAGCGGCGGCGATCATGTCCATCGTGCGGGCGATTGTAAACGACTCTTATGAGCGCACAGAGGGGGCTGCCGCTGCAAGCTCCTGCTGGCGTTTGCCGCACTCCTATTTCCCACTGCCCTCTCATGTCTGAAGAATCCGCTCGGTGTGTACACAGCGGCAGTCCATTTCATATTCCAGCTCGACCACCGGCGGCCGATTCAGGTGCC
>CAJWCD010000189.1:0-4048 GCA_913020725.1 uncultured Pseudomonadota bacterium
CCACTTCCTCGGAGGTTTCTGCTTCCGGAGTTTCGACAGCTTCAGTCTCTGGGGCTTCGTCTTCAGCAGCGATGTTCGCTTCAGTGGTGGCCCCGGCGTCGGCGGCTTCCGGGGTTTCAGCGGCTTCAGCTTCTGTAGTGGTTTCTACTTCCGCCACTCCAGCTTCCTCGGCAGCTTCCTGTTCACGCTGTAGCCGGATTTTTTCGAGTCCGATATCCAACTGCTCCTCGATCGAAAGCCGATCGGGTTCGGAAGAACCCACGTCGATCTTGTAACCCGTCAGCTTGGAAGCGAGCCGGACGTTCACACCCTGACGGCCAATCGCGAGGGAAAGCTGGCCAGGTTCGACCTGCACCTTAATTTCCCGCTTCTCCTCGTTGATCGTCATGGATTCGATCTCTGCTGGAGCCAAGGCATTGCGGGCGTAAGTTTCAATATCTTCGGCCCAGCGCACGATGTCAACGCGCTCGCCGTTTAACTCGTTGACAATGGTCTGCACCCGACTGCCTCGGATGCCAACGCACGCGCCTACGGGATCAATGTCGTCATCGGTGCTGACCACCGAGATTTTCGCCCGTTTTCCAGATTCTCGTGTGGCGTGGATGATGTTCACAATCCCATCGTAAACCTCCGGAACCTCCATTTCGAAGAGCTTGATCAGCACTCCGGGATGAGTGCGGGAGATGCTGAGCTGCGAGGCGCGCTGCGGGTTGTTGTTCACGTCCATCAAATACACCTTGACGTGATCCCCGTAGTTATAGCGCTCTCCCGGAATCTGCTCCCGCCAGTAGAGGTAAGCTTCGGTGCGGTTCATGAAATTGAGCGCCACGCGCCCGTTGGCCTCGGTGCGGAGAACGGTGCCGGTGATGATCTCACCGATACGCTTTTCAAAGGTGTCGACCACCATGTCACGCTCGGCGTCCTTGACGTTCGCGAACATGAACTGACGGGCTGAACGGGCGATACGGTCGATCTCACGGTCGCTAACTTGGTACTCCACCTCGTCGCCAACGGCGGCTTCGGAATCCATCTCGTGGGCTTCGAGCAGAGAAACCTCGTTGTGGGGGTCCTCCACCACCTCCACCACCTCTTTGTAGTGGAAGAGTTCGATCTTGCCCGTCTTTGGGTGGATGCGGCCCTCCACCGTGAGGTAGGGGAGTTTGCGCTGGGCGGCTTGCACCATGGAATCCGCGACCACCTTGGTGATGGTTTCCTCGTCCAGCCCCTTTTCGCGGGAGACTTCGTGGATGACTTCCAGCAGGTTGTCCGTCAAATCTGCCTTTGTGTGCTAAAGTTTGGGCTCAAGGTTGGCCTTGGAAATGTCTTCGTAATTCAGGTTAAGCAACAGGTCGCGTTTTTCTGGGCGAAACTGAATGCTCTGTGCGGTCGCGCCTTCTAGTAAACCAACGCCGCTGTAAAATTGCTCATTTTTCTGACAAAGCTTGAGACGAATGCGTTGTCCGGTGTGTTGCTGGAAATGCTCCGGAGTTTTCAACTTCCGGAAGATTCCTGGAGATGACACCTCCAGCGTGTACTCGCCGGGGATCACCTCAACCTCCTCCAGCAGTGGATCGAGCATTTGCGTCACTTTCACGCAGTCGCCTAGTCCCACACCTTCCGGGGCATCAATCATGACGCACAGCACTTGAATCCGTCCTTCCGAACGAAACTCCAAATCATAAAGCCGATAGCCAGCATCGTGCAAGCGGGGTTCCACCAGACACACAATGTCTGCTAAATTGACGCGCATTGCCACCAAAGTCGATCCTAAAAGACGACAATCAATCTTTATAACAGGTTTTCGCAGGAATGTCGAAAAGTATTTACTCAGGTGGAAGTGGATTCGAGGGATTCAAGCATCAGTTCGGAGACATCCTTGGCCTCCATCTGCTCCGCTTTATCGGAGGAGGCGATGCCGTCAGAGAGCATGGTCATGCAGAAGGGACAACCGGTGGCAATGGTGTCGGCACCGGTTTCAGTGGCCTGCCGCACCCGTTCCTCGTTGATGCGGGTGCCAATGGTTTCCTCCATCCACATGCGGGCACCACCCGCGCCGCAGCAGAAGCTCTCGTGCCCGTGCTTCTGCATTTCCACCGGAGCTTCCGGATTGACCGTGTTCAGCAATTTCCGAGGAGCGGCGTACTCGTTGTTGTAGCGCCCAAGGTAGCAAGGATCGTGGTAGGTGATCTTGCGTTTTGAGAGATTCCTAGTTTTGCCGAGACGACCTGCTGCGGAGAGTTGGTCGAGGAATTGGGTGTGGTGGTACACCTCGTAGTTTCCGCCGAGCTGCGAGTACTCGTTCTTGAGCGAGTTGAGGCAGTGCGGGCAGTTGGTGACAATTTTTTTGACCTTGTAGCCGTTGAGGGTTTCGACGTTCTCCCCCGCGAGCATCTGGTAGAGCATCTCGTTTCCAGAACGACGAGCGAGGTCGCCCGTGCATTTCTCTTCGCTGCCGAGAATGGCAAAGCGCACCCCTGCTTTTTTCATCAACGTCGCGGTCGCCTTGGCGATCTTCTGGTTGCGGCTGTCAAACGAACCGGCGCAGCCCACCCACATCAGCACGTCCAAATCTTCCGGATTGCTTTCGGACATGAGGGGAATGTCGAGTCCTTGTGCCCAATCCGCCCGCTGGTCGAAGCCAATGCCCCATGGATTGAAGTTGCGCTCCAAGCCCTTGTAGGTGGTGTTGAGTTCCTGTGGTTGGGCTTCCTTCATCAGGGTTTCCCCCTGACGCATGGCGATGATGCGGGGGACATGCTCGATGGTCACGGGACAGGCGTCCTCACAGGCACGGCAGGTGGTGCAGGCCCAGAGCGTGTCCTTGGAAATCACATCACCAACCAAGGTTTTGCGGTCACTGGTTTTTCCCGTCCGGAACAACTCGCCCTGCTCTTCACGCATGTAATGGAGCAGAGAGATATTGAAATCCTTGAGGCTCAGCGGCTTGTTGGTGACATAAGTGGGACAGACGTCGTAGCAGCGCCCACACTCGGTGCAGGAGTAGAGGTCCAGCCCCTGCTTCCAAGTGAGTTGCTCTAGGCGCGTCATGCCGATGCGCTCCTCCTCCCATGCGGATTCGTCCTCAAGGTCCAGCAACGCGATAGGCGGATGAGGTTGGTCGAGCGAACTCAAGAAAACATTGGGCAGCGCGGTGATTTCGTGAAACTGCTTGGTGTTGATGAGGATGTTCACAAAGGTGAGCATCAACAGAATGTGTCCCCAAAACCCGAATTGGTAGAGGAAGGCGTTGGCGGTTTCACCGAGCGGAGCAAAGATGCCTGCGAGCAGCATCGCAAAGGGCGCCCACTCCATTTCGGTGCCATACACCGCACTGTGGAAGTAGTGCAGGTCGTGGTTCCAATGCTGGATGAGGTTGAAGCGGCCTGCGTCAAACAGCAGATCCGTGAGCATGATGCCGCCGATGTAGAGCAGCACGTAGATGCCCTCCCAGTTGAGAGAGAGCCGCTTAGGTTTGGGAACAAGGCGGCGGTAGAGCATGATCAACACACCTACGAACACCACCACTTCAAAGGCGTTGTACACGAAAATGTAAACGAACCCGGCGAGGTGGTTGGACCCCAGCAGTGGCAGGAACTCCTGAAAACCCTTGATGAAGCCCTCGCCCATCAGCGTGACTTCACGGGCGCCAAGCAGCACGGCGCCCCAGAAGATGAAGGCGTGGACAATGCCCGGTCTGCGCTCGCGGCTACGGTCCAGAAACTTCTTCTGCCCCAAGCCGATGCCGAGCAAGGAACCCAAACGTCGCAACGGTTGGTCCAGCCGCTCTTCCGGAGCCAAACGGCGCAGGACTCCGAACTTGACAATGAGGTGCAGGGTTAGCACTCCCCATGCAATCAGCATGACGAACAGCATCAGCCAGGGATTCATGGCTTATCCTTGATTGGGTTGAGAAATAGTAAAGAGCTGGAATAAACTCAAAGCAATATCTGGGTAGTCACCCTGTTGAGTGTTGTTGCGGTTTTGGTTATTCTTGAGGGTTGTGTTCACCCTATTTCTGAGAGTATCCAATGCGAAGACTGGCCCAAGT
>CAJWCD010000190.1:0-3954 GCA_913020725.1 uncultured Pseudomonadota bacterium
GAGCCGTTGCAGCGCCGTTGCAATGCGGTTTCGTGCCGCTTCCATCTGGCCCGACGGATCGCTTTCGGAATCCGGCCAGATCGGGGCGATGCAGTGCAATTCGTCGCCTAGGCTGTCGAACACGAAAAGGAGGGTCGGGCGCACGAACACCATGTCGGGCAGCCCCAGCCCCGGCTCCGCGGCGCGCGGCACCGCCTCGACCATTCCGATCGTCTCGTAGGCGAAATAGCCGACCAGACACGCCAAAGCGGGCGGAAGGCCTTCGGGTACGGCGAGGCGGCATTCTCTAGACAGAGCGCGCAGGGCCGTTACGGGATTGTCCGAATAGGCCTCGAACGCTGCGCGATCCGAGCGCCACTGGCGGTTGATCGACGCTTCGCCCCGTTCGGCGCGGAAGACGAGATCCGGATCGAGTCCCAATAGACTGTAGCGCCCCCGAACCGCACCCCCTTCGACGGATTCGAGCAGAAAATCTCCGCGCTGCGGCTCCATGAGTTTCAGTGCCGCGCCGACCGGCGTCTCGGTATCGGCGACGATCGTGCGCCAGACCAGGGCCGGGCCGCCCGCCGCCAAGGCCGTCAAGGGGGTCGAGGCCGTGGTGCCGATCCCCAACGGTGTCGCTGTGGTCGCGGACTCCACCTGGCACGCGAAGCAGGGGCTGGAAGTCCTCAAGCCAGAGTTCGAGGGCGGCGAGAGTGCGGGGCTGGACAGCGCCAAGGTCACGGCAAGGCTGCGGGCCGCGCTCGACGGGATGGGCAAGGCGGAGGTCACTGCCGAGAAGGTGCTGGACGTGGAGTACGAGATGCCCTACCTGCACCACGCCACCATGGAGCCGATGAACTGCACCGCGCACGTCACCGCCAACTCCTGTGAGGTCTGGGTGCCCACGCAGCATCAGACGGATACTCTGAAAGCCGCGATGGAGGTAACAGGCTTCTCCGAGGATCAAGTCCAAGTCCACACCACACTGCTGGGCGGCGCCTTCGGGCGGCGCAGTGAGATCGATTTCGTCACGCAGGCAGTGACGGTCTCCAAGGTGCTGCAAAAGCCCGTGCAGGTGGTCTGGAGCCGGGAGGAGGACACCCGGCACGGCTTCTACCGTCCAACGAGCATGAGCCGCTACCAGGTCGGACTCGGCAGGGACGGACTGCCCGTCCAGTGGGAAAGCCAGATCGCCCAGCCCAATCTTATGGCCCGGGATGTTCCTCCGCTTGGCTGGTTTGACTTTGATCCGATGGCAGTGGCTGCAGGAGTTCATGACTACGGGTTTATGATCCCAGATCATTTCTACAATGTCCAAGGGGTGGAGACAGACCACACCGGGGTGGAACTGGGCGTTCCAATCGGGACTTGGCGCTCTCCGATGAACAGCCTGAACGTCTTCTACACGGAGAGCGTGATGGATGAGCTTGCGCACCTAGCGGGGCAAGATCCACTGGAGTACCGCCTAAGGCTGATGACCGAGAGCCCGAGGTATCGAGCCGTGCTGGAGCAGGTGGCCAAACAGGCGGGCTGGGGAACCCCGCTTCCGGAAGGCCACGGGCGCGGCATTGCCATCAACGACTGGATTGCTGTGGAGGAGACCAAAACGGTGGTCGCTGAAGTGGCTGAGGTCTCGGTTTCCAGGCGCGGCAGGCTGAAGGTGCACCGCGTGGACTGCGTGGTGGACTGCGGGATTGCCGTCAACCCGGACAGCGTGAGGGCGCAGATGGAGGGGAGCATCATCATGGGGATGTCGGCGGCGCTCTTCGAGCAGATCACGATTGAGGATGGACGGGTTGCGCAGAGCAACTTTGACGACTACCGGATCGCCCGCATGAGGGACACGCCGGAGATCAACGTGAGCATCGTCGAGAGCGACGCGGCCCCTACCGGGACGGGCGAGCCGGGCACCTCGCCAATTGTCCCGGCAATCACCAGCGCCATCTTCGCCGCCACCGGAACGCGCCTCCGGCGGCTGCCTATCGGACGGCAGAAGCTGGTGTAAGCCGATGACGGGGATGCGGGAAGGAGCGGTGCGTGCGGCGTCCCGCTACTCCTACGCCCCGGCTGACCACTACAACTTCCTCGGATTTCGTCTTGCCCGGGACATTGAATTGACTGAGGAAGAAGCTGAAGCCGAGCGCAAACGTCAGGAGGAACAAGCCGCGCTGCGCCAAAAGCAGGAATCCGTAGGAGTGTGGACGGAACCAAACACGGGTATGAAACTCCACCGGATTCCGGGCGGGAGTTTCCGAATGGGCAGTCCGTCCTCGGAGGAAGGCCGTAAAGACAATGAGAGACAGTACAGGGTTCGGGTGGGTGAGTTCTGGCTTGCAGAGACTGAGGTGACACTGGGTCAGTTCCGTCGATTCGTGCGCGACAGTGGTCATCGTCCGCAATCGGAGAGCAAGGGATGCTGGTGGGATACAGGATCAAAGTGGGAGGAGAGCAAGAGCAAGAACTGGCGCTCTCCCGGATTTTCCCAGTTGGACAGCCAGCCGGTAGTCTGCGTGAGTTGGAATGACGCGTCGGCCTATGCGGATTGGCTTTCGCGCAAGACGGGCAAGCGTTTCCGTCTTCCAGCAGAGTCGGAGTGGGAGTACGCTGCGCGTGCCGGGACAACGACGGCCCGCTATTGGGGCAATGATGCGGATGTCGCCTGCAGGTATGCGTCGGTTTCAGATCGGGCGACCAAACGAAAGCAAGGCTGGGATTGGACAGTCCACAACTGCGCTGACGGCCATGAAGCAACAGCTCCGGAAGGCTTCAAACCCAACGCTTTCGGGCTCTTTGACATGCTGGGCAACGTCTGGGAGTGGACGTGTTCAGAGTACAAGGAAAGCTACGATGGCAGCGAACAAAAGTGTGCGGTTTCTGCCGATTATTACTCCCTTCGTGGGGGTTCGTGGTTCAACTCTCCGAGGACCGTGCGTTCCGCCAACCGGTACTACGCCGAGCCGGATTACCGGCTCTACTTCCTCGGATTTCGTCTTGCCCAGGACTAACCCTTTTTCCTCTTTCCTTTTTCCAAAGACCCCTGCGTGGGGTAGGGGGGTTAGCCCCCCGGCACCGCCCGGCGACGAGTCCAAGAAGGTAAGTCCACTCACCGAGAAAACCGCTGGGGATCAAACCTCGGAAGCACTATGCCTCTTGCTTCCTTGCTCCAGTTGTGGAATACTTTTGCCGCATAGCTCTTCCACGCTTCATCCCAAGAGACCCGATGAGACATACACCTGTCAAGCTCCTGCTGGCGTTTGCCGCATTCCTACTTCCCACTGCCCTTTCTGCGGGGGAAGTGGCCACTACCTACTCTTGCACACATAGTAGTCACCCTAAATTGCTCAGGAAGGTGGAGATTAGCCATCTGGCACCCGGTTGTGAGGTGTCGTATATCAAGACATACGGGGAAGGTACTCAAACGACCAAGGTCATTTACAGTGCCAAAAATTAAACCGACTGGTTTGATTGGCGTTGATCACCGCCGTTAAGAATCTAGTGGAAATTAACCTGACTTTAAAAGGGATTACGACAGGAGGATAGCATGGCAGAGGGATTACGAGAGTTCACCGAACGTGAGGAACGAGCGGAACGATTCATTGAGAGAATGCCGGAGCAGTCTCTCATAATGAGCGACAAGAATTTGTGTCGTCAGTGCGTGTGGTACACGGAGGGCAAGAACTGTCTAGCGTTCCCGAAGGGGATACCGGCTGAGATTTGGGACATGAAAGTTAAGCATACTGTCACGTGGCCGAATCAACGTGCAAACTTCGTTTGGGTAAGGAGGGAAGAGACAGTTTGAAATTTGGTATGTGGAGATTGACATGACTTTAAAAGGGATTACGACGTGGGGTCTTTCGTATGCTGCCTCGGCCACCCGGCTCTCCGCGTCAGGGCCTCGGATTTCGCCTCGCCCAGGACTAACCTCTTCTCTTTTCCAAAGACCCCTGCGTGGGGTGAGGGGGCGTCCCCCCC
>CAJWCD010000191.1:0-3858 GCA_913020725.1 uncultured Pseudomonadota bacterium
TTCACCTATGGAAGGACAGGCTCACCGCCGCAGTGGGGCAGCCTGCATTTTGGGCGTTGGAAAAATCCGGGGGGCTGACGCCCCCTCAGCCCACGCAGGGGTCTTTGGAAAAGGGAAGAGGGTTAGTCCTGGGCAAGACGAAATCCGATGTCGCCGTAGAGGTAACCCGGGCCGCCGTCGCTGCCGCGGTACGCCGCACGCACCCCCCGCGGAGCGTAGAGCCACGAACCACCGCGAAGGGAATAACTACCAGCTGAAACAGAACACTCTTCCTCGCTGCCGTCATAGCTCGCCGTGTAGGCTGAACACGTCCACTCCCAAACGTTGCCGCTCATATCATAAAATCCAAGTGAGTTTGGAGCAAAGTTACCAACAGGCTTCGTCCCGGTACTGAAAGAAGCATCGTAGTGGATTTCCGATTTACTGGCCTCGTCTTTGCCGTTGCAGTACCGAACCTTTCTGCCGCCCTCCCTGCAGGCGTATTCCCACTCGGCTTCAGTGGGCAAACGAAACCCTTTCCCGCTACGGGCGTTGAGCTTTCTGATAAATTCCTGAATGTCCTTCCAACTTACCCTCTCCACCGGACGGTCGTCGCCCTTGAAATGTGAGGGGTTGTTGTTCATGATCGCCTGCCACTGTGCCTGTGTGACCTCCGTTGCCCCCATCTGGAAGGACTGGATGTCCACGTCTCCGTAAAACCATGACGTTTTTTCGTTATCCCCCCCCTCATCAAACTGGTCCCCAATCGCAAAGCTGCCGCCGGGGACTTCAACAAACCTCATGCCCGTGTGCGGCTCCAGCCAGTAGGGGGCCCTCTGGTTGAAGAAGGCCGCCAGTTCCAGCCGCTTCTCCGTATCAACTCCCTCAGCAATCCATTTGGTGAATTCCCCTTCCGCCTGTTTGAACTGTCCGCTTTCGATCAGTTGCCGCACCCGCGTGGGGCGGGTGGCGATGCGCTCCTGCTCTCGCTGTCTGGCCAGTTGTTCCTGCTCCTCCTGCTTGGCAATGCGCTTTTGCTCCTGTTCCCTGGCGATGCGCTCCTGCTCCTTCTGCCTGACAATTCGTTCCTGCTCTCGTTGCTCCTCACTCTCCAGAAAGGTGGAGAGCTTGTTGAGGTTGGCAGGCGCATCTCCTGAATTCTGCCAGCGCTGGATGGCTCCTTGTGCCTGACGGAAATCCTTTCGTTTGATCAACGCGGTGATCCGCTGCCATTCGGCCTCACGCTTTTCGGCAATAACGCGCTGTTCCTCCTCCTGTTCCGCTTTGGTCAGCCTTTTCGAGAGCTTCTGCAGGCCTCTTGGTTGATCCGTTGAATTCTGCCAGCGCTGGATGGCGCGCCTTGCCTGAGAGAAATCCTTGTTCCCGATCAGGGTGAGAATTTTCTGACGCTCAGGCTCCCATTGCTTTTCGAGTCTTGCCTGCTTGAGATCGTCGTAGAGTCTTGGAATGGGAGAGGTGTCCTGCTCCGAGAGTTCCCAATCCAGCAGGGCTTCCTCGGCCTGCCCGAAGTTTCCGGAAGCAATCAGTTGCCGGACTCTCCCGGCCTTGAGTCCAAGCATGACCTGCCGGATTTCCCTTGGGTCTGCTCCCCAGCTTTCAGCAAGCCGGTAGTCGGATGCGGCACGATCGAGCTGCCCACTCTGCCGATGGTCAGCGGCACGGGTCATGAGCTGTGGAAGGGCGGATGCAACCAGCGCCTGCACCGCAGAATGTCTGGAGTGCTGTGCCTGCAGGGCTTCGATGTCCATGCTGAGGGCGGGGGTCAGTCTCTCCTGCTCAAGCCGGGCTTGCAGTTGTTCCGCCTGCAGCCGGATCGAGTAATCCGAGTTGGGATGCTTCAGGATCAGCTCCTCCGAGGTCTTTTTCAGGATGCTGACGAGCTTGCGTGTTTTGGCGAGTTGGTAGCGCTTCCAGAGCTTCTCCGCCTCGGGGTTCGCAGACACGGCTGCCGGGGAGGCAGAGCTTTTCGGTTTGGCGGTTTGGGTTTGCTGGACTGGGGTGGTGGGTGCCGCCACCGCAGTGGTTTGCTGAGAGACTCCTGCAAAGTAGAAATCCCCGGTCACGGAACTCGAGTCCCACGGAACCTGCTTGCCCATGCTCTCGCGCTGCACGTCCCCCCGCACCCGCTTGAAGACTTCCTCGAGCTTGAGTCCCGGGGTGGCAAGATGAGCAACGAGCTTTTCCGTGAAGAGTCCGTTTCCACCCTCGCCATCTGCCGCCACTTTTCCCGGACCCGTTGCATAGGAGATGAAGGTTCCGGATGGCGCGGAGACCTGTGCCAGCCCCTTGCTTGCTGAGCGGAAACTGCGGGCAAAGGGATTGTTGCGGCAGGCATCGAGGATGACGATGTTCATGCCGTTTCCGGCAGCCTCCATCTGTCCCAGCAGCTTGCCCACCGGGACCGCGTCATAGTGGACATCCGCTTCTGTGCTGGGATCAATGTCCACCGGCAGCAGAAAGTTCTCTCCATCCACCTGCATGCCGTGCCCGGCGTAGTAGAAAAGGCCGACTCCCCCTTGGTTGCGCAGGGTTTTCCCAAACTTGCGGATCGCCTGATCCATTGCCCGCTGATTGGAATCCGTCAAGGTGGTCACCGTGAAACCAAGCGCCTGCAGGCTGCTGGTCATGGATTTCGCGTCATTGACCGGATTTCTAAGTGGAGAGGTCTGGGTGTAGGCGGAGTTGCCGATCACCAGTGCATGGCGATCTTCTGTATCGGAAGTCCCAACACGCTTGACTCCGCGCTCGGTTGCAAAGAGCGGCAGCGCAAACAGAAATGCCGAAAGGGTCAGCAGGGCAATTGAGAGTCTCATCTCACTTCATTGGCTTCAATAAAATCTGGGGGGCTGACGCCCCCTCGCCCACGCAGGGGTCTTTGAGAAAAGGGAAAGTCGCATGCTGTATTCAAACGAATTTTGGCTGCGAGAACAAAGCACTTTCGCGCGGCCGATTCGCAGGCCCCTTCTCCGTCTTGAACACCTTGAATCCCCGCGCCAGGTAATTCGCCAACGCATGCTCGTGATCATGTGTGCACGTGTGCAGCCAAACCCGGTTAGCTCCCAGTTCCCACGCGCGCTCCACTGTCTCCGTCAAGAGATGTCCGCCGAGCCCCTTGCCGAAATACCGAGCCATGATCCCGAAGTACAGGATCTCCACACTCCCATCCTCGTGCCGCTCCAGTTCGAAATACCCCGACGGCACACCCTTTACGTAAGCCACCCAAGTCACCAACTCCGGCCGAGCGACGTGCGCCGTCCATTCTTTCACTCCCCAATCCTCATGGCCACCCCAACGAAAGTCCGCCCCAACAGCCTGATGTAAAAACCAATGGAACTCTGGCGCCACCGTCTCCACCTGCCGTATCTCCAGCCCGTCGAACTCCACACGCCTTGGCCGCAACTCATCAGGGTCGTTCATTTCCAAATAAGTCGTGGTCTTAAACTCTACCTCGTCCATGCGTCACCTTCCCATAAGGAAAAAGGGTAAAGGGTTAATTGTCCCGGGCAAGACGAAATCCGATGAAGTTGAGGCGGGTGCCCGGACCTTAGAAGGAGTTGATACCGTCTGCACCGCCAATTCCAGCACCACCATCATCCACTCACACCAGCTTCTGCCGTCCAATCGGAAGACGCCGGATGCGCTTTCCGGTGGCGGCGAAGATGGCGTTCGTGATCGCAGGAGGAGTCGGGGGCAATCCGGCATCGCCACCAAACGGTCCATGTTCACTGTCAATGACCCGGACATTGATTTCTGGAGCATTCCGCATCCGGGCAATCCGGTAGTCATCATAGTTGCTCTGTTCAACTCTCCCGTCCTTAAAGGTGATTTCCTCGCTGGTTGCAACTGAGATTCCTGTGA
>CAJWCD010000192.1:0-3839 GCA_913020725.1 uncultured Pseudomonadota bacterium
TGGTCGCCGCCGCCGAGGGTTATCCCGGACCTCCCGTCAAAGGCACGCCCATCGGTTTGCCAAAAACCACCGGAGACTCGCTACAGATTTTTCACGCTGGAACTGCCGAGTATGACGGACAACTCGTCGCCAACGGCGGGCGGGTGCTGGGTATCACCGCTTGGGCAGACGACCTCTCGGATGCACGAGAACAGGCCTACGCCTGTCTGGAACAGGTTCGGTTTCCAGGAATGCACTTCCGCCAAGACATCGGCCTGAAAGCCTTGAGCTAACGGGACGATATTTTCACCACAGGGACCGCAGAGGACACAGGATTTTTCTCATTTTTCCTCTGTGTCCTTTGCAACTCTGTGGTTCACCAGCAAACTTTCTTTCAAAGAGCATTCATGCGAGCCTACCAAATCCAAGACGACTGGTCCTTGGGCAACATTCGCCTCACCGAACTTCCGGAACCAACCCCCGGTTCCAGTGAGGTGTTGGTGCGGATGAAAGCGGCCTCCCTCAACTACCGTGACCTCGTGGTACCCCAACGTGGCTACGGCCACAAAACCGGCACCCTGCCGCTGATTCCGATTTCGGACGGGACGGGTGAAGTGGTGGCCGTGGGCGACCGTGTGACGCGAGTACAGCTTGGAGACCGCGTTTGCCCGCTCTGTATGCAGAACTGGATTGCTGGCCCCCCCAATCAGAAACGGCTCTCCGGTTCACTCGGAGGCCCGCTTGACGGTGTGATGGCCGAGTTCCGGGTCTTTCCCGAACATGGGGTGTCGCGCATTCCGGATCAACTCTCAGACCTTGAAGCCGCCACGCTGCCCTGCGCGGCACTGACGGCGTGGAGTGCGATTGTCACCGAAGGTCGGATCACAGCGGGCGACACGGTGTTGGTGCAGGGCACGGGCGGAGTGGCGCTGTTCGCGTTACAGTTCGCGCGACTGTGTGGAGCGCGGGTTTTCGTGATCTCCGGAAGCGACGTAAAGTTGGAACGAGCACGGAAGCTTGGCGCAGATGCAGGACTGAACTACAACACCCAACCCGAGTGGTATCGCACCGTGCGGGAGTGGTCCGGTAGCGAGGGGGTCGACCACATCGTCGAACTCGGTGGTCCCGCAACCCTGCCACAGTCGTTGCGAGCCATCCGTCCGGGCGGAACACTTTCCATGATTGGCGTACTGTCCGGGCCCACCGTTGAGGCACAGCTCGGCTTGATCGTCACGCGGCAAGTCCGGCTTCAGGGGATCACAGTCGGCTCTCGCGACGGCTTCGAGGCGATGACCCGCGCCATTGCCCAACATGCGCTCCGACCCATCCTCGACCGCACCTTTGGCTTTGAGGAACTGCGACCTGCCTTCGATCACCTCGCCTCCGGCACTCACTTTGGTAAAATCACGTTGAGTTTGAGCTGATTCCGTGTGAGAGGAAATCCAAACAATCTTTTTTTAGCTTCCAGAATTTGCTCCGACGTTTATCCTCTTTTGAGGAGGAGCGCATTTTTTGCGTCTCCAATTCCACACCCCCTGCTATTTTTCAAAAAGGACACGAATGCTTAACAAGACCCTCATTGGACACGTCCTCGATCCAGTGGAACTTCCGGTGGAGGAGGGGCGGTTGAAGTTCCTCGCCAAAGCTTTGGGGCAGACCAATCCGGTGTATTCGGACCTGGACGCCGCCCGCGCTGCTGGCTACCCCCACTTGCCTGCTCCGCCAACCTTTCCGTTCATGCTAGAGGTGGACGCGCTCGATTTAGTGGATTTCATGGCACTCGTCGGGCAGGATTTGAAGAAGCTGCTGCACGGCGAACAGAGCTTTGCATACCACCACCCGATCTGTGCGGGCGACCGCATCACCATCGTGAAGACAATCACCGACATCTTCGACAAGAAGAACGGAATGCTTGAATTTCTGGTTTCGGAAAACACCTTCACCAACCAAGCTGGAATCCTCTGTGCAGCCACCCGCACAAACTATGTGTTCCGCAACGCCTGAGCTGACAAATGCCTGAACTGACTTACGATGCCCTCAACGTCGGCGACGACCTTCCCACGCTGACCACCGATCCGATTTCGCGCCACACCCTCGCACTCTATTGCGGCGCGTCCGGGGATCACAACCCCATCCATGTTGACCTCGATTACGCCAAGGCCGCAGGCTTGGACGATGTGATCGCGCATGGGGTGCTTTCGATGGGCTACCTCGCCCGCTTGCTCACCAACTGGGTACCCCAACGGCAAATCCGCAGCTACAAAACACGCTTCACCGCGATCACTAACGTCGGTGACACTGTGACCTGCACCGGCAAGGTCGCGGAGAAATTTGAGGCGGAGGGAGAAAAACGTGTTCGGCTGGAACTCTTCGCGGAAACCCCGCAGGCGCAAACGCTGATCGCCGAGGCGGTGGTTGCGGTGAACTGATTGATGCCCGGTCCCCTGACCTCCCTCAAAGTCCTCGATTTTTCAACCCTCCTTCCCGGACCTTACGCCTCGATGCTGCTCGCGGACCTCGGGGCGGAGGTGCTGCGAGTCGAATCTCCCACCCGCCCGGACATGGTGCGGCACATTCCCCCAGCGGATGGCACCACCTCTGCGGCTCACGCTCAACTCAATCGCAACAAACGCTCGCTCGCCCTTGATTTGAAAAAACCGGGAACTCAGGAGGTTATTCATCGATTGGTTGCAGACTTCGACATCGTGCTGGAACAATTTCGTCCGGGAGTGATGGATCGTCTTGGGGTAGGTTATGATGCCCTCCGTGAACACAATCCCGCACTCATCTACTGCGCAATCACGGGTTACGGACAATCCGGTCCCTACCGAAACCGCGCTGGGCACGACATCAATTACCTTGCGCTCTCCGGAATCAGCGATGCTAGCCGCCGACGCGGAGCAGCCCCAGTGCCGTGGGGCATTCAAGTCGCCGATGTCGCGGGTGGAGCACACCATGCCGTGATGGCCATCCTTGCCGCCGTTGTGCACCGCCAACACTCCGGGGAGGGGCAGTACCTCGATGTGAGCATGACCGATGCAGTTTTTGCCATGCAGGCAATCAGTGGTTCCTCCGTGCTGAGCGGAGGGGAGTCCCCCGCTGCAGAATCCTGGCAACTCAACGGAGGTTCGTTCTACGATTTCTACGGAACGCAGGACGGACGTTGGTTTTCGGTCGGAAGTCTAGAACCACAATTTTTGCAACGACTGCTCGCTGTCCTTGAACTGGAACCACCCAAAGGACTATCCGCTCACAATGTGGAATCGCAACAATGCTTGAAGAGGACGATTCGGAACCGCTTTCTGGAACGAACTCACGCTGAATGGTGTGAGGCGTTCAAAGAGGTGGATGCGTGTGTGGAGCCGATGCTGAGCTTCGAGGAAGCCCAAGAGCATCCGCAATTGAAATCGAGGGCACTTGTCGTGGAGGTTCCAGATTCAGTAGGGACAACCCGGCAGCAACTCGCGACTCCACTACGCTTTTCACAGACCCCTCCCCACTACCGCCACACTGGAGGTCCGGTCGGTGAACACACCGTCAAGGTCCTGTTGGGATTAGGATATACAGATGAGAAAATTCAGGAGTTACTAAAAGACAAGGCCGCTCATCAGAGCAGCTAGTGAGGACTATTGACTTTTCAGAACACAGACCATGCTGTTCTAAATCAATCAAATTTTTTGCATGGATTTTGAGGGATTGGTACCGAGGGTCGGGCTCGAACCGACACGGGGTTACCCCCACCAGATTTTGAGTCTGGCGCGTCTACCAGTTTCGCCACCCCGGCAAGGGGTCTTTACTTGTATGAAACCTAACCGTCCCTTGGAGTCGGCGCCTTCCGACTCTCCCGCCGGGCTACCCCG
>CAJWCD010000193.1:0-3786 GCA_913020725.1 uncultured Pseudomonadota bacterium
TCCTGAATTTGCTCCTGCGTGACCGCCGACCCAGTGGGGTTGTTCGGGTTGATGAGGACGATGAGCTTGGTGTCGGGCTGGACACTGGCCACGAACTCAGCAAACGGAAACCGAAAATCCTCCAGCGGAAACACCGGTCCTCGCACTTCTGCCCCAATCGTGTTAGCCACCTGTCGGAACATCGCAAACCCCGGCTGCGCTAGCACACAGTGATCACCGGGATCGAGAAACGCCCGCAGCACCAGTTCGATGCCCTGATCGGAACCGTTCGTGAGCAGCAGGTCCTCCGGAGCCGCCCCGGTGTAGTCCGAGAGCTTGTCCAGCAACGGACCGTGCTGCATGTAGAGGTGCAACGGGCCAGAGCGGGCAAACTCGGCCAGCCGCTCGGTCACGGATTCCGGAGGCGGCTGGGACGATTCGTTGAAATCCATGAACTGCTGCCGGGCAGGATCACGTTCATACTGCGGTGGCTCATAGGGGGACATCCGTGCAACAGCGTCCCGGACACGCAGGCTCAAGGGGGGTCTCAGTTACCGAGGGAGAACATGTGTTCGAGGTCGTGCCTCGAATAAGTGTGGAACGCGATCAGCGTTTCCGTCCCGGTGATGCCCACCAATTCGGCGAACTTCCCGGTGATCGTGCTGGCGATTTCCTCGTTGGTCTTCACCCGGACAATCGCCACCAAATCGTAGCGCCCAGCGACCGAGTACACCTCCGAGACCTCTGGCATGTCCACCAACCCTTGCGCCACACTGGCGATTTGTGGACGGTCAATGTTCAACATGACGAGTGCGGTAACCATGATTTCCCCCTCGTGTAAAAGAATTGGAACCAATGAAGCGGAAAGCATAGCAGAGCCAATCTCCCTGAGAAAGCGGGAAATGCACCGCAGGCGTTTTTTTTTGGAATCCCCCAATTCCGGCGGCACTTTGGTAACATCCTCTTGAACTCTTCCAGAAAAAGCGAAATAATCCCGGTTCCCGCTTCTGCACCTTTTGGAGACCCCATGGACCTGATTGTTCGCAACGCAAACCTCCCGGACGGACGCACCGGCTTGGACCTCGGCATCCGTGACGGAAAATTCATCGCCGTCGAACCCGGACTGCAAGCCTCCGCACCCACAGAGCTTGACGCTTGCGGATGCCTCGTCTCGCCGCCGTTCGTGGATGCACATTTCCACATGGACGCGACCCTCAGCGTGGGGCAACCGCGCTTCAACGAATCCGGCACCCTGCTGGAGGGCATTGCGCTCTGGGGGGAACTGAAACCGGACCTGACGGTGGAAGTCCTCCGGAACCGCGCCCTGCGCTTCTGCAAACTCGCAGTGGCGCGGGGGTTGCTGGCGATCCGGACGCATGTTGACGTTTGCGACCCTCGGCTGTTGGCGGTGGAGGCGTTGCTTGAAGTCAAAAAAGAGATCGCTCCCCTGATTGACCTGCAACTCGTCGCCTTCCCGCAAGACGGCTACCTGCGACATCCGCAGGCGGTGGAATTGCTCGCAGCCGCACTCGACAAGGGAGTGGACGTGGTGGGCGGCATCCCGCATTTTGAGCGCACGATGACGGACGGCAAGGAATCGGTGGAGCGGCTCTGCCGGATTGCAGCCGAGCGCGGCTTGCGCGTGGACATGCATTGCGACGAGAGTGATGATCCTCACTCGCGGCATGTGGAAACGCTGGCGTCGGAAACGATGCGGCACGGCTTGCAAGGGCGCGTGACGGGATCACACCTCACATCGATGCACTCGATGGACAACTACTTTGTCAGTAAACTGCTGATACTGATGCATGAGGCGCAGTTGCATGTTGTCGCCAATCCGCTCATCAACATCACGCTACAGGGGCGGCATGACACTTATCCCAAGCGGCGTGGCATGACCCGCGTTCCGGAGCAAATGGCCGCCGGTTTGAATGTCGCGTTTGGACACGACTGCGTGATGGACCCGTGGTACCCACTGGGGTCCGCCGACCTGCTGGAGGTCGCGCACATGGGGCTACACGTTGCGCAAATGACCAGCCGCGAGGGGATGCGCCAATGCTTTGAGGCCGTCACTACCAACCCGGCCCGTGTGCTGGGGCTGGAAGGCTACGGACTCGCCCCCGGAAACGCTGCCGATTTCGTGGTGCTGCAAGCCGCTGATCCCATCGAGGCGATTCGCCTACGCGCCAATCGACTGTGGGTGGTCCGCAGGGGCAAGGTTGTCGCCCAAACCCCTCGGCTGGAATCTGAAGTGCAGTGGCTCGGACAGCCCCACACGGAAAACTTCCTCTTCACTCCGGGAACCCGCACTTGACCAGCAAGAGCCGGGGCGTTACTGTGAAACTCCGGCTCTTCCTGAGTTTGCCACATCTCGTTCCACAAAGACTCCATGCGCTACCTCTGGCCGCTCCTCTTCGTTGGTTTCATCTTCTTGAGCATCGACTTCGCCACCCAGAACACAGCGGAGGTGACGTTGCTTTACACCATCGACTGGCTCAACCTCACCTTCCGCTCCACGCGCCCACTCTTCGTCCCACTTTTCTTCACGTTGGCGTGGGGCATTCTGTTTTGCGTGGTCTATTTTTTCCTGCACCACTCGGTGCTGCTCGGTCAACTGCGGATACAAACCACGGAAACTCGCCGACTCAAGCGGCTCGTGCTGCTGGAACGCGACAAGGTGAGCAACCTCGAACTCCGCATTGAGGAGCTACAGCAAATCACCGAACGGGTGCAGCTTCAGCTTGAATTCCAAACCGTCTTGCTGCCCTCTCCGGAAGTTCCCGCCTCGCAAGGTTGAAGGGAAGGCTGAACAGAAAGTCACTCTCCTGTCACCAATGCCACCTCTTCCGCACTCAAGCCGAACAGCCCAAACACGATGCGGTTGATCTCGCCCTCGCCCTCTGCCAATTCCGCACCCTTCACTTTTGTCGCACCCTCTGCGAGTTCCGCAAGCCGCACCTTCGCCTCCGCAGACGCGGACGGGATCGGGAGTTGCGAGACGTATTGAGCAATGAAGCGGACGCCCCCCCCACGAATCACGGTGCTGATTTTCGTGTAGAACCAAAACATCGTTGAGGAATTCAAGAGGGCACACAGCCATTCAGATTCATACGGAATGAAATACAAGGTGTTCACCAAGTAATGCCCGGATGTTGAATAAGCAAACTCCGCACGTTGCGCAATGTCCGGATAGATGATCTTCGCCTCCGCGAACTCCTGCCAGTAGGCACAACTGCGAAGTTCCCAAAAATATAGTAAAATCCCACTACTGTCCGGGGAAAACAGGCTTGACAGCTTCTAACAGTATGTTTTAACTGAAGAAATAGTCACTTCATGGGTGTTATCGACTTGAGATGTACCCGCCCCCGCATGATGCTTTCCTCTTTCATCTTCAGAAGGGGGAACTCTCATGTACGCAAGCAAACTTGTTTTTTCACAGGTCATCGACCACCTTCCGATACACACCTTTGGCCGATGTGTCGTCCGTTACCAAGGCAACCGTTACGTCAAATCGTTCTCCTGCCTCGATCAGTATCTCTGCATGGCCTTCGCTCAATTGACCTACCGCGAGAGCCTGCGCGCTATCGAGGCCTGCCTACGCGCACAGAAGGACAAGCTCTACCATATGGGTATCCGGGGCGGTGTCTCCAAAAGTACTCTCGCCGATGCAAACGAGGCACGCGACTGGCGCATCTACGCCGACTTTGCCCAATCCCTGATCGGTATTGCCCGTCCACTCTATGCCGACGAGGAGTTGGGGCTCGACCTTGACAACACCGTCTACGCCCTCGACGCCTCCACGATCGA
>CAJWCD010000194.1:0-3652 GCA_913020725.1 uncultured Pseudomonadota bacterium
GACGGGAATCGTGGATGGTGATGAAGTGCGGAACAAGGTAAACCGCCAGCGCCACTCCGGTGAGGCGGTGCAAGGCCCAAAGCACGGAGACGGAATTGAATTGCGGCAGCAGGTGCCTCCGGAGCAGAAGTTTCAGGCTCATCCTCCTCCCAACAAGGGTTGAATGCCAAAATATCCGTAAATCGTCAAACCCAATCCGGACACCCAAAACATCAGCAGCAAGGGCTTGCGCGACGCCAGCGGCGGGTTGTAGTCCAGCACTACGCCCCACACGCCGTTGCAGGCGTGATAGACCACCGCTGGAATGAAGAGCAGGTAGTAGATCGTCCAATAGGTGCCGTCTTGCAAGCGTGTGGTGATCACTTCCCAACTTAGGCGTCCGCTGTCCACCACATGCACCGTCCAGAGATGCACTGCCAGCGCATACACCAAGAACAGCCCGCTCACGCGCTGCAAGAGCCAACTGAGCATTTTCAAAGTGATTCCAGAAAAAAGGTGGCCCAGTCGCCCTTGCCCTTGAGCGTGACTTCTCCGCGTGGGGTCACGGTTCCGGAGCCTTCGAGGTAGTCCTTGGTTTTTTCGGAAATGTGGACCTTGCCCGGTTCGCTGGTGCTTTCCAAGCGGGCGGCGATGTTGACGGCATCCCCCCAGATGTCGAATGAATTTGCCGTCGTTCCGGCAATCAACGCTCCGGAATGGATGCCGACTCGCACCTCCCAGCGCTCCTTGCCCAGCACCTCTTGCTGGAGATTCACGCCCTCCACAAAACGTAGCATGTCCAAGGCCGCCGCACAGACCGCCTTTGCGTGGTTGCCACGCGGTTCCGAAATCCCGCCCACGCACATGTAGGCATCCCCAATGGTTTTGACCGGGCGCACCCCGTGCTTGCCGACAATCTTTTCAAAACTCCGGAAAAACATGTCCAACGTCGCCAGCAGTTCCCCCGGCTCCAGCCGCTCCACTTTTGCGGTGAAGCCCACCACATCTGCAAACAGGATCGTGGCAGCGGAATAGTACCGTCCGGAGGTTTCAGCAGACGCTTCCTTGGATTTTGCCTCAGATGGTTTGGGTTGCTTGGCCTCATGCTCGCTTTCGATCATCGCCACGACCTGATCTGCGAGCAGTCGCAAGCCCTCGACCTGCTTGTGCTGCAAGGATTTTGGAGTTCCATCCACCACACAAAGTGTTCCCAGTGAAAACCCCCGCGAACTGATCAGGGGAGCCCCTGCGTAAAAGCGGAACGGCGAAGCATCCGGGTGGCTGTATCTCTCTTTGGTACGCTCGTCCTCCAAGAGGTTTTCGATGATGAGAGGCTGGTGGGGGGTGGTCAGGCTGTACTGACAGACGGAAAGGTCTCTTGGTTGATCTTCTTCAAAGCGCGGATTCAACTCGTAAGTGCAACTCACTGTCTGGTTCTGATTCGCAAGCTCGAGTAGCTGACCTTACATATGTTTGGCGCGGACAGCCCGCCGCCGCCGCTTTCCGGAATGCTTGTCTGCGCTGGCGTGCTTTCAAGGGAAGCATCACGAATCTCGATCTGCCTAAACGCAAGAAAACAGGTTGCTTGCCGCTGACAATTTGGTAATCTTATGGGGTGTTTGAAAGCATTCTCCGTTTAGGTTGAGCTTGTTGGTAAAAAATTTCCCACTGATTCTATTACTGATTTTATTGCTGGGAGTTCCACTGGCTTTGGAGGCCAAGCAGGAGTGCTACCTGTTTCCTGTTGCCGCTCAACCCAGAGAACGGGAACCGCTCGACCAATGGTCGCGTGCCCTGTTCCATGAGTTTGTTGTCCCGATCTAAGCAATTCCAGTTGCAGGCTTGTCCAACCAAGCCATGAAAACCGCCTGCTATTTTGAAATCTCGTGGTCGGGTCGTCCGGAGCAGACGGTTACGATCATGGTCTTCAACGCGAAGCGGGCCTTGAACGACAGCTTCACGCTTCCGGCATGGGAACACAAAGCTTTCCAACGGGGGCTGCTGCAAGCCGATCCTCACGGCTTTTCCGAAACAGCAAGAGTGGGTTTGTGCGCTCTACAAGGGGGTGTTGCTGAGGGGAATAGGTTGCCTTATTCTCAGTCGAGGGTAACCTGTTACGTCAATCCTCTTCCATGTGGGAGGGATTTGCCGATGTTCAAGCTCGCGTCCAGTCTTTCCGGAAAACCAATTCGGGCTGGACTGCGGCAGGTTCCTTCACCACCAAGCGGCAGCGCTTGCCCCTGCGTAAATGGAGTGAAACTCCAGCGATCCACGCCAGCCAGTTTGCGAAGGTGGCCAAGAAACTTGTGGGAAAATGGTCCCGGACTCAAATCGAGAACACCTTGCTCAGTGTGAGAAATTGAAACGCAGACGGATCATGTTGACTCTGCTGCTGGTGCTGGCCACCGGACTCGCACTGGCGCAGCCCGCCCCGCAATTCTGGATTCGGAACTTGGAAGGACAGCGCTTTGATTCCCGCAAAGTGGGGGACGAACCGATCGTTGTCAGTTTCTTCTTCGTCCACTGCGTCCCCTGCCTCAAGGAGATTCCGGAACTCCACGCCTTCATCTCCGAGGAACTTCCAGAAGTCCACCTGCTCTTCATCGATCCCATCAAGGAAGATTCCAAGCAGGATATGATTGGCTTTGCCGAACGCTTGGGGGTTCCCCAGAAGTTTTTCTACAAGGACAGTCTCGGAATCGTCAGCCGCAAGTTCTTTCGCGGGGTTCAGCAGGCGTTTCCCACCATCGTTGGCCTCAAGGGGCGTCAGGAGCTTTTCCGGCTCTCCGGACTTCCGGAAGGGGCGCTCGATCAAATTCTAGAGCGACTGTGAAGCTGCTCCGCCAAACGTTGCTCATTCTCCTCATCGGGTGCCTGCCGTGGGTTTTGTGGGCGAAATCTCCAGCGGCGCTTGCGCCGATGGGAGCTTTTGGGAAAATTTCGGAGATGGAGCAGCGCATCTACTTCAACACCCTGCAAGAGTCCTTGAGCATCAACTACGCCTTGGTGTCTCAGAAGTTGTTTGAACAAGCGCAGGAGCAGGCGTTCAACGAGCTGGATTTTGAAGAATGTACGGAGGAACAGTGCTTTGCCTTGATTCAGGAACTGTTGCAGGTCGAGAACCTCTTCCTGTTCCAAATCGTCCGCGAGGACACCTTCAGCCAACTCACCCTGACTCACATTGACCTCGACAATCAGCGCACCGTGCGCACCGCCTTCTGCGAAGACTGCGGAATCGGGCAGATCAATCGGCAGATTGACGATCTCGTCCGTAAGATTGTGGAAGCGACTCCTGATGTGTCTCTCGCCGGAACTCCAATCCCCCCTACTCCCAAGCAAGAACCTCCGCCCAAGCAAGTGCCGGAACCCGTGCCGGAGGTCAAGCAGGAACCCGTGGTTGAGGCAGCCCCGGAACCCGTGGTTGAGGCAGCCCTGGAACCAGAAACCGCTCTGGAAACGACTGCATCCGTGGAGGAAACCCCCGCTGATTCCCTCGCCGGACCCCCGATCCGACTCACTCCCAAGCAAGACCCGGAACCCGACAAGTTCCTCCAACTGTCCGAGGTTGAGGTACCCGACGAGGCCCCATCGGAAACCGTGGTTGCAAGTGAACGGGACATGACTTGGCACTACGTCACTCTGGGAATCGCAGGCGTGGCCCTGCTGCAATCAC
>CAJWCD010000195.1:0-3352 GCA_913020725.1 uncultured Pseudomonadota bacterium
CCCCGAACCGGAGCCTGCCCCGGAACCAGAACCGAAACCAGAGCCTGCCTCGGAACCGGAACCCGAACCGATTCTTGCACCAGAACCAGAGCCTGCCTCGGAATCGGAACCCGCTCCTGCACCGGAACCTGCCCCGGTAGCGACTCCCGCCCCTGCAACTGCGGCATCTGAACCTTCGGAGGACGAGGCTCTTGAAGCACTATTGGCAGAAGAAGCCGAGGCGGGACTTGAGTTGGAAACGGGTTCCAGATTGGAGGCTGTAACGTCTTCGGCCCTCAAGCTTGCGGATGTTGAAGGGGCATCCCGTTTGTCCGAATCCCGCTCCACGACACGAACCGCAGCGGTGCTTCAGGATCAGCAGCTGGGGCAATTGGCTTTGGAAGCTCCCGCGAGTCGGCCTACATCCACCACTTCCGGACTGACATCCTCTTTCGTCTCGCCGTCGGTTTCGCAGAGCGTGGGGAACAGTCAGTTGACGGCGGCCCTCAACCAACCCTTGCCTACGGAGGAACTGGAGCTTGCTGAGACGATGGAAGAGGAAGCGCCGCCGCCCGCGACAATTGCGAATACGGGACTTCTCAAAAAAAGTGTCCCTGCGCCGCGCCGGAAGATCGTTTCCCCTCCGGCTCCAGAACGTTTGGCTGCGCCGAAGCGCCAAGCACGCAAACAGCAACTCAAACGCCCCAAGCGAGAGGTGGCGCAGAATCGAGTGCAGCAACGTCAGCGCACCGTGCAGCAAACGGTGACTCGTCCGCAACAGGAGCAACCGAAACCACAAGCGGCAAAAATCCGCAGCAAACCCCTGCAACCCTCCGTGTCGCAAACCCCGCAAACCACCACGACGGTAACCCGGACGACAACTACGGCGACGGTCATCACGACTCCCAAGGTTGCGATGACCTCGGCGCAAACACAGATAAGCTTGCCAAAACCCGAACAACGCAAGGCAGTCACCGTCACCACAGCAGCACAGGCTGATCCGGATACAGCAAGTACCACGACACCGACCGCGAAAACGGCGCCCTTGGCTCCACAGGCTCCAGAAGCGGAAACGGTTGCCGCCGTTTCGGAAAGTACCTCGGCAAGTTCGTCCAGTACGCTCTCGACTGTGGCGGCAGTGCGCTCCGGAGGCAAGGGGCAAGTGGTCAATGTCGCCGAGTTGAATTTGCAAGAACTGGAAAACCTCTCATTGGAGGATCTGCGGCAACTCGCTGAACTCCTGCCGGAGGGGGAAAGTTCCCGTGACGGGCCGATCAACTTGAAGGACTTGCTCGCCAAACTCAAGGGCGCGAAGCTCGACCTCACTCGCATCCGTGCAAAAACCCAACGGCTCACCGCCCAAAAGCTGGAGGGCGTGACCGAAGCGCTGGAGGGCACCGAGGAAATTTATTCCAAAGGACGCAGCAAAATCCGTCGCAAACCGCCCCCCTTGAATGCGGTGCAGGCCAAGGCGTATTTGCCCAAGATCGACAAGTTGTTGCGGAAGGACTGGAAATTGCCTGTTGAAATGGATCCGGAGTTGCGGGTGCTGGTTTCGGTGGTGGTCCGCCGGGACGGCATGTTGCTGCAATACGAGCTGATCAAGCTCTCCGGGAACGAGTTTTTTGATGAATCGGTGCGGCGCTTGTTTGCCAAAACAGAGCTGCTGCTGCCGTTGCCGATGGACTTTGAGGCCCATGCCGCCGAGATTAACTTGCGATTCCGGCCTTAATCCGGTTTGCTATCAAGTGCATTCCAACCTGCGACCAAGGAGATGATATGCAGAGCTGGTGGAAGGGGGCTGCGGCCCTGATTCTTTCTTTGACCCTGACTTCGGCGATTCACGCCGTGCAGGTCTATGACATTGCCAACCCCTCCATCCAGAAGACGGTGCTGGTCGTCAAGGCGGCGGAGGACACGGCCAAGAACCAGGCGCTGGTGGAGCGTCTGAAGAAACTGTTGGGCAAGACCCTGCTTTTTCGGACGGTGGACGAACCGAGCGGTGCCGAGTTCAGCATGACGGTTTCGGATTCGGTGGAATCCGGTCGAGTTGTGTTGGAACTTGAAGAAACACAAGGCTCCGGGAAGTTCAAGGCGATCCGCTTTGGCGTGTCGTTCCGCAAGCAGGATGACGAATATCTGGGCAAGCGTGCTGCGCAGATTGGCAATGTCGCCCTCCAGAAGCTCTTTGGCTTGCGTGGGGCGTTGGGTAGTTCACTCGTCTGGTCCGAATTGAGCGATGAGGATGTCCGCAAGCAAGCCCTCATGGAGGCGACCTTTGGGGAGAAACCCAGCAAGACGCGGGTGAGCCACAACCTCTATGGCAACGCTGGAGTGACGTGGAATCCCAAAGGTAACATCATCCTCTACACCGCTCAGACAGGTTCCGGTAATTTGGTGCTGGCCCAGCTTTTCCGGCCTCTGCGGGCTAAGAGCCTCACCGTCTATGACAAGGGCGGCAAGGGCAGTGCGGCGGCATGGGGTGCAAACGGCAAGGTGTACATCGCGGAGTATGTGAGCCGCACCAACACGGACATCTTCGAATACAGTATTCCGGCGGATCCCTACCAAGCCAAGGATCCCAGCATGCTCCGGCTTCGCAAACTCACGTCGCGCCCATCCATTGAAACAGAACCGGCAGTATCTCCAGACGGCAAGCAACTTGCCTACATCTCCGACCGCACCGGAAAACCGCAGATTTACCTGATGGACCTCGGTAGCAAGAAGGTGAGTCGGCTGACCCAGCAAGGTGCCTACAACACCAGCCCAGCATGGTCTCCGGACGGCAGCTTCATCGCCTTCTCCGCACGACGCTCCGGAGGGACCGCGATTTTCCGGATCAACGTGGCAACGGGCGCTGAGAGCCAGGTGACACCGTTTGACATTGAGGCCGAAGACCCCACTTGGTCTCCGGACGGTTCAATGATCGCCTTCACGGGGATCGAGGGCATGGCCAGTAAAATTTATTACTCGCTTTCATCTGGAGGCGGCTACCAGCGGCTCACCACTTCTGGGGCCGGAGTCTACGAAAGCAAGCCCGCTTGGGGCGGTTTCCTGCGCTGATTGCCGACCATGCTTCGTCTCCTTCTGCTTGCTGCCAGTTTTTGCGTGTTGGCCGTGTCGGTGCTGGCGCAGAATGCCGAGATCAAGAAACTCCGGAGCCTCGTCAACGAGGTGCAGTTGGAGATGATCTCGGTGCAGGAAGAGTTGACGATGCTGGTGCAGGAGCAGAGTGCCGAACTCGAACAACTGCACGAGCAGGTCCGCATACTGACCAACGCCAACCACTCACTCCAGCAAGAGATGGGGGATCTGTTGCTCAAAAACTCGCTGATGCAGGATGAGTTGAAAGTGCTTCAGGACACCAGTGCAG
>CAJWCD010000196.1:0-3200 GCA_913020725.1 uncultured Pseudomonadota bacterium
AATCTTGGCGTGGCTGATCATTGGGGCTTCCTGTGTTGGTCGTGCCTACCCAAGGGTAGCACAGGTGGTTCTATTACCGATAGGGTCTATTGTCATACTCAAGCAGAGTCAAGCCATTGCATTAGGTTGTCCTGCCCTCACGCTGTGGGCCTCAGCACCCGAATCGCCCGCCCCGCCGCTTCCGGGCGTGGTAGTCCCCGGTGCCTCTTGGCAACGGCTTGGACCTTGGCAAGCAGTTCCGGCTCCATCGGGCAGGAGCGTCCGGCGTGGGTGTCCACATGGAGCAGCATGTGCTCTCCTGTGGCGAGCAGTGTGTGGTCTTCGCTCCGGAACATCTCGTGCCAGAGGTGGATGCGCTTTTCGTCCTGCCCCAGCACTTGAGTGGTGACATGAAAGGCCGTGCTGACTCGCGTTTCGGCAAGGTGTCGAATGTGCGTCTCAACGGTATAGATGGAGCGTCCGGAGGCAAGGTAGTCGGCGTTCAATCCGATGAAACCGAGAACCGCGTCGGTGGCGTCGCCAAACACCTGCAAGTAGCGGCTTTCGTTCATGTGCCCGTTGTAGTCCAGCCACTCCGGGGGCACCGTGCCCTGATGCAGGGAGAAGGGTTGGGAAAGGTCCGGTTCTGCCTTTGCGGCTTGCGCGTGGAAGCGTGAGTAGAGCCGTTCCTCGTGCGCTTTCAGGACGGATCCCGCGCCCCAGTCCTGTGTTCTCAAGCCTTGCAGAATCGCGATCAGGCCATCGTCGCGCCTCCGCTCCAGTTCCCGGATGGACTGCCCGGCGGCTTGCTCATCGGACTGCTCGGCGAGTTTGTCCAGAAAGGCATCGGTGAGTTCCGGCACGTCCATCAGCTTGGTCCACGGCCACTTGAGTGCAGGACCAAACTGTGCCATGAAGTGCCGCATGCCTTCCTCGCCCCCGGCGATGCGGTAAGTCAGGAACGACCCCATCAGCGCCCAGCGCGGGCCCGCCCCAAAGCGCAGGGCGTCGTCTATTTCCTCCACGGTGGCGACATCGTCGTGAACCAGCCAGAGCGATTCCCGCCAAACGGCTTCCAGTAGCCGATCCGCCAGAAAGCCGTCAATCTCCTTGCGGAGTTTGAGCGGGCGCATTCCCAGACTCTCGAAAAATGTAGCTGCTTGGTCAATGAACTCGCGGGCGGTTTGGTCGCCCCCGCAAAGCTCGACGAGGGGCAGCAGGTACACGGGGTTGAAGGGATGTGCGGCCATGAAACGCTCAGGCTGGGCCATGTGCGCCTGCAACTTGGAGGGCAGCAACCCGGAGGTGGAGGAGCCAATCGGTGTGTCGACAGGCGCAGCCTCGTCAATTTCGCGGAGGATGCGCCGCTTCAACGTCTCGTCCTCCGGGGTGCTTTCCTGAATGAAGCCCGCGTCCGTGACTGCCTCGGCGATGGAGTCGGTGAAGGTGATGTTGCCGCGCTTGCCGAGGGGGGCGAGGGTCAGCTTGGACCACGCACGCTCGGCGTTGACGAGCATTTCGTTGAGGCGGCGTTCGACTTCCGGATGAGGATCGAAGACCTTAACGTTGATGCCGTTCAGCACAAAACGGGCAGCCCAGCCCCCGCCAATCACCCCGCCACCGATGACGGCGGCTTGCTTGATCACACTCATTTTCGACTCCTTCAGTGCTTGGTGAGTTGTAGCCGCTCACGCACGTCTTGTGGTCTCAAGACCTTGCAATTCATGGCTTCGAGGATCGTGACCGCTCGCTCGACCAACTGCTCGTTGGTGGTGAGGACGCCTCGGGAGAGGTAGATGTTGTCCTCAAGCCCCACACGCACGTTGCCGCCCGCGAGGGGGGCCATGGCGACATACGGCAGTTGCATCCGCCCGATCGAGAACGCGGAGAAGACCGATCCCGGAGGCAGGTTGTTCGCAAACGCCAGCAGCGTGTGCGGATCGTCCGGAGCGCCGTAGGGGATGCCCATACAAAGCTGGAACATGGCGGGTTCGTCAAGCAAGCCCTCCTTGATGAGCTGCTTGGCAAACACGAGGTGTCCGGTATCAAAGACCTCAATTTCCGGGCGCACCCCCAACTCCTTGATGCCCTTGGCCATCGCCCGCAGCATCGAGGGGGTGTTCGTCATCACGTAGTTGCCCTCGGCGAAGTTCATGGTGCCGCAGTCGAGGGTGCAGATTTCCGGACGCAACTCCGCAACGTGGGCCAGCCGCTCCTTGGCGCCGGCCATGTCGGTCTGCTCCATGTTGAGCGGCAGGGGCTGCTCGGGCGGACCGAGGACGAGATCGCCGCCCATTCCGGCGGTCAGGTTCAGCACCACGTCCACGTCTGAGGCGCGGATGCGATCCACCACGCCTTTGTAAAGGGCCGGATCGCGGGCGGGGACACCGGTTTCCGGATCTCGGACGTGGATATGCACGATGGCGGCTCCGGCCTTTGCAGAAGCAATCGCGCTCTCGGCGATCTGCTCCGGAGTAATGGGAACGAAGTCGCTCTTGTGGGTGGTCGCACCTGCTCCGGTGAGGGCGCAGGTGATGAACACTTCGTGGTTCATGGAGTCTCCTAGTTTGGTGGGGTGGAAGAAAACGTTTCTGTGCTGGCGACCTCCACGATCAGCCAGTCCCGGAACAGCCGCACCAGCGGACGTTCCAAGGCATCCAAAGGGCAAACGAGGTAATAGGTGCCATCGCTGGTGAAAGTGTAGTCAAACAGCCGGGTGAGCCGTCCGGCGTCAAGATGGTCTTGGATCATCTCCAGTCCGCAGAGGGCCACGCCTTGCCCGTCAATGGCAGAGTGGAGAAGAACGTTGAAATCGTTGATCACGGAACCCCGTCGATACCGCAACTTCGGGTAGCCCGACTGCTCCAGCTAGCGCCGCCAGTCCTTGTAGTCATAGCCGTGCAGCAGGGGGGTAGTGTTGCAGGTCTTCCGGAGTGCGAATCGGATGCCCCGAATTGAGTAATCCGGGACTGCACACGGGCGTGTATTCCAACGTCATTAGCTGCTCCTGATGCAGGTTCTGCCACAACCCGTGCCCCCAGTACACCCCAAGGGCCACCCGCTCCCGCGTGAAATTCGGCTCCAGATGCGAGATGTGGAGGTGGAGCGTGACCTCCGGATGCTGCCGCTGGAAGCTGCCGCTGCGATGGGCCATCCAATTTGCTCCGAACTGTGGTTCCACCGCCACAGTGAGCGCCTGCTGCTCGGAGCTTTCCTGCACC
>CAJWCD010000197.1:0-3182 GCA_913020725.1 uncultured Pseudomonadota bacterium
ATCCACCTGCACGGTTTCAATGTCCAGTCCTTTTTCGGCGATGAAGATTCGCGCCTATCGGGGCGAGGGGGCCGGTTGGCAATCGTAGAATTTCATGGGATTTCTCCGGTGGTCAGTGGTAGAGCAGATTCGGCAGTAGCAGGACGTAGCCGGGAGCGAGGACGAGGATCAGCAGCCGGATGATGTCCACGCACCAGAAGGGCGTGACCCCCTTGAAGACCGTCACCGTGCTGACATCCGGAAGCACCGCGCTGAGGACGAAGACATTGAGGCCGACGGGCGGCGTGATCAGGCTGATCTCGGTGACGACCACGGCGATGATGCCGAACCACACCAGCATCTGCTCGCCGCTCATGCCCGCGTAGCCCAAGCCCTGCACCACCGGATAGAAGATCGGGATGGTCAGCAGCAGCATCGAGAGGCTTTCAAAGATGCAGCCGAGGACAATGTAGATCAACAGGATCATGAACAGCACCATCAGCGGGCTGAGGTCGTAGCCCGTGACGAGTTCCAGCAAAGCACCGGGTAGCCCCACACGGTTGACGAAGTTCGAGAAGATCAACGCACCGATGAGGACGCTGAAGAGCATCGCAGAAGTCCGGGCGCTGTGGGACAGCACCTCCAGATGATCCCGCCACGAATGCACTCCGCGCAAAATCGCCATCAGAAACGCGCCGCCTGCGCCGATGCCCGCCGCCTCCGTGGGCGTAAAGATGCCCCCGTAAATGCCACCGATCACCAGCACAAAAATCGCCACGGTGCCCCAGACGCCCTTGAGCGCGGCCCAGCGTTCGGGCCACGGCACCCGCTCGGCCTGCGGCCCCTCTTCCGGACGACGCCAGACCACGAACTGCACCGCCGCAAGGTAAAGCAGGATGCCCAGCAGTCCGGGCAGGAATCCGGCGGCGAACAGTTCCCGGATGCTCGATTCGGTCATCAAGCCGTAGATCACCAAAATCACGCTGGGCGGAATCAGGATGCCCAAGGTGCCGCCCGCTGCAATCGAGGCTGCGGCAAGGCTGTCGGAATAGCCGAACTTGCGCATCGAGGGCATGGCCACCCGTGACATGGTGGCCGCCGTCGCCAAGCTGGACCCGCAAATCGCGCTGAACGCCCCGCACGCCACGATGGTCGCCATCGCCAAACCCCCGCGCCGATGCCCAAGAAAGGAGTGCGAGGCGGCGTAGAGTTCGGTCGAGAGTCCGGCCTTCGTCACCAGATTTCCCATCAGGATGAAGAGCGGAACGACCGAAAGTCCGTAGTTGAGCGCGGTTTCCGAAACAACGGTTCCGACCATCGAGAGTGAGGGTTTCCAACCCGTGATCACCCCAAAGCCGACAAAGCCCACCAGCCCCATTGCAAAGGCGATCGGCAGTCGCAGGAACACGAGGACGAGCAGGGCCGCAAAGCCGATCAGAACAACGTCCACAGCGGTTTCATGGTAAGGAAGGTTTGGAAGGAGACAGAGAAATCAGTAAGTGTCAGGCTCGGCGGACCCAGTAGCGTACCACGTTGCAGGCGAAGGCGATGCCTGCAAGCCCGGTCATGACGGCGATGAAGTGGGTGATCGGCGCGTAGGGAATTGCCAAAAACTCGGTGGCATCACCATAGTCGGCCATGAAATCGGCGATGATCCAGACGCGCCACGCGACCACGACCATCATGACCGCCATCAGTGCATTGAGCAGCAGTTGCCGTTTCCGGACCCACCGTTGCGGAAACCAGAGGTCCATCAAATCCACACTGACGTGTTCCTCGTGCAAGCTCACCAGTGGCAGGGTGGCGAAGACGAGGACACCGAGCATGATCTGCGTGAGTTCCGTGGCACCGTCCAGTGGGGCGTTGAAGAAATAACGCCCCACCACGTCCACGCAGGTGAGGACCATCAGCCCAAAAAGCGTGAGGGACGACACGCCCCCGCTCACCCTCTGGATCTGCTTGACCAGAGGGTTTTTGAGGAAGGTGTCGTTGGAGTCGGACGCACTCACTTGCTCTGGTCGTACTCCTTGGCAATGCGCCGGAGTTCCACCAGCGCGGCCTTACCGTCCACGCCCTTCTTGCCTACGCGCTTGACCCAGTCCGATTCGACTCCGGCCATGAGGCCCAGGTAGTGCTTGTGAATCGCGGAACTGGCCGTGGTGATCGTGGAGCCAGCGGCCTGCGCGTCCTTGCGGCCAATCGCATCAGCGCGGTCCCACTCCTGTCCGGCAAGCTGGGAGAGTTTCTCCCCGGAAACGCTCATCAGCGCGTCCTGATCCTTTTTCGAGAGACTACTGAGGAAATCCGGATTGAGAATGAAGGCGAAGCTGCCGTAGTAGAGGCCGCCCGGCATGATCGTCACAAACGGCACGACCTCCTTGAGGCGGAAGCTCTTCTGCGTCTCCATCGGCATGAAGATGCCGTCCGCGACTCCGGACGACAGCGCCTCGTACACCTTCGGGGCGGGCAACTTCACCGCCGTCACACCAAGTGCTTTGCCGACCAAACTGCCGACGCCTCCGGGAACCCGGATTTTCTGCCCCTTGAGATCGGCGAGGCTGTTGAGCGGACTCTTGGTCTGGATCACGGCAGGGCCGTGCGAGGTGAGTCCGGCCAAGACCACGCCGCGATGCTCTCTCGCGTTTTTGAGGTGCGACTGATGCACCCGCCAGTAGGCCACCGATGCGGCTTCGGCGCTGGTTCCCAAGTTGGGCATCTCCACTGCTTGCGTCGCCACATAGCGCGTGTTGTAGCCGTGGAAAATCCAGCTGGCGTCCGCGATGCCGTCTCGGACCACCCCGAACTGCTTGAGTGGCGAGGCGAGATTGTACTCGATCTTGATCTTGACGCGGCCCTCGGTGGCGTCCTCGATCCACTTGCCCCATGTCGGCCAGACAATGGAGTTGATCATGTGCGTGGGCGGCGCCCAACTGCTCACATTGAGGATTTTGGCCGCATGGGCCGGAAGGCACATCACCAGCAACCCCGCAACAGCGAGGCCAAGCCCTTTGATTTGTTTCACCAGTTCTCCTGAGTTTGGATTGAAAGAATTTCCCCTGAAGCGTAGAACAGTACCAACTGCATGGAAATTGGCAAACCGAAATTTGCTGGCCGATGCGTTTCAACAATAGACCTTATCGCAAATAAACGCGTGAGCCGGCGCGGAGTTTTTCCGTTTCGGTTTCGGGGTTCATGCCGCCTTG
>CAJWCD010000198.1:0-3076 GCA_913020725.1 uncultured Pseudomonadota bacterium
AGATCGCTAGGTTTTAAATTTAAACCAATCATTGAAGCTAATTCCCATTTTAAAAACCATTCTTGAGATTTTAGACCATTGTTTCTTATTGCAATTAATTTTTCAGCTAATTTATTTGAATTTGTTGTACAAAATCCACCATAAACCATATTTATATGTTTGGTTATGCTTAAGGAGTAACATCCAATATCATAATGTGTACCACACGAAACTTTAGAGTCTGTTTTAGATAAAATCGATTGTGCAGCATCCTCAATAACAACCAATTTGTGTTTTTCAGCAAGCGTGTTAATGGCATTTAAATCAACAGGAGATCCAGCAACATGCACCGGAACGATTACTGTGGTTCTAGCCGAAATTTTCGATTCAATATCTCCCATTCGGCTTTTCAAACGCAGAGATAGAACTCAAGAGTCGTAAGCTCTCATGTCCTTCCGATGCTCTAATTCGAATTCCAGTGGGCATCAGCACTGGAATCATTAGCCCCCACTCATGCCCCCCAAACCCCAATCGTGCGGTTTGCACACTGCCGGTTCTGCCGCCAGATTTTTTTGTCCCAGCCAACGTCCGGAGCACGGTTGAAGATCACGAGGTGCGCTTCATCGGCTTTGTCGGCATTTGCATAGGCAGCGGTTTGTTCCAAGCCCTTTTTGATGACGGAGTCTAGAGAACCGCGTAGCAGCTTGAGTTCGATGACGATGCGCTGGATCGGGCCGTGCCAGTTTGGCTCTCCCTCGACCCCGGCTCCCCTCTCCGAGGACGGGGGGAGACGTTGCAGGGGCCACTCGATCGCCAAATCGGTGCGCCGTCGTCCAAGTCCGTATTCGCGGCTGATGCGCCCCCCGCCGTTGATGATGCGCTGCAAAAACGCCTGCATCAGCAGTTGGGGTCCCGCTTCCTTGTAATCGAAACGCTCCAGCCAACTCTCCGAGTTCTCCCGGAAAAACTGCTGAAACGCCTCCAGCAATTTGTGAAAATTCAGGCGACCGTCAGGATCAACAAACCAAGGCGTTTCCGGAACCACCATCATTGACTGCGCGGCGCTGTTGAGTTCGCGTGGAATGATTTCCTGATAAATCCGATTGGAAATACGCACCTGCTTGTTGACGGTGCGATCAATCAGCCCTAGGTCAATCACATATTGAAAATCCTGCGCCCCTGCTTCGAGTTGATCCGCATCTCCATGAAGCAGCGGAGCCACCACCCGGTGAACCCGAGGTTCTTGCAATTTGTCAGCAAGTTGATCGAGATGCGTGGCACGAGATTCGATCAGACGTTCGCGGGCAGCCCAGTATTGTTCAAGGCTGATCGGAGTGTTGCGATCGCGGGCCGAGCGGTCCTCCCAAATCAATTCATGGCCCAGTGCGTTTACCAGCCACGGTTGACCGCAGGTGTCCTGCCAGAGTTCCGTGAAAATCGCCTCATCGAAGCTCTGCCCCGTTGCTGCACTGTGCTGCTCGAACAGCCCCCGGACTTCGGCTGCGCTGAAGTTCCCAAGCCGTAACGATTTCGCTTTGATGTTGAACGCACTGCCTCCGGTGATGATCTCGCCATCGCTGCGGTGGATGCGATAATCCTGAATGTCCCGCAGGCCACAGAGCACGAGGCTTTGTGGAAACGCCTGCGGACGTTGCGCGTAGCCGGCGCGGATCTGGCGCAACAGCGAGATCAGGGTATCGCCGACGAGTGCGTCCACCTCGTCCAGAAAAAGCACGATCGGCTTCTCGCTCAGTTCCGACCATTGAGCCAAAAATTGGGTCAGCACCCCTTGAGGTTGGTCTTCTGCCAGCAAAGCCCGGACAACGGCTCTCAAGCGAGGCTCCACTTTGTAAACGCGAGCACTGGCGGCAATGGCTTCGCAGACGATGCGCATGCCTTTGTCCGCGTCGTTGCGGACCGTTTGTGCTGCTTCGATGTTGACATAGAGCGCGTGGTAGCGCCCCTGCGCATTCAACGCTTCCATCATCTCCAGCAGCACACTCGTTTTCCCCGTTTGACGCGGCGCGTGCAGCAGGAAGTAGCGTTTCTGAGCGATCAACCGCTGGATTTCCTCCCAATCCACCCGTTCCAGCGAAGGAATGTGGTAGTGGTCTTCCGGAATGTTCGGGCCTGCGGTGTTGAAAAAACGTTCCATCATGGGGCCATGGGAAAACGAAGCATTCAACGACTCTGGGTCATAATTCTGAATTTTATCGACTGTTCAAGTGAACCGTGGTGAACACTGAACTACTCGTCAAACAGTTCTAAACTTTTAGGAAATTCCGGCACGAGTCTTGACGAGGCCAGTTCACCTGTGGGGTTAAAGAAATTCATGGCGCCAGTTTCCGAGCAAATCCAGAATTCCTCTGCCTGAGCCTTGAAATACAAGTCCCGCTTGTTGAGCATTTGTGACCAAGTATTTCCGGGCGACATCACTTCAACGCAAATTTCCGGAGCAATCGTCGAGTAAAGGGCTTCCTGTGTCGGCATCACCCGCTCCCGGGAAATCCAAACGACATCCGGCGAGCGCACGCCATCATCGGTCCCGATCGCAAACTCCGGGGGGCAGTATCCGTTTGGCAGAAAAGCTTTCAGCAACAAAAGGATTTTTTCCACATAAAGAGAATGCTTCACTCGAACGGCATTCATGATGACTTCTCCATGCTGGTTCAGTTCAATCTTGAAAGGCAGATCCTGGAGAGACGGATCATCGCACACTTCCTGCCAGTTCATGATGACTTTTCCGGATATTGACGGTGAGAAGTTCAGGCAAACACCCAGTGCCGCTTCGGTTCCAAGGATTGGTTCTTGAGTTGCTGGATGATCGGTTCGCGGGCTTCCAGCGAGGTGATCAGGATGCGCTCATTGGCAGAGAGTTCCGGAAAGGCGCACTCGTGGTCTCGGATCACCGAGAGGCACTGGATGCCGTAGGCGGGAAGGCAAAGTTGAATGATGTCCGACCAGTCGCCGTCTCCGCAAAGATGCACACCCGTCACCCCCGCTTTCGCCAATTCCGCAAGCATCGCATCGGCTTTGCCGCGCAGTTCCCGGAAGGAATCGAGGGTGCGGTGCAGGTAGTTGAGACTGAGACGGCTTT
>CAJWCD010000199.1:0-2998 GCA_913020725.1 uncultured Pseudomonadota bacterium
CAGCACTTATTGTGCCCGCGCTGAATGCGAGCATGATGCCTGCGACAATGGCACCTAGACTTCTCCTTACAGAAAACATAATATCCTCTTCAATTGAAGGATTTAAAATGAGAACAAAGATTAGCCAAATGACATTGGTTCATCTTCCTCCTCCATGAAAAATCCGCAAGAGACCACCTCAAGCGGACTGGTGAGGGATTTTCACCCAGTCTTTGCCGCAGTGCTGCGAGTAGCAGTTTCCCGCCCGCAAGCTCCGTGAGCTTAAAATGCTGGGCGAGTGCGGGGGACTGGAGTTCATCATCGGCGGAAAGTTTTTCCGCATCGTCCGCGACAGCGACCGGAACCTCAGAACCAACTTTGAGGACTCACTCCTGAAGACTGCCTGCAGGCTGCATAACCTGAGGATCGACTTCTCCATCAAGGCTTGACCCAAGACAACGACGTCTTGGCTGCCATCTTGCCCCTCTCCTCGGTTCACCTGTTGGAACCGTTTCCAACAAGCGTCAGCAAGATAGTACCGAAGGGGAAAAGAATAACAAGACTTTTTTCGAGTCCTCGAAATTTTCAACTTGACGCAGCATTGGGTCTATCCGATATTATTGGGGTCTGTTCTCTTCTAGAGAAATTTGGTCAACCCGGATTTTGGACCTCATGGCCTCCACTGACTTTGCCAGCCCTGCAATCGCCACCCGCCTCTTGGAGCCGGGCCTTTGGCAATTGGACCCAACCCGGGAACGCTACCGTGTGCCGGGTTGCGGGGCCATTGTGATTGACCTGTATCCGGAGGATGTCCTAGTGGTGCAGGACCCGGAAGGTGGTCAGCCCGCTGAGGTCGTGCCCTTCTCTCCGGAGGGCAAGGGCGATCCAGGAATACTTGGCATCAAGCAATCACGACCCGCCAACGGTCTGCTGGAAATCCTTGACGGCGAGTCCGCAAGCGCCCGCCGTGTCCGGGCCGGGCTGGAGCGTCGCGGCATGGACCTCGCTTCGGCAAAAGCGGCGGTCCTCTTTGCTCCAGACACTCTACCCGGCGAGGAGGTGCGTTTCCAAGTCACTTCTCGAACCACCTGCGCCTTCGCTGCTCCGGGAGTGCAGATGACCGTGGCAGGCGAAATTTTTCCACCCACTGACCTCCAGGTGTTTGTGTACCGCGCCGCACCTCCGGAAGAACGCGAAATCGCACTGCCCGAACCGCTGGCGGACCCCCGGCTGGATTTCCGGATCGACCGCTGCACCGCCCAAGCCTACGAAGTGAAGGCAGGCGAGTTCATTCAGGTGATCGATGTGCTGGGCCGGGAGTGTTCCGATTTCCAAGCCTTTGCTCGGCGCAAGCTCGATCAAGGCATCGAACGGGGTGTGGACGTGACCACCACCCGCACGCTGATGGGCTTCGGCTATCCGGGACCGGGCCTCTACTCGAAGTACTACGACGTGGACATGCAGCCGCTCGTCGAAGTCATTCAGGACACCGCCGGACGGCACGACACCTTTGGGCTGGCGTGTGCCGCAAAGTACTACGAGGACATGGGCTACTTCGGGCACCCTAACTGTTCGGACAATTTCAACGGCGCACTGACCCCCTACGGCATCACCGCCCGCAAGGGCTGGGCAGCAGCCAATTTCTTCTTCAACACCGGGATTGACGACCACAACGTCCTTTACAGCGACGAGCCGTGGTCCCGTCCAGGCGATTATGTGTTGTTGCAGGCGCAAACGGACCTCGTGTGTGTGTCCTCCGCCTGTCCGGACGACACTAGCCCGGCCAACGGCTGGGTCCCCACCGACATCCACGTCCGGGTTTATCCGGAAAAAAACACTTTCTCCAAAGCCATTGCCATTAGAATGACTCCGGACGCCGACGCGAAACTGACTCAGGAGACCGGCTTTCATCCCCGGACCTCGGCCCTGACGCGCAACTTCACCGAATATCGGGGGTACTGGCTGCCAACCTGCTACCGCAACAACGGGGCCGTTGAAGAGTATTACGCTTGCCGTGAAAAGGCGATTGTCACAGACCTCTCTCCCTTGCGGAAATTCGAGGTGTTGGGTCCGGATGCCGAAGCTCTCATGCAGTGGGCGTTGACCCGCAACGTCCGCAAGCTCGCGGTCGGGCAGGTGGTCTATTCGTCCATGTGCTATCCGCATGGCGGGATGATGGACGACGGCACCCTGCTGCGACTCTGCCAAGACAACTTCCGCTGGATCGGCGGGGATGACTACGGCGGCGTTTGGCTCCGGGAGCAGGCGGCAAAACTGGGCCTGAAAGTCTGGGTGAAATCCTCGACCGACCAGCTACACAACATCGCGGTGCAGGGACCAAAAAGCCGGGAGATTCTCAAGGAGATCGTCTGGACTCCACCCACGCAGCCGAAGCTGGAGGAAGTCGGCTGGTTCCGCTTCACCATCGGGCGCGTTGGCGACCTCAACGGTATTCCAATCATGGTCTCCCGGACGGGCTACACGGGTGAATTGGGCTATGAAGTCTGGTGCCACCCCAAGGATGCCCCCGCCGTTTTCGATGTGATTTGGGAAGCCGGACAGCCTCACGGGCTGCTGCCGCTTGGTTTGGACGCGCTTGACATGGTGCGCATCGAGGCCGGGCTGGTGTTCGCTGGCTACGAGTTCAGCGAGGAAACCGATCCGTTCGAAGCCGGAGTCGGCTTCACAGTGCCACTGAAGACGAAGGAGGATGATTTTGTCGGAAAAGAAGCCCTCATCCAGCGCAAGGCCAACCCGCAGCGCAAGCTGGTCGGTTTGGAATTGGAGGGCAACGAAGCCGGAGCGCACGGCGACTGTGTTCATGTGGGTCGGGCGCAAATCGGCGTGATCACCAGCGCGATGCGTTCGCCGCTGCTGCGCAAGAACATCGCACTCTGCCGGATCGATGTGACCCACTCCGAGGTCGGAACCGAGGTTCAGGTCGGCAAACTGGACGGACACCAGAAGCGTATTCCGGCGCAGGTGGTGAAATTTCCGTTTTATGATCCGGAAAAACTAA
>CAJWCD010000200.1:0-2667 GCA_913020725.1 uncultured Pseudomonadota bacterium
CAAGTCCTTCGGGGGTTCGAATCCCTCCTCCTCCGCCATGATTTCAGTGACTTACTGAGCAACACACGACCTCGATGACACAGCATAGGACATCACCCCGCAATCAGCGGTAGCACTCCGGGCGCTGCTGGTCGTTGACGGGCAGGCGGCTACGGAAGTCGCGCAGGTGCTCAAGATCAATGGCGCCGCTGATCAGTCCGGTGCGTTCCGGAGCGTGGGCGAGGACGGTGCCCCACGGATCGATGAGGACGGTGTTGCCGAAGGAGGAGCGGCGTCCGTAGTGCCAGCCCCACTGCGCGGGTGCGGCAATGTACACCTGATTCTCGATGGCCCGCGCCCGCAGCAGCGCCAGCCAGTGATCCTTGCCGGTTTCCATGAAAAACGCCGAGGGCACGAAAATCAGTTCCGCCCCGCGTCGTGCCAGTGCCTGATAGAGTCCGGGAAAGCGCAAATCGTAGCAAATCGTGAGACCGAGTCGGGCGATTTCGTGACCCACAGCGACCGCCTCGTTTCCGGGAGCGATGTGCCGGGATTCGAGGTTGTCGAGGACCGGGACATCGCAGAGGTGAATCTTGCGATAGACCGCCCGGATGTCCCCGTCGCGGTCCAACAGCACCGACGTGTTGAACACGCGGTCGTCACGCTCCGGGTGCGTTTCGTAGAAACTGCCGAGCAGGATGGAGATGCTGTGGGCACGGGCCTCTTTCTGAAACTGCTGGACGAAGCCACCCTCGATGGTCTGCGCGAGCCGGAATTTTTCGGCACGGTCGTCGCCAACGTAGAGGAACATTTCCGGAAACGCGATCAGCGACAGCCCTTCGGCGCTGGCTTGCCGCACAAGCTCGCAGGCGGTGTCAAGATTGGCCTGCACGTCGTTGCGGGCGTTGACTTGGGCGAGGCCGATCCGGTGGTTCATGCGGGCAGTTCCGTGAAGTTGGGCGCAAGGTGGCTCCGCAACCGATTGAGGTAGCCCGGAAGCGAGGTCAGCGTCATCTGGATGCCCTCCTCGCGGTAATCAATTTCATCCACACGGCTCCACTCGTAGATGTCGGAGAGCCGCTGCGAGTGCTGGTAGTCGAGCCGGATGGTGACGGTTTTCATGCGCTGCTCGAAGAAGGTCCGGATGTGCTCCTGAAGCCTCGCTACCCCGCCCTTGAGCGCGGAAACAAACACTGCGTCCGGATAAAGCCGCTTCAGCATTCCGAGCCGCAGCGGATCGGCCTGGTCGGTTTTGTTGAAGACGAGCTGCACCGGAATGCGGTTTGCGCCGAGGTCTTCCAGCACTTGCTGGGTTGTCCGGAGATGGGCCTCGAAGTCGTCATTCGCGTCCACGACCTGCAGTAGCAAATCGGCGTCCCGGACGATTTCCAGGGTTGACTTGAACGCCTCGATGAGTTCGGTCGGCAGGTTGCGGATGAAACCCACCGTGTCCGAGAGCAGCACCTTGGGGCGCGAACCTTCCTGCAGCAACCGCGTCGTGGAATCCAGCGTGGCAAACAGGCGGTCCTCCACGAGCAATTCGGAGTCGGTGAGCGCGTTCATCACGGTGGACTTGCCCGCGTTGGTGTAGCCCACCAGCGAGACGCGCAGACAGTGGGTGCGCCGCTTCTTCTGCGTGACGCGCTCGCGCTCCAGCTTGGACAACTCGGTACGCAGTTTGGCGATGCGCCGCTGAAGGTAATGCCGATCCTTCACGATCTGCTTCTCTCCCATCCCCCGCGAGAGGCCGATCCCGCCGCGCTCGCGGTCCAAGTGCTGCCACAACCCCATCAGTCGCGGGAACAGGTACTCCGATTGTGCGAGCCGGATTTGCAACTGCGCGGCGCGGGAACGGGCGTTGCGGGCGAAGATTTCCAGAATCACCTGCGTGCGGTCCAGCACGAGGCACTTGAGGTGCTGCTCCAAATTCTGCTGCTGCTTGGGGCTGAGCGTGCGGTCCACCACCACCGCGTCGGCCTCCAGCCGATGCAGCGCGTCCTTGATGAAGTCGAGCTTACCCTTGCCGAAAAAGGTGGCGGGGTGGATTTGGGGGCGGGTTTGGACGATGCGGTCCCCGACTTCGCAGCCGAGCGATTCCACGAGCAGGCGCAGCTCTTCCAGCGAATCCTGAACCTGCGCGTCCGCGTCCTCTGGCAATTGGAGGGAAAGCAGCAGGGCACGATGCCAGCCACTAAACAAACGATTCTCTTCCAGACACCCCCTTCAAATGGTGAACCCTAATGCCCTCAAGCATAGCACAGCCCTGCGGAAATGCCACTCCAAGTGTGTGGCTTGATTCTCGTGCCGGAAGCCACCGCTACTGTTGCGACGCCACATACCCGCGCAGCACTTCGTTCATCCGGGTCTGCCAACCCTTGCCCGTCGCCCGGAAAAACTCCAGCACCTCGGCATCAAAGCGCACTGTGGTTGAAACTGCTGATCTTTTGCTCGCATACGCCTTCACCTCTCGCTTGTTGGCCTTTCGGAAACTGATCACCCGGACACCCCCGTTCACAGGGGTGAACACCACCACATGCAGGCGGTCCCCAATCAACCCATGCGCGATATAGTCAAAGCTACTGGTTCTAGGACACATTTGGATTGGGGAACAAACAGCCAATTAATTGATATTAAATAATATTTATTAGATGTCACCGCTAGTTCATAGTGTTCGATTTTTAATGGATT
>CAJWCD010000201.1:0-2611 GCA_913020725.1 uncultured Pseudomonadota bacterium
TGAAGCTCCGGATCGGCAAACGCTGATTGACCGCACCCGCGCTCTCGACCGCGCCCTGCTCTGGGGACACTACATGGTCCCGCACTGGCACATCAACTATTTCCGGCTCGCGCACTGGGACAAGTTCTCGCGCCCAAATACTCCACCCAAGTACGGACTCGGCTTCTTCACCTGGTGGATTGACGAGGCCAAGGAAGACAAACTGCGGGAAATTGCTCCGAACTTGAAATCGCTCTGATGTTGGACGCGGGCACGGGGCGCCGCCCCGTGCTACCAGAAACCTCCGTTATTGAAATCTAATTTCATTCAATGAGATGCTCATGTCTGCACTGCCAAAACCTTTTCTGACCCCAGAAGAGTATCTGGAGATCGAGCGGCAAGCCGAATTCAAGAGCGAGTACTATCAGGGCGAAATGTTCGCCATGTCCGGAGCAAGTCTGAAACACAATAGAATTTCATCCAATGTGAACTTTGCTTTTGGAAGTCGTTTCCGAGATAAACCTTGTGAAGTCTTCACCAGCGACATGCGCGTGAAGGTGCAGGAGGACGGGCTGTACACCTATCCGGACGTGGTGGTGTGTGACCGTCCGGAATTGGAGGACAAGCAAGTGGACACCTTGCTCAACCCTCTGCTGATTCTTGAAATCCTTTCGCCCTCCACCGAAGCTTATGATCACGGCAAAAAGTTTGAGATGTATCAAGGACTGGACTCGTTGCAGCACTACCTGCTCGTGGCGCAGGACCGTCCCTTCGTGATGCACTACCGTCGGCAGGCGGACAACGACTGGCTCTTACACATGGCCCAGGACTTGGGGGAGGGCATCGTCTTGGACGATTTGGAGATCGAACTGCCGTTGGCGGAAATCTACGAACGGATCGAGTTTGAGCCGCCTCCGGCCACCCCATGACCGCCTACATCTTCCGTCGGCTGCTGCTGATCATTCCGACGTTGTTCGGCATCCTGCTCATCAACTTCGCGGTCATCCAGGTGGTTCCGGGGGGTCCGGTCGAGCAAATGATCGCAAAATTGCAGGGGGACGCGATCAGCGCCACCGACCGCATCACCTCCACAGGCGGGGAACTGCGCGAGTCGAAACCCTCCGGAGTCGGCGATTCCTCCATGACCTCCAAGTACCGGGGGGCACGGGGGCTTGATCCGGACATTGTCAAAGAGATCGAACGCATGTATGGTTTCGATAAACCCGCGCATGTGCGTTTTTATGACATGTTCCGGAATTACCTCGTGCTGGATTTCGGCGACAGCCTCTTCCGGGACCGCAGCGTCGTGGACTTGGTGATTGACAAGATGCCCGTCTCGATCTCCTTGGGCGTCTGGAGCACGCTCGCGGTTTATCTGGTCTGCATCCCGCTTGGCATCCGCAAGGCGTTGCGACACGGCTCCCGCTTTGACGTCTGGTCCAGCACCCTTGTCATCCTCGGCAACGCGATCCCGACCTTCCTCTTTGCGATCTTGCTCATCATCCTCTTTGCAGGCGGAGAATTCTTCGCGTGGTTCCCGTTGCGTGGGCTGTTCTCGGACAACTTCAGCGAGTTGCCGTGGTGGGAGCAGATTCTGGATTATTTTTGGCACCTCACCCTGCCGTTGCTGGCCACGCTGATCGGCGGCTTTGCCACACTGACCATGCTCACCAAGAACTCCTTTCTTGATGAAATCAGCAGGCAGTATGTGACCACCGCCCGCGCCAAGGGACTCACCGAGAGCCGCATCCTCTACGGCCATGTCTTCCGCAACGCCATGCTCATCATCATCGCTGGTTTTCCCTCTGCCTTCCTCGGCATGTTCTTTGGCGGCTCCCTGCTCATCGAGATCATCTTCAGCCTCGACGGGCTTGGTTTGCTTGGTTTTGAAGCAACCATCCAGCGCGACTACCCCGTCATGTTCGGAACACTCTATGTCTTCACCCTGCTTGGACTCGTGATGGGGCTGATCAGCGACCTCATGTACACGGTTGTGGACCCCCGCATTGATTTCGAATCGCGGGAAACCTGACTTCGCGCCGGATCAAAAAGGGGGGGCCACGGATCACGCGGATCAAAAAGGGAAGCCCTCCGCGACCATCCGTGAAATCCGTGGCAAACCTCAAAACCCTTGTCTTGGCCTCGACGCGGTGGTAGAGTCGGCACCATCATCTCACCCCACTCCCTCAAGGAGGCCCGTTGAGACATACACCTGTCAAGCTCCTGCTGGCGTTTGCCTTCCTGCTGTTCGCGCTTCCTACCTTTGCGGCTGAAACCCGAGGCGTCAAGCGCGTTGAGATCAAGACGCAGACGGGCGAATCTGTCGGACTCTACGAGGAGAGTCACGCGCTCGTGATCGGCGTGAGCGACTACACGGCAGGTTGGCCGCGTCTGCGGGGAGTGCGCGAGGACGTGCGCGAGGTGCGGCGCGCGCTGGAGGACAACGGCTTTTCCGTCACCCTCGTTGAAAATCCGGACCGCGCCGAGTTTGAGCGGGCCGTGCGCGAGTTCATCGTGCGGCACGGACGCAAGCCGGACAACCGCCTGCTCTTCTACTACGCCGGACACGGCTTCACGCAAAAGCTCGGCTACGGTGGCGACATGGGCTACCTCGTGCCCCGCGATGCTCCGG
>CAJWCD010000202.1:0-2437 GCA_913020725.1 uncultured Pseudomonadota bacterium
CGAACGCGCTGGATGCGGAAGGGGTTGGCTTTGCGGTGCATGAGCACTTTAGCGCTCGTGTCCAACTCTCGTGCTGCATAAGCTGTGGCGATGGCGTGGTTTCCGGCACTGACGGCGGTCACTCCTTGTCGCCGCTCGGATTCACTCAGCAGGAGCAGGTTGTTCATCGCTCCACGAGCCTTGAAGCTGCCGGCGCGTTGCAAGAACTCGAACTTGAGCTGGAGCGAGGTCGCCCCCAGTTCGCATGAGAAACAGGGAGTTTTGACCGTGTAGGGGCGAATCCGCTGGGCGGCGTTCTGGAGGTCAGCGAGGGTTAGTTGGTCGGGCAGGTTGAGAGTCATGCGAGGGTCTAGGGTTTAAATTTGGTGAAACACGTTGTCAACGAATTCAGCAAGAATCACCAAATCCCTCAACTTCGTGAAGATCAGTTGCTGAGCCATCAATGCCACCGGTAAAAGCGCAGGCCTAGGAAAAAACAAATTCCTCCGATACTGAATAAACCGAGTGCCGACGGAAGCACTTGCAGCAAACCCACACCTTCCGAGATGATTCCCCGAAATGAGTTGGCGAGCATGGTCAAGGGTAGCACCTCGACATACGGAATTATCCAGTCCGGAAAGTTGTGGTAGCTGAAAAAGATGCCGGAAAGAATAAACATCGGCATGGTCACAGCATTGATCCAACCATTGCCACTTTGTGTATTTTGCACACGGGATGAAATCAGAATCGCAATTCCTGCAAAGGCACTGTAACCACTTAAAAACACCAGAGCTAGAGCGAGCAGGCTGCCTTGAATCGTGATCTCAAAATAGAAGTGGACAAATGCATACAACAGCAGTGATTCAGCGGCAGCAAGAACCATGCGGTTTAAGGTGTGCGACAGCAGAAAAACAGACTTTCTTATTGGAGTGGCCACGATCCGGCGCAGCAGTTTTTTGATGCGCAACTCAATCAAATTCCAACCGATGCCCCACAAACAGGCATTCATAACCGACATCGCCATCAAACCCGGAACCAAAAAATCCACATAACGGCTTCCAATCGTTGTTAACGGGCGCACCTCTGTTTGTGGTTTTGCATGTTCCTGTTTCTGGAAGGCTCTCTCCAAAAGCAAATACAGCAAACGCGCCTCCGCATTATCCGGATCAAACCGATAGCGAAAATCCGCGTCCGGACTGCCTTCAAGCCACAATGAGATTTGCCCACGTTTGAGTGCTAAATCAGCCTCATCCTCAGTCATCGCCAGGAATCGAAAACGCGCCTGTTCTCCTGCATTTTCTCCGACTTCCCAGATTAATCCGGATGCTCCGGATATTGATGTTGGAGTACTCCCGATTTTATTCAGTAGCCATTCCGGAAGACTTGTACTGGACTTGGTCGAAGTGATAGAAATAGTTTCAGAATTTCCAGAAACCACGGCTACATTCCGCAAAAGTTCGCCTTTGTTCGCAAAAGCAATTCCCAAAATCCAAGCCATCAAAATCGGAAACCCAAAAGACCAGAACACCACCCCCGGTTCTCTGAAAAACAGCTTGAACTGTGACAGAATCAGTTGATACAGCACGCTGTTCATGTGGTTTGCTCGTCCATTAGTGTGCGTAATTAGTGCTTGGGCGAAAAATAGCACCCCTGAGTTCAATTCAGAGGTGCGACAGAAGTTAAGTTAGCAGATGTAGCGCAGGGACGAGGGAGGTCAAGCGTTTTTTCAGAGGGAGCGCGGAGGGTGAGGACAAGGGCAAGGTAGAGAAGTCTGTACGGAACCACTTGTGCTGCTATGTTGTTCAGGATGAAAGGGGATTCGGCCCTGTGTAGTGCCAGCCAAACTCTGGGGGGATCGGACCTTTGTTACGCCCACCTTGCTGCTGCTGCTCCCACGCATGGGCCAAGATGCCGACCGAGCGGGATAAGCAAAACAATCCGCGAGCCAACGGAGGTGCGAACTGAAGCTCTCCAAAGATAATAGCTGTGGCTCCGTCAATGTTCATGGCAATCCCAGCGGTTCGGCCCTTGTTCAACTGCTTCTGCACTACCATTCCAATTCGTCGGTAGTCGCCGCTGACAATGTCGTTTTGCTCTGCTTCTTCAAGCAACTCCATCAACCGTAGAGTCCGTGGATCAACAGGTTTGTGAAACCTGTGGCCGAATCCGGGGAGGTGTTTGCCCTGAGTACGCTGGTAAGCTTTGATGGCTTCACCAACTGCGTTCTCAAGTGAGGTTCCGCCTTCAGTGCATTCTCGGATTTGCTGCAAGAATTCCAGACACTGCTCGCCAGCTCCACCGTGGACATCCCCCAGCATGTTCACTGCGGTGCCCATGGCATTGTTCAGGGAGACACCACAGGTGACCGCCATCCGAGCCGCTGCGATAGCCGGTGCCTGTGGGCCATGATCCACTGAGGCGACCAGTGCGGCTTCGAGTAGTGCGGCCTGACTTTGAC
>CAJWCD010000203.1:0-2175 GCA_913020725.1 uncultured Pseudomonadota bacterium
AACCCTCGCGTGGTTTCAGGGACCGCTAATTGCGGCGGCGGAGTTCGTGATCGTGCTGGCTGTGGCATTTCACGCCTGCAACGGCCTCCGGATCATCGCCGTTGATTTCTTTGACCTCAGCCACCAGCAAAAGTGGCTGTTTTGGGCGGTGCTGGTTTCCTGCGGAGCGGTCTTCCTCGCCTCGTCATTCTGGTTCGTTCCCAAAATCCTCGCTCCCGCCTGATTTCCTTTCGTCCTGCATGCCACAATCCACTTGGGAAACTCTCAAAACCGATGTCCTCATCCTCGGCAGCGGCGGAGCCGGACTCTGCGCCGCATTGCATTTGGCAGATGCGAAATCTTCGCACTCGGTGACCATTGCGGTCAAAGGCTTGTTCGGCAAATCCGGCTGCACCCGCATGGTGCAAGGCGGTTACAACGTGGTGCTGCGCGAACCGGATTCGTTGCAAGCGCACTTTGAGGACACGCTCAAGGGTGGACAGTGGCTCAACAATCAGGAACTCGCGTGGCGGCTGGTGCAAGAAGCCCCCAAGCGCGTGCTGGAATTGGAAAACCGCGTCGGCTGCTTCTTCGACCGCAATCCGGACGGCACCGTGCATCAAAAACCCTTTGCCGGACAGTCCCACGACCGCACGGTCCACAAGGGAGACCTCACCGGAATTGAGATCATCAACCGCCTTTCCGAGCAGGTTGCCGCCGCCGGGCCGACGATTCTGGAGGAAACCCGTGCGGTGGAATTGCTGCTCGATGCGTCCGGACAACGGGTGACGGGGGTGTTGCTGCTTGACTTGCGCCGGGGCGCTTTTTTGGTTGTGCAAGCCAAGGCGACGCTGCTGGCCACGGGCGGAGGGCCGACCATGTACAAGATCACCGCCGCTTCGCACGACAAGGCGTGTGACGGCATCGCGATGGGCTTCCGGGCCGGAGCGACGTTGATGGACATGGAGATGGTGCAGTTCCACCCAACCGGGCTGCTTGTGGGCCAGAACCAGATTTCCGGAACCGTGTTGGAGGAAGGCTTGCGGGGCGCGGGAGCTTACCTGCGCAACGGCTTGGGCGAACGCTACATGGAGCGCTACGACCCTCGCGGCGAACGCGCCACCCGTGATGTGGTCTCGCGCTCAAGCTATCTGGAAATCATGGCCGGACGCGGCACCGAGGAAGAAGGGGTGCTGATCGACATTTCGCACTTGGGCGCGGAGTTTGTCGAGGGCAACTTTCCGGGCATGACCAAACGCTGCCGGGACGTGGGCTTCGATCTGGCCCGTGAACCCGTGACCGTCTCTCCCACCGCGCACTTCATGATGGGGGGCATCGCCATCAACCCGGAGTGCCACACCAACCTTGAGGGGCTGTTTGTGGCGGGAGAAGATGCCGCCGGAGTCCACGGGGCCAATCGTCTCGGCGGCAACGGAGTTGCAGAGTCCACCGTATTTGGGGGCATCGCCGGGGACGTGATCGCCGCATGGGTGCAGTCCGCACCGTCGGTTGCTGCCGACGAAGCGGCAGTCCGGGAGCAAATTGCTCGCTGCGAGACTCCGCTGTTGCGGGAAGGCGGACTTTCCGTGTTCGCTCTGCGGGACCGACTGCGCGAAACCATGTGGCGCAAGGCCGGAGTCGTCCGGAACCAAGCGCAACTTGAGCAAGCCCTCACCGAATTGGTGGAATTGCGCACAGAACTCGCCCAAGTCGGCTGCCCCGGAGGTCCGCTCTACAACCTTGCGTGGTCGGCGGCTCTCAATCTGGAAAACGCGCTCGATGTCTCCGAGGCGATTGTCCGTTGTGCCTTGGCCCGTCAGGAAAGCCGAGGGGCGCATTACCGGAGCGATTTTCCGGAACGTAACGATGAGGAGTTTCTCTGCAACTTCATCCTCACCCACGCTCAACGCCCCCCCAAATGCAAGCGATCGACATGGGACGGATGTCTCCGGAAAATTTGGCTTAGCTCCAAATCAACGCTGCTCCGGCAGCAGACCGCCTCTTGCGTTTACGAGTTGACTCCACACAGAACATCGTGATTTTCCTTGTATGATTAGGGGGATCTCCTATAATTGAAATGCGAGTGAAATCGTAACGGCACCAGCCGCTTGCCCCATGAGGAACCCTCCTCACTTGTCTTTGGCCAGATAGCTCAGTTGGTAGAGCAACGGACTGAAAATCCGTGTGTCGGTGGTT
>CAJWCD010000204.1:0-2162 GCA_913020725.1 uncultured Pseudomonadota bacterium
AATCTTTAAAAAATAAATCCAAATTCCAAAACAAAGAGCAAAAAAAATGTTTTTTTAATAATAATGGGAAATATGAAACAACACATAATACAAAATTATTCAACTTTTGACCGGAAAAAAGCTCCAGATTGTAATCCAATATGGGCTTGTCGTTAAGAGGGACAAGGGTTTTAGGTATCTCTTCGGTATAAGGCCTTAACCTCTTACCTTTTCCTCCACACAATATGGCAATTTTAATTTTCATAGCCGAACCTGCTTCATAATCAGGGTCTGTTGAAAAATTCAGTAGTGGCACAATTCTAAATGATAAGGTATCCTCCAAAGGATGAGTCCATCCTACCCGTGAAACGAGGAAACCGATGATCGAGACCAGTCATGTCCACCATTGCCCCAAACTTCTTCTGGGAATCAAGGCTTCAGCGAACTGAGCCACCAAGTGGTTTCGCGCTGGGCTTCGTCCTGTGCAAAGCGCGGCTCGTTGGACTTCACCTGCTCGATGTAGTGGCTGACGCTGACCTCGATGCGGTCGAAGAAGGGCTGCGGGTACACGCCGAGGAAGATCGCCCAAAACGCAAGCGGCACCAGCACGACCACTTCCCGGAAGGAGAGGTCCTTGAGGTTCTTGACGAGATCCTTGACGAGCGGGCCAAAGAGAACGCGCTGCACCATCCAAAGCATGTAGATGGCGGCGATGATGACTCCGGCGGCAGCGAGGATCGCGTACCAGATGTTGACCTGCGCGGCCCCAATCATGGTCAGCACCTCTCCAACGAAACCGTTGAGTCCGGGAACCCCGATCGAGGCAAGCGAGAAGAAAATGAGGAAGACTGCGAACTTCGGCATGGTGTGAATAACCCCTCCGTACTCGACGATTTCCTGCGTGTGGGTGCGTTCGTAGATCATGCCGACCGTGAGGAAGAGCGCCCCCGTGACGATCGCGTGGTTGATCATCTGGATCCAGCTTCCGGCGATGCCGATTTCGTTGAGCGCAAAGAGGCCGAGCATGATGTAACCCATGTGTGCAACCGAGGAGTAGGCGATGAGCCGCTTGATTTGCTGCTGCACCATGGCCACGAGGCCACCGTAAAGAATTCCGCAAAGTGCGAGGATCATCATCACAGGGGCAAGGTCATACACCGCTGCCGGGAAGACGGGCATGGCAAAGCGCAGAAAACCGTAAGGGCCAAGTTTCAGCAGCACCGCCGCCAGTTGCACTGATCCGGCAGTGGGCGCCTCGTAGTGCGCGTCCGGAAGCCACGTGTGCAACGGAAAGAGCGGCACCTTGACCGCGAAAGCGACTGCAAAGCCGAGGAAGAGCCAGTACTGCGTCTCCGCCGGAATGTCCATGCCGTACCAGTCGAGGACATTGAAGGACCAGCTTCCGTGGAGGCTGTGGTAGAGGTTCGCGGTGTAGATGATGGCCGCGAGCATGAGCAGGGAACCAACGACGGTGTAGATGAAAAACTTCATCGCCGCGTAGAGCCGGTTGTGTCCGCCCCAAATGCCAATCAGGAAGTACATCGGCACCAACGTCACCTCGAAAAAAACGTAGAACAGCATCACGTCAATCGCCGCGAAACAGCCCAGCATTCCGATCTCCAGCAGCAGCATCTGAATCTGGAACTGCCAGTTGCGCTTGGAGACGTTCCACGAACCCAGCAACGCGAGCGGCGTGATGAAGGCGACAATCAGCAGAAAGAAGAGGTTGAGGCCGTCCAATCCGAGCAAGTACTCAATGCCGAAAGCTGGAATCCATGCTGCTTGCTCAACAAACTGCAACTCCGCCGTGGTCGAGTCGAAGTTTACCCAGAGGTGCAGACTGAGGACAAAGGTGGCGACGCTGCTCAGCAGCGCCACAATTTTGGCGGGAGCGTCATTTCCAGCGTTCCGGAACACTGCTGCGAGGGCGATGCCCAGCAACGGAGAAAAGACGATGAGCGAAAGGATTGGAAGTGCAGTGCTGTCCATCTGGCGACTTTATTAGGGATCGTGGCAAGTAAACCGCTGTTTACGCTAAAGGTACTTGCCTACGAACGCAAGTCGTTCCCGACAGGAGGTGGGACCGTCTCCTGAAGTTCCGGAGGCGGGATTGTGGAAAGAGATTTCCGTCAATGCGATTCCCGGGGAATGCCGGCCCCGCGCATTCCAACCAAAAAGTCGAG